>CAIJWE010000017.1 GCA_903824295.1 uncultured Chlorobiaceae bacterium
GTCTCGATTAATCTCTCCGAATAACCACTTTTTTTGTGGTAATGGAAATCTTTATGAGATAAAATTGATAGCTGGGATTAATTGATATAATTCTATTTAACATTTGTAAATCGGGAATTGCTGATTATTCAATAAGATTACAGCTCATGAAGAGCTATTGCCAATGCTGCACAAATTTTTTCACGCTGTACCTGCTCAAACTCCCAATAAATTTGGGAGTAAATTACTTGACAAACCTGACATTTGCCTGTTCGATCATCTGCGGGTGACAGCAGCTATCGCGATATGTTTGTATGATGAATGGAAAGATGGATCATGGCAGGGAGAGGATAAGAAAATATTCAATGATGGATACAAAAAGGATGATTTTCCTGCGCCCTGTATCCTCATATCCGGGGATATTTCGGGAATACAGGACTTTATTTTTAATGTTCCTTCCAAGGGAGCAGCAAAAACACTTAAAGCGCGTTCTTTTTATGTTCAGATGCTTGCCGATGTCTGTGTTCAAAAAGTTCTTGATGAACTTCATCTGAAGCCAGCAAACCTCTTGTATAATGGCGGAGGACAATTTTATATTCTTGCTCCTAAATGCAGAAGAACAGCGCTTGATTGGTGCAGAGAGAAGATTATGGATGCGCTGATTGGAGAAGAACTCTATCTCTCTCTTGCATGTGTTGATATTCGAATAGGGGATTTTATGGATCGATTCGGAGAAAAATGGGCAGAGGTGAACATCGAGTTACAAAAAGAGAAACTTCGGAAATTTCATTTGCTTGGTGCGGACAAGGTATTCGATACCTTCAAACAGGTTCCCCGGACAAATGACGAAAAAGACCGTTTTTTTGAAATTACACAGCAGTTGAAGAAGGACGCATACTCAATAACAAGTTCCATTCCTGATGCGGTTGATTCAGAAAAAGAGGGCTGGAAAATTGCATTGCACAAGCTTGCCTACGATTTCAGCTTTAATGATGTGATCTCTCTTGAAAAGATTGCATTCAATTCAACAAAATTTGAAGGAGATTATAAGGGTTTCAGGTTTTCAGTCAAGGATTTGCCCCGCTGGTCTGCTGAAACGATAAAACAGTTTGAAGATGAGCTTGAAGAGTGCGGCCGTTCGATTGATGATTATCTCGACGAAGATGAAAATGGCGAAAAAAGAGATATAGAGCCCGGTCATATCATTACCTACTCACAACTTGCATTCAAAGCTTTTTATAAAACCGGTACGGAAAAGCTTGGCATCCTCAAGATGGACGTAGATAATCTTGGGGAGATATTTTCGAAAGGTTTTGAGAACAAAATAAGAACGCCATCAAGGATGATGTCATTGTCACGTTCATTGCAGTGGTTTTTTGAAGGTTACATGAATACCTTGCTGCAACAAGAAGAGTACAAGGACTACCTCTATGTCATTTTTTCAGGTGGTGATGATTTGTTCATTGTTGGCGCATGGCACAAGGTTTTTGATATAGCGATGCTCTTAGAAAAAGAGTTCCGGGAATTTGTGTGTGAGAACAAATCCGTAACCTTGTCAGCGTCTCTACTTGTGGTTGACGAGCATTTTCCTGTTTCCCGTTTTGCCGTTCTTGCCGAAGAACGTTTGTACGAAGCCAAGCACGATAGCCCGAATAAAAACACCATCAACGTATTTGGTCAGAATCTGACTTGGGAGGAGTTCCGTGAGGCTTGGGAGATTAAGGAGAAATTGCTCGAAATGGTTAATAGTTATGAGGAATCAAAAGCTGTTATCCAGAAAGTGCTCCGGGGGTGTGATGGTCTTGAAGTGCTCCATGACCGTGCCGTACGAATGTACAATGCACAGAAAAACAATAACAGGGAAGAACGTGAATGGTTGAATAGCCAGAAACCGGTTGGTGAAAAGGTTTGGCGTATGGCCTATTTCCTGCGGGATCTCAGGAAAGAAGAATCAAAAATTATAGCTGGTTATATCGTTAACGCGTATGAAAATGTAGTGTTCAGCGCCATGAAAGGAGAAGCAGTCAACCCGATGAAGATTGCTGTCGGAGCGCGATGGGCTGAATTTTCCTGTCGAAAAGATAGTCGCATAGTTGAACCCATAACCGAATGAGTAAATGAATACACAGTCTAAAAAAACATCAAATCTGACCTCGCACACATCATCAACAGACCCAGGTTCAGTTATTGTGTGGAGCGAAGCTGAAACAACATCAGATCGTTACATCAGGCGTATATTTGAGGATGATTATGTGGAGTTAATTCTCGGAGATAGTAAACTCAGTGGTGGGGCGTATAACGATTATATTGATCGCGTGAAACGTTTTATTTATGACAATTATAAAAAGATGACGACATCGCAATTGCGTAATATTTTTGCAAGGGTACAAAAAATTGAAAGTGAACGCTATTACAAGCTCTATTTGCTCAGGCCAAAGTTAGCCTTTATTGCTGGAAGATCAGATACTACAAATGAAATGAAAACCATGATATTTCTGCTTGACCAGCTTATATCAAACGTTGATAGCCCTGAAAAGCTTAAGCAGTTCCAGGCTTTTTATGAGGCAGTTATAGCCTATCACAAATATTACGGAGGGAAGGAAAATGAATAAATTCACCGGCAAGGTTTTCATTACGGGCAAGATTGTCGCAAAAACTGGATTGCATGTCGGTGGATCAAAAACATCGCTTGACATTGGTGGTGTTCCCCTTAATGTCATCAAGACGGCTAATGGTTTTCCCTTCATCCCTGGAAGTTCATTAAAAGGGAAGCTCCGCTCAATTCTTGCAAGGGAAGTTGGCTCGATAGGTATCGGTTCTGAGAAATATCTACCACCTAACGCCATCATAGACAGGCAATTTTCCTATATCATAGAATTGTTCGGAGATGCGAACGACAAAATTACTGACGGAACTCCTCCTTCTGTTACCCCTGCTCGCCTGATTGTTCGTGACGCCATGCTTGATGAAGATCATTTTCGAATAAACAGACACACACTGTTCAGTGAGCTTGATGAAGATTTCTACACTGAAAGCAAATGGGAGAATACCATCAAGCGCATGACAGGCACGGCAATAAATCCACGACAGCTTGAACGTGTGCCTGCTGGAACACAGTTTGATTTTGAAATCATTTACAATGTTTTCGACGATCATCAGAGAGAATGCCACTTGAATCACCTTATCAAGGCCATGAGGATTCTTGAGGATGATTACCTTGGAGGTCAAGGCTCGCGGGGGTGTGGGAAAATTTGTTTCGACAACGTTACGATAACGATAAAAAAAATTGATGACTACCTTGGAGCTAATGTGAGAAGGAAGCTGGAAGGAATAACCTTTACATCTGGCTGTTTATGAAAGCCATCCTGCTTGTTCCCGGAAATGGCGCCCAGTTTCATCTTGGTGAAACCAGCCTTGATGACACCAGTGACATTTTACATGCCGATACGCTCTTTTCGGCTTTGACCAATGTTTATGCGTTTGTATTCAATGGTGCAGAGCGCTTTATCCAGATTATTAACGAAGGGAAACTGCGCTTTTCATCCGGCTTTTATGCTCTCTTGTGTAAGGAAAACCCTGTGCTTTTTTTGCCGAAGCCAGCCATAGATTTTCCTGAACAATGTGATCCAAAAAGATTAAAAAAAGTGCGCTACCTTTCGACAGGTGTATGGAATGCGTTACAACTTGGTTTTGATTCTGAAACCATCTCAACGACTCTCAACCCGTTGGACTATCCTTCAATCGGTTCTGAGTTTGTCTATCTCGAAGATGAATTGCCCGTTACAACGGGAGGCTTTGAAAAAAAGGCATTCCGCCATGTCGTTACAGCCCCGAAAGTGAAGGTGCATACCATTGAACAGAATGACCGGATTTACCATGAAACCTGCGTCCAGTTTACCGACTTGCCATATTCGGCGGGGCAACTGAAAGGGGCATTTTATTTTCTTCTGAAGCATACTTTAAACGAAGAGGAACTGCAAGAATTTCTGGCAGCGATTCGCATTATGGCCGATGAAGGTGTTGGAGGCCAGCGATCTTCAGGACGTGGCCAATTTGAAATGGTTAAGGTAATTGATGTCGATATTGCTGACCATCGTAATGCTTCATGGTATGTAGGGCTTTCACCGATTTCACCTTCTGATGATAAGGAGTTTCGTGACGGACTGCATTGTTATGAGTTGTTCGTTCGTGGTGGTGGATCTCTTGGTGTCAGGGGAGATCCCGATAAACATCGCTTGCAGGCACGTTTCGTAAAGGAAGGTGCATTGCTCCGCCAGGATATACAAGGCAGTATTATCGACGTTTCGCCCGCTCAAGACAGGAGTGTTTTACGTTACGGTATGAATTTTTCCATTCCGTTGGGGGCTTTGCCATGACCAACAATCTACTGAATAAAACTGTCAAGCTGACAGTACTTTCTCCCTTGTTTATCGGGGCTGGAAAAGAGGCCGTTCTCTCTCCCTACACGGATTTTGTCCAGGATGGAAAGCAACTGGTCTATCTCGACGAAAGGAAGCTTCATGCCGTTCTTCATGAGCGGCCAGAACTGATCGAAATATTTGTTGCGGGAATTCGTGATACCATTGATAACAACCGCTCTGGTTTTTCTCTTTCCAAATTTCTTGATAATCACATTGGGCAACCTTTGGATCAGTTTGAAAAGCGAAGAATAGACATAGACGGGGTCATTGACAAAAAGCCTGTTCGCTCATTCATTGCAACCGCTGGGCGACCTTTTATCCCAGGAAGTACTATCAAAGGGGTATTTCGCACAGCGGCTATACTATACTGGTTGCAGAACCGCAGAGGAGGTGAACTGGAGCTTGAAAAAATAAAAAATCTTGTTGCTAAACGATATCGGTGGGATTTAAGGGGCTTTCCGATTGATCTTCATTGCATAGAAGCGTTATCTCCAAATGCTTTCAGATACTTGCGGGTAAGCGATTCCGATGGTGTTTCCCCTTCAGTTTTGTGTGTCAGTGAAGTGGAGCGTTTCTCTACAGTAACGATATCCGATGATTCTCTTCCAGAGAAGCACTCATCAATTCCCCAATGGAGTGAAACAATGCCTCCAGGTACAAGCACCACCTTCTCTATTGCGCTACTCAAATCTCAAGACATAACCGGATTCAAATTTATAGAGACACAATCGGTACAAGAGCTGTTCAGCATCGTCAATGCTTTTTCAAAAGATGCATGTTTGCATGAACTCAAGGTATTTGACAACCACGCGCATAATTTTGACGGATTTAAAGACTTCTATCGAGACCTTGAATGTCGGATTGCTTCATTGAACTCCAAAGAAGCGATTATCAGGATTGGAGGAGGAAAAACGTGGTTTGACAATTCTATCGGTTTGGCGATTGATAATATCGAATCTGATGTCAAGCCGCTTTTAGGCTCTTACCTGAAACTGTTGAAACTCGGAAATCTTCCATTTCCCTCTACTCGATCGGCTGTATTAAAAAATGGACTGCCTGCCTTACCATTGGGCTGGGTAAAGCTCTCTCTTGAGGGATAAGCGCATGAAATAACTGATTGTCAATAACCATTACTATGTACACACCCCTCCACCCTCTCCGCATAGCGCGGTTTCAGTTTACCATTGAGCCTACGGAGGAGATTCAGTTGCCGGACTACAAGGGGGCGGCCCTGCGGGGTGGCTTCGGGTTTGCCTTCAAAAAAGCGACTTGCCTCAGTCGTGACCGGCAGTGCGGGCCCTGCATGTTGAAGACGGCCTGTGCCTATTTTACAGTGTTTGAAACGAAGGTGCCGAAGGAGACAGCCGAACGGCTCAGTATCGGGGCTGATGCGCCGCACCCTTTTGTGCTTGATCCACCCATGACGGAGCGGCAGCACTTTCATCCCGGTAGCAGCATCTCTTATGGTTTGACCCTCTTTGGCAGCGCTATCGACAAGCTGCCTTTTTTTGTCTATGCCTTCATGATTCTTGGCGAAGATCTTGGCATTGGTCGGGGTCGCGGGCGCTTCAAGCTGCTCACGGTTGTGGACGACAATGGCAAAAATATTTATGACGAGGGTAATTTGAGTGGCGGCTTTGCGGTGCATTCAGCCAAGGATATTCTTGAGGAGGCTGCAACTCTTGATCGCCGGCTCTCCATGAAGTTCCAGACGCCTGTGCGCATGAAGAGTGCCTGGAAGCCTGGTGGAGGGCCGGGGTTACTTACTTCAATCACAAGTGACGATGAATTTTACCTGTTGCTCAAGCTGCTCTATCATCGGGCATTTGTGCTCGCGCAGCTTTATGGGGACAATCCGGTTCAACAGACTTATAGCAGCCGGAACTTGGCATTCGAGAGCGGAGCGGTCACGCTTCAGGAGTCACGCACCCACTGGCTCGACTGGACACGCTATTCAACCCGCCAGAAGCAGGAGATGCAGCTCGGTGGTATGCTCGGTACAGTATCGTTCAATGGCAAAACAGGGCAGTATCTGCCGCTCTTCAAGTTGGGTCAGTACCTGCACATCGGCAAAGGCTCAACCTTCGGCCTTGGCAAGTACCAGCTTCTTGAAACCGCATAACCAGGCTGAGCCATGAGTGACGATACCGCATTTCTCCGCACGCTCTATATTGAGGAGCAAGGCTCGACGCTCCGCATTGAAAACGAGCGATTTCGGGTTACCCATGCCAGGGAGAGTGAAGAGCTGGAGCTGATTGAACTGCCCTCCATCAAGGTTGGCCAGATTGTTATTTTTGGCGCCTGCATGATTACCCCGGCGGCCATGAGGCACTGCTTGATACAAAACATTCCGATTTTGCTGCTTTCGCAACAGGGCAAGTATTACTGCCGGATAGAATCGACCGACGATGTCAACATTGCGCTTGAACGGTTGCAATTTGAGCGTTCAACGGATGAGAAGTTCCTCTTTGTATGTGCGCAGAATTTTGTCCGTGCCAAACTGCACAACTCCGGCGTCCTGTTGAAACGACATGCCGAAACAAAACCTTTGAACGAGCCGCTGCACCAAGCCATTGCGAGGATGCACCAGCTCGAAGAGGCGCTCGAAAGGGCGGAGAGCGTTGATGCGGTTCGCGGCTATGAAGGGGAGGGTGCGGCGCTCTATTTCAGTGTTTTTGAGGAGCTTTTCGAACCCGGTACCTTTACCTTCAAGCTGAGAGTTCGCCGTCCGCCTACCGACCCGGTCAATGCCATGCTCAGTTTTGGCTACAGCCTGCTCTTCAACAACCTCTTTTCGATGGCACGGCTCCACCGGCTCCACCCCTATGTCGGCTTTCTCCATGCCGACAAACCGCAGCACCCCGCCTTGATCAGTGACCTGATTGAAGAGTTCAGAACGCTGATTGATGGTATGGTCATCGGCATTATCAACAAGCAACTGATCGGCCTGCATGAATTCACCATTGCACGCCATGACGACGGAACTCCGAAAGGGTGTTACCTGAACGACGAGTCGCGCAAAATCTATCTGCGGGAATTTGAAAACCTCATGCACCGCGAAACAACTCATACCGCAACCGGCTATCAGGTAAGTTACCGTCGTTGCCTTGACTTGCAGGTTGGCCAGTTTGCCCTCTACCTGAAAGGAGAGAAACCCTATACGCCCTACACCAGGAGATAACCCATGTTTCTGCTTGTTTCGTACGATATTTGCGACATAAAACGCTTGCCGAAAGTTGCAAAACTGATGGAGGCTTATGGAGTACGGGTGCAGTACAGCGTTTTTGAGTGCGACCTGACTGAACGGCAGGTGCAACAGATGCAGCGTCGATTGAAACGAGTGATGAAGCTGGAGGAAGACAGCGTCCGCTTTTACCGGATTTGTGAGTCATGCAAAGAGGAGATCACCATTCTCGGGCAGGGAACAGTGAGCGAAAACGACTATTATTACATTACATGAGCCCGCAAAATCAGGATTTACCATTCTGCCTGCCAAGGCTCATAAAGCGCTCTTGTTCCGGCGAGCACTTCACTGATTTTGACCACCTGCGATTCAATATGCCTCCTGATATTCATGGTTTTGCCGCCTTTTTGATCGTGCGACTCTTCCCACATCCGTTGTTCAAACACGTCAAGAAACTTTTTTCGCGCATCATCGTTCATAAAACATCCTGCTTGGGTGGCAGGATAATAAAAATCCTTGTTTCGTAACAGACCCTTATTGAGCGTGTCAAGCGTCATGGAGTCGATAATCGTTCTGAACTCCTCAATGAGATCGTTGATCAGCGCTGGGTTGCCTTTCTCTTCTGCGTGCAGAAATCCGATATAGGGGTTCATACCCTTCATGCGCACGAGCGAGAAAATGTTGTTGTGCAGCAGTGTATAGCCAAAGCTCAGCAGGCTGTTCACCGGATCGGTCGGTGGCCGACGTACCCGACGAAATGCTGTGCTGTAAAAGGGAAGTTCTTTTTTGAAGAGGAGCCCGTAGAGTTCAAAGTATAGTGCTGCCGATTTGCCTTCGAGCTCTCTGAGCGTCTCCATTCGTTCACAGGTTTTGGTATGCTCAGCGAGCGAATTCATGAGAACAAGAGTGTTATCAAATTTTTCTTTCAGCTCGCCATTGCTTTCCCACGCCAAGGCTCTCCGTTTCTGGATCATGGCGCATGAATTTCTGATTTTTGCTTCAACCATGCGTCGGGCAATATCAAGAGTAAATGGTTCATCAAGCGAACGGAGGTACTGGAAGCGTTCGATAGCCGACTGGTCGGCCGTGGTGGCTTCGAGCCTGCCGAAATAACTGCCGTGCTGCGAAAGGAAGGTGACGGGAATGTTGTTGCACATGCAGTACTGCATTGCTGAAGTGGTGAGAGAGATGTTGCCAAGCACCAGAATTTGTTCTACCCTGCGGACATGTATGTTGTTGAGTTGCTTGCCCTCTTTTTCAACACTGAACCGGTCCCCATATTTGCACAGCATAGAGCCCTGCTCTTGCAGGTAGAGTGTGTTGAGCAGCGGAGAGTACAGTTTGTTGAGGGCAGCCTGCTTCTCTTTTTGCAGCAGCCAGTCCTCTTTCGCGGTTTTTTCAAGAAACTTGTCAACATCAATCTGCTGTTTTTCGAGGCTTTGCAGCAGCTTTTCGCCAAATTCGGTTTGAAGCAGTTTCTCTTTTGTGACGGTTATGGTACCGGAGTCACCGGTTTGCAGTTCGTAGTTATCACGATTGTCTGTTTGCTCCTGTTTTGGCGCTTTGCGGAGTTTCAGTTTGCCAAGTTTGTCGTACCACTCCTCCGGGTGCATTTTTGTGGGCAGTACAAGTGATCGGATAAACAGGTAACCGAGGTATTTGAAACCTTCGGAAAAAGTGGTGATTTGCGTCTTTTCGTTGTTGAGTTGCAGTTTCAGTTCTGCCAGCGCACTTTCTGAAAGCTGGAGGGCTGCCTGGGCTTTTGGTTTTGATTTGCAGAGAATGAGAAAGTCATCAGCAAATCGCACCAGCTTGAACCCCTCTTTTTCCATGCGCTCATCAAATTTATCCAAATAGAGGTTTGCCAGCATAGGCGAAATGGGGCACCCCTGCGGCAGGCCAATGGTATTGTTTATCTTTGCTTTATGCCCGTCAACAATGAGCGCAGTTAACCATTGCGTAATCAGTCGGAGCAACTCCTCATCGTCACAGAGCTCACGAAACCGCTGAAAGAGCAACGGATGATCAACCGTATCAAAAAAACTGCTGATATCGGCATCAACGACCCATTGGTACCCAAGGTTTCGCAGCCTCTCAATTTCATGAGCCGCCGTCATGCGCGACAAGCCCTTACGGTAGGCGAAGGTATTTGCTCCAAGTTCCGATTCTACCAGTGGAGTGAGCACAATTGCGGCCGCAGTTTGCGCAACGCGCTCCATCACGGTAGGAATCAGGAGGGTGCGCAGATTTCCGCTCGGTTTCAGCATGACGAGTTTCAAAAGTGGCTGCGGCTCGTAAGTGCCGCTCAAAAGCTGCTTGCTGAGGGCGGCAAGATGCTCCTCAATGCGCCACGAATAGTCGGTAATCGATCGCCGGTCGTACCCAGCCATGCCGTCGTTCGAAACCACCTTGTTCCACGCTTGACGCAGCGTATCAGGTCGAGCCATCTGGTTGTAAAGCCACCCCATGCGTTGCTCCGGATTATTGAGATTGAACGGTGCCGACAAAAAACGTGCAAACACCGCCACGTCCTTTGCCTGATAAATTACAAATTTTCTGTCTCGATCATGAACGTAAAGTGGTTTCTTTAATGATGCCTTGTTTGCTTTTACCGGATTTGTGAATCGTGTAAGGATGACATTATCATTACCGGACAAGGAAAAATGAGCGAAAACGCTTATTATTTCATTACTTGACCCATGTAGAAGCGTTATACCTGCACGGAGCTTTTCGAAAACCTGCTATTCAGTGTGTTAAAAATAGTAACGTAATATTATGAAATCGGTTACAGTGTAAAGCTCGTTAATAGCTCCGTGTAGCATCGCCAACTGACTGTTCTTTATGAAGTTATTGTTTTGATCTGCCTTGAAAAAGATGTTATTTGACAGAGTGTTGGAGCAAAAAAGGTTGCTCCGTGTATTTCGGCCCGCCGAGGCCCGCCAGTCAAGGGTTTCACAGGGTACTATTATCTACGACCTGACATATCAAAAGGGATTACGACAAAA
>CAIJWE010000018.1 GCA_903824295.1 uncultured Chlorobiaceae bacterium
CAAAAAGCTCTCTCTGCGAGAATCCAAGCAGGTTGACCACCCCGACACGACCAGCGAGCGATTCACTGACCCCCTTCATCAAATGGAATTGCTGTGAACAGGTGAGCCAGAATTTTCCGGCTTGCGGCTCGTTGTCGACCGCCATTTTGATGTAGGGCAGGAGCTGGGGTGCGTACTGGATTTCGTCGATGAGAACCGGTGCGGTAAAGCGTTGCAGAAACAGGGCAGGTTCTTCCCTGGCGAGTGCCCGGAGCATTGGGTCGTCAAGAGTGGCATACGACCGCTCTTCTCCTGCCAAGTGTCGAAGGAATGTTGTTTTTCCGGTTTGGCGAGGTCCGGTCAGCAGCATGACTGAGAATTGTTGACTCGCTTGCAGGAAAAAGATCTCAAGTGTTCTGGTCTTGTACGGCATGATTCGGCTAATTTTATTATAAGGTATAAAAATAGCCGAAAAGATGGAAGGGCGCAACAGGTAAAAAAGATAGTACCTCTGAGAGTGATGCCGGTGGCGATAAGGTTCGGCGCGTCATGCACGAGGTCGAATACATCTCCCAGGAATAGATCAGTGCCCTGGGGATCCTCGGTGCCTCGGTGCCATAGACAAACTGCTTGCAACCAATGGCGACCCGGTTGAACTGTCCCGAAATCTCGGCATAGCCCGTCTCAGCCAATTTGTTCGTGAGAGGTTGAGTGAGGCGATGGGTGAGTGAACTATGAGAGGCTCATCTTTGCTATCGCCCTATTTTTTCCCCTTCCGGGATGGAGTCCATGAGCACAGTTTCGTAACGACGATCTGAATTTTGGAGCATAAAGATATAGGTGCTAAAAAGGGTGGTCATGGAGAAAAAAGGCTTGCTGACGGCTTGTAAGCATCGTTTTTATGCCGATCCATACAAGATGCTAAAATAAAACGTAATGCAATTGTTAAGTATTGTATATTAAAACGATTGACGGTATTTTGAGTGGTTTGTGATTTGCGTCTTATATGGATTATAATTCAAAAATCCGCAGTTTAGGCGGATCCATCTAATTGTTGTTATGAGGGTTATGCCCCGAATTATGGATATAATATGATACATTAATACATCAAAAACACTGTTAAAAGTGGAGTGAACAGAATATGTTGTTCGATATATTGAAGAAATACGAAAAGTTTATGATTCAAGCACTTATGGTGATGATGGCAATCGTACTGGGACTTGCCACCCTTGACCTGGGTTGGCTTATAATCAAAGATATCATACATCCCCCTTACTTTCTCCTCGACGTTAATCAGTTGCTTGAAATCTTTGGACTGTTTATGCTTGTCGTTATAGGGATTGAACTTCTGGAAACCATAATGAAGACTTATATAACTCAAGGGCAACCTCATTATGAAGTAGTTCTTTCAGTGGCAATAATCGCAATTGCTCGGAAGGTAATCATATTAGATCTGAAGGAGGTGGACAGCCTAAGCCTGATTGGAATTGCATCTATTATTGTAGCGCTGACGGTTGGCTATTTCTTAATGAAGAGAAGCGCACCACATGATAAAGTAGAAGGGACTACAGAAAACTAATTGCACAGGCCTTTTGCAACCTGGCCTTGAACCGCAAATAGGAAAGGCATAACCCGTCGCTCAAGCCGATCGCCGCTTCGTGACTCCGGCTTAGTTTTTCGTTATGTGGTATCAACACCTATGGTTTTAGAAGGAAGTGATGAGAACGACTCTTAAGAAAATCGTAAAGTACTTGGTTGCACGGCCGAGTATTGAGTTAGCCAGACTTTGGCCAGTACACGTATGTATTTCAATGATGATAAGACTGAACGAGATTCAGTTAAGTGCGGAACAATTGAAAGCTATTGTGGTAACTGTAAAAGGAAAGGCACCCTGCAAACTATTGATATTCGGGTTAGGAAATGACAGTGTGTTTTGGCTTAAACTCAACCGAGGTGGAGTTACTATTTTTCTTGAAGATAACAATGATTGGTTTCAAAGAGTTACAAGCAGGTCAGAAGATCTAAAAGCATTCCTGGTCAATTACAATACTCAAAGAAAAGATTGGAAGATGCTTCTTGAATCTCTATTACTATTGGACATGACCTTACCAAGTGAAGTGGCAAAAGAGGAATGGGATGTCATCCTTGTTGATGGGCCTGAGGGTTGGGGTGATCAAACTTCAGGCAGAATGAAAAGTATCTATCTCTCATCAAGATTGGTCAGGAATTCCGGGGCTATATTTGTCCATGATTGTGATCGAGAAGTTGAAGATATTTACTGCAACAGATTTCTGAAGCACGAATACCTGGAAAAGGAGATAACTGGACCATTCGGATTATTGAGGCATTACCACATAACAAATCGCTACACCTGACCGCTGTTCCGCTCCGTTCCGTAGCGGCAGGTGGAATTTTATGTTAGCGAAAGGAATAAATTCATAAATGCAGTCTGAAAGTTTGCAAAACAAATCCCAGGAATGAGACCCGCGGTGCGCATGGTACGAAAGATAGATTATTGGTTGCGATACCAAAGCATAATTCCGCGCCTATATCCAGCAGACACTGATATGCATCTTATACGCTTCGGCCCACATGGTGATGGTGGATATTTAATACCCAATGACTTAGTTGGTATTAGCGCCTGTTTCTCGCCAGGAGTTAGCATAATATCAGGTTTTGAAAAAGACTGTGCAGATCGTGGGATGAGAGTTTATCTTGCTGATGCATCGGTAGATGCTCCATCCGAGTCTCACCATTTGTTTGAGTTCTCCAAAACGTTTATCGGCGGATACAGCAGAGAGAACTTCATAACACTTGATCAATGGGTGGCGAAATCATCGGAAGAAACTATCAATGATTTTATGATGCAAATGGATATTGAGGGCTACGAATATGAGGCTCTCAGCGCGGTTTCGGTTGAATTAATGAAGCGTTTCAGAATCATTGTTATAGAGTTCCATGGGGTCGATAACCTGGACAGAAATAAGGTTAGAGTATTCAAAAAACTTTTAAATACACATACGTGCGTTCATATTCACCCTAACAATTGTTGTGGTTTCGTCAGACTCTTTAATATCGAGATACCCAGAGTAATGGAATTTACATTCTTGAGAAAGGATCGGATTAAAAACTCTTTTTATCGACGTGATTTTCCGCACCCTCTTGATTCGGACAATACCTCGAACCCTTCGCTTCCACTTCCAGCTTGTTGGTATCATCAAGAATGAACAGAGGCTAACAAGGCACTGCACCGGAAGGCACTTCCGCTGTGCTTCACTGCCGCCGATGAGCTTGGTCGTTAGGACGATACATGATACATAGGACAACGCCACATGATTCTACGAACTGTTATGCGCAATCTTTTTTCAACACAAATTCATGGCATATATTTTTCGCCACGGGAGAGGTTGAAGCTAATTTCTCAATTGTTATCTAGTGAAATTAATGGCCTATTGCCTGTTCCGCATCGCAAATTTCATGCCTTCTGCGTGGGGCTTCCGAGAAGCGGAACCCATACTATGGCTAATATATTTAATAAATATTATGTAGCAGCACATGAGCCACATCATAAAGAAGCAATAATTAATATAATCGATTGGAATCATCAAAGATATAGTAGAAATAGAATGCTCAAAATTCTATGTTCTCGTGATAAAGCGTTAAGACTCGACATGGAATCAAGCCACTATCTTCACCATATCCTCGACTTTTTGGTTGAGCAATTTCCGCAAGCCAAATTTATTATGACGGTGCGAGAACCAATGTCTTGGCTTGAATCAGAGGTAAATCAAAATTACCTCACGAGAAACACTGACTCTTGGGCGTTATTGGAACACCACAGGTATTCTAAATATAATTACGAACATGAATTTGCGAGCCTAAAGCAGGTAAAAAATATATACCCCATAAGAAGCTACCTGTCATATTGGAAAGATCATATACACAAAGTCCTTTGCAGCGTACCATCCGAAAAGTTGCTTGTCATTGATACCTTTGATATATCAAATCAGTTATATAACATTTCTTCCTTTATTGGAGTTGATTTTAATACCTTGGACATCAGCAAGAAGCACTCTGGAAAACGAAGGTCTGCATTCATTCTTTATGATAAAGTAGATAAAAATGAAGTTCGCGAATTAGTGCAAGTCCATTGTCAAGAATTTGTTAAAGAATATTTGCCTTTTATGAGCAAATATTTATTATAATCATGATCGTCCTAACAATCATATGCATTCGGACAGCAAAAAGCGCCGCTCGTTCCTCGTTCTGCTTTTTGCGTCTGGTGATGTGAGGCGTTAGGCAAATACAACTGCAATTTCACAAGGAGGTTTTAT
Organism: uncultured Chlorobiaceae bacterium; assembly: GCA_903824295.1. Classification (GTDB taxonomy): domain Bacteria; phylum Bacteroidota; class Chlorobiia; order Chlorobiales; family Chlorobiaceae; genus Chlorobium. The sequence goes on from CAIJWE010000018.1 coordinate 4,314, forward strand.
GGGACTACTGGATGGTGTACTTGGTAACGCATCTAAAATCGACCCCGCAAAAATTCAACAGGAATTTAGCCAGATTCTTGCGCCGGGCGAACGTGTTGAGCATGCGTATCAACTTATTCGTGACTATTTTGTCTTTACCGACAAACGCTTCGTCTTGGTCGAAAAGCAAGGATTGACAGGGAGCAAAGTTGAGTACCACTCAATTCCATACAAGAGCATCACGCACTTTAGTGTTGAGACTGCCGGCACATTTGATCTAGATGCTGAACTAAAAATCTGGATTTCGAGCACCGCCGAGCCAATTCAAAAGCAATTCAATAAAAAGCTAAGCATCTATGAAGTGCAAAGCGTTCTTGCGAGCTATGTCCTCAAATAGCTCCCCTAACTCGGCAGTCCACATGGACGCTGCGCCATAAAGCCGCGTAGCGCCAGTGACTTCTATGTTAACTCACAATTTAAAAAAGAAATAGCCGTACATCTACCATTAAAGAAGCCGATTGTGAAATCATTCATAGATGCAGACAATAAAACAATTGGAAAAGAGGTAGAAGATCAATTCACTCAGCTCATTTTTGCAATAATCCAGTCAAACGCTGAGGCATGGTGCATTATTGTACGGCTTTTTAATGTTGGGTAATGCAACAAGCGGTTTTTCATGATACAGTTTGTAGAATATGTGGCGTGACCGAAAGGTCGTCGCGATCCCTGAATCCCATCAGATAGAGAATAGCATCAAGGCCAAGGGTTGAAATGGCCTGTTTGGCACTCTCCCGCACAATCGGTTTCGCCCTGAAGGCGATGCCGAGGCCTGCCTTGCCAAGCATCGGCAGGTCATTGGCACCGTCACCCACCGCAATAGTCTGTTCCAGACGGATATTTTCCTTTCGTGCAATAATCTCCAGAAGTTCAGCCTTTCTCTTGCCGTCAACGACAGTCCCAAGGACGTTTCCGGTAAGTTTGCCATCCTCAATTTCGAGCGTGTTGGCGTAGACATAGTCGATATTGAGCTTTTTCTGCAGATAGTGGCCAAAATAGGTAAAGCCGCCCGAAATGATGGCCGTTTTAAATCCCAGATTGTGCAGGTTATGAAAGAGCGTTTCAGCCCCCTCGGTTAACTGAAGCCGTTGGGCAATCGTTTCAAGCACCCGTTCATCAAGCCCCTTCAGCAGCGAGACCCGTCGCTGCAGGCTCCCCGTAAAGTCGATCTCTCCTCGCATCGCCTGCTCCGTAATGGCCGCCACCTCCTCACCCACGCCCGCCTCAAGGGCAAGCTCATCAATCACCTCCGAAGTAATGAGCGTTGAATCCATATCAAACACCACCAACCGGCGGTTGCGGCGGAAAATATTGTCCTCCTGAAACGCGATATCAACGCCAAGGCTATCCGTAATGGCAACCATCTGCTCACGGAAGCGGTTTTCGTTCTCCAGCGTCCCCCGTATCGAAAACTCGACGCACGCCTTGGTATGCCCGCCATGCTCGTTTTCAAGGGGAATACGTCCCGACATGCGGTTGATCGAATTAATATTAAGCCCATGCTCCGCAATAAGCGTCGATACCCGCTCCAGTTGCTCCGCTGTAATCTTTCGCGCCAGCAGTGAAAGCAGATAATGGTGCTTTCCCTGCTCTTGCACCCAACCCTCATACTCCGAGTCTGTCACCGGAGTAAAGGTGATCTGAATGCAAAGTGTATGGGCGCAAAAGAGCAGATCCTTCAGCACCGGCGAAGAGGCAGACTCTTTCGGTACCTCCACCAGCATCCCCAGCGAAAGATGGTTATGAATCACCGCCTGGCCGATATCAAGCACCGGTATTTTTGAGCCTGCAAGTATAGCCGTTATTTTTGACGTCAGCCCCGGTTTGTCGGGGCCAGTGATATTGATAAGGAGAAGTTCGCTCATTGTGGCTTGGTAAGGTTATTCGCACCCGGTGGCGATATCAACAACACATTGTATGGTAATGCGTTGATACTGTTGCCAGCCACTTGGGGAAAAATGTCTGTCAAGATAGTGTTGTTTTGTGAACCATCAAAAACGGTGACGGTTGCGGCAACTCTCGTGCAGAGATCGGACATCTTCACCTCGGGGCGGATGACGAGAGGCTTCCGGTCGATTGTCGCTTGCTTTCTTTTTACCGAATCTTACGTAAGAATTTTCTTTTTGTGGTAGTTGCCCGGTATTTATGGCTGTGTTTTTTTTGAAGGCGCGATGTTATTTTGCTATACTTTCAGTAAGTTATTGTTGTGACAGGGCAAGCAATTGAAACACTAAAACAGGTGAAGATGTACTGCAGGATGAGGATGGGTCTCTGATGCAAAATATTCGAGCCATTCAGGATCTTCTTGAGCGTAATGATGTACGGACAACCATTTGATTACACCTATGTTTTAAATTGCGGGCCGTCAGGGGTTCGCAGTATTTTTGACGGCTTGTAAGCAACAATTTTATGCAAATCCATATAAAACGCTGACATAAAACGCAATGCAACGTTTAAACGATTAACGGTATTCTGAACGGTTTGTAATTGGCGTATTATATGGGCGGCAACTCAAAAATCCGCTGTTTAGGTGGATCAGTCTCAATATTTTATCCTGTTTATATAGAGAGGGGTAAATGGAAGTTTACAAATTACGTATTTCGTTTCCGTATGATGAGAATGATATCCCTTGGTCTAAAACTGTAGAAGTTAAAGAAGACTTTTCGTTGCAACAGTTACACAAGTATATTCAAAAGATCGTAGATTTTGATGACGATCATTTATACGAATTTTACATTGGTAAGAAGCCTGGAAATAAGGCTTATTCAGTTCCCAAAAAAACTAAACTGAATGAAATATATCCAATAACGGGATATAAGTTATACTATCTTTTCGATTTCGGAGACAGTTGGTTATTTGAGATAAAAAAGTCACGAAAGAAAATAGTAGAAGAAAAAAATAAAAAGTATCCGATTCTCGTTGAGTCAACGGGAGTTAATCCTGAGCAATATCCGGATTATGAAGAATAAAGCAGCTAACCAGGCACTGCATAAGGACGCTTCGCGCTCATGCACTTGCGCTGGTCAGCTTTACAGTTAAATTAATAGGAGGGAGATATTCCATAATGCACAAACAACGTGAAATGCCTTACGTCTCTCATATTTTTGTTTGTACCAATGACCGTAGGGGAGATGGAAAATCGTGTGCAGACAATAACAGTCTGCTGACTAAAGCCAAATTAAAACAAGCGGTTGACGAGAAAGGTTGGAAAGGGAGGGTAAGGATTTCCACATCAGGATGTATGGGGCTTTGCGGCAACGGTTCTCATGTGATGATTTACCCTCAGAAGGTATGGTTTTCTGAGGTTCTCCCTGATGATGTGGATGAAATTGTGTCTGCCATCGAACGTATCCTGGCAGATGAATGAAAAGAAAACAGGGGATACGGTTTGTCCTCTATGAGAAGGTTGATGATAGCCGATAAAAGCGCATCCAGCTTTTTGCCGTGGAATTCTGTTGCTGCAAAATAACGCGACCGGCAGTATCAGGATGAAAAAGAGGATGTTACCGACAATCGGGCCGATACCGATCTCCTTTTTAAGTCCTTACCATTGTGAAAGAAACTCGAAGTAGCCGCAGTCGTGCTCGATCCCCCTCATGAAATTGTTTGTTATGGTGCGATAAAAAGTTGCGCAAAGATATCAAATATGGTATATTTTCCGGATAAGATACATTATTGAAGTAATGCCGCCAGCAGTGGATTTCATAAACTCACTTTCTCCAAAATTACGGGCGAAAGCATTGAGGGCCATTGAACTTTTGAAGGACTTTGGTTTCAGGCTCGGTGAACCCCATTCCAAAACATTAGTCGGCACTAATGGTCTGAAGGAGCTACGTGTCAAAGTTGGCTCCAATATTTGCAGGATATTTTACTTCCATCATAAGAATACCCTGTATGTTGCAACTTCAGGCTACATCAAAAAAGAGATGAAAACAGATCATGGTGAAATTGAGAAGGCTCAAAAATTACGCAAGATTTTTATAGAGGAGATGACACAATGAAGACTACAAATTTTGATGACCTGCTTGCAGAGAATCTCAAGGATAAAGATTTCAAAAAAGAATATGAAGCTCTCGAAGAGGAATTTGATGTTGCCAAAAAGATTATCCATCTCCGCTTGACTGCCGGTATGACTCAAAAAGAACTTGCTCTCCAGGCACATACGTCACAATCTGCGATTTCCCGCTTGGAATCAGGAACGTACAGAAACGTCAGTCTGGCATTTCTGCGTCGTGTTGGAGCTGTTTTGGGAGTAAAGCCACATGTTATTTTTCAGTAGTGGGTTATGATTGACCATACCAGCTCACCGTCCGATAAAGCGCTCGAATCCCCAATTGGCAAGAAGCAGACAGGATTAATAAGGAGAAATCACCATGAAAATCACCGTTCTTAATGGTAGTCCAAAGGGCGAATTGAGCGTCACCATACAGTCGGTGGCCTATCTGGCCAGGATCTATCCGCAGCATGAGTTTAACATCATCCATATCGCTCAAAGAATCAAGCGGCTCGAAACCGACCAGGCTCTTTTCAACCAGGTCATTGAGCAGGTGCGCGCCTCAGACGCAGTCCTGTGGAGCTTTCCCCTCTATATCCTCATCGTTCACGCGAACTACAAACGCTTCATCGAACTGATCTTCGAACGCGGCGCAGAGGCCGCCTTCGCTGGCAAATACGCCGCCTCGCTTTCTACCTCCATCCACTTCTTTGACCACACGGCTCACCATTACATCCATGCTATCTGCGACGACCTGGAAATGCGCTTTGTCGACTCGTTCTCGCCCGATATGCATGACCTGCTCAAAGAAGAAGGCCGCCAGCAACTCGCCCGGTTCGGTCAGCAGTTCCTGGAGGCCGTCCGGAACCAGGTGCCTACCCAACGCCAATATCCGCCATTGACCCATCGCAAGTTTTCTTACCAGCCTGAGCTTTTGCCCAACCCGGTCGCCACCGCAGGGAAGAAGGTGGTCATCCTGCATGATGAGCAGCAGCCAGACAGCAATTTGACGAAAATGGTAGCGCGCTGCCGCAGCGCTTTTGCAGGTGAAGTGACCGTGGTCAATATTCATGACATTGATATCAAATCCAGTTGCCTGGGCTGCCTGGAATGTAGCGGAAATTACCACTGCGCTTACACGGGCAAAGACGGGTTCATCGAATTTTACAAAGCGACCGTTATGACCGCAGACGTTCTTATCTATGCCGGGCGAATGGTGGACCGCTACCTCTCCTCACGCTGGAAGATGTTTTTTGACCGCTCCTTTTTTAATACCCACACCCCGGTACTAATCGGAAAGCAGGTGGCCTTTGTCATCTCCGGCCCATTCAGCCAGGTACCCAACCTGATGGAGATTTTCAGCGGTTACTTTGAGTTTCAAAGGGCCAATATTGTTGGCGTTGTCAGCGATGAAAGCGGCAATTCCGCCGATCTTGACCGCCTGCTCGACCAGTTGCCGGCCCGCGCGCTGGCCTACCTTCAGGCCGGCTACCTCCGCCCGCAGACTTTCCTCGGAGAGGGAGGCCTGAAGATCTTCCGCGACGATATGTACGGTCGCCTGCGTACCGTTTTCGCCGCCGATCACCGAGCTTTCCGCCGCATGGGCGTTTACAAGACTTTTCCCTCGGCAGAACTCAACATCGTCCTGTTGAATACGTTTGTCGCCCCGATTGTTAACCTGCCCCCCATCCGGAAAAAGTTCGACAAGATGATAAAAAAACAGATGGTCGCATCGCATCAAAAGGTGGTAGCCCAAGCCCAAGCTCAGGCCCATGAAAAGAAAGCATAGTAATTCGAACAAGAAAGCAAAAGGCATTGGCCCGCTGGTCGAGCAAGTTTTCGGCCTCTCGGGTGATCGAAACAGAGGAATTCCGTTAGCTCCGGTTAACTTCTATCCATAAACCACCAGAAAGGAACTCATGAAAGTACTCATCATCTATTGGCATCCGGAGCCTCAGAGCTTCAACGCCTCGATGTTCCGTGCAGCGTGCGACACTTTTTCGCAAGCAGGACATGAGGTTCGTACCTCTGATCTTCATGCTATGGCGTTCGATCCTGTCTCGAGCCGCAAGAACTTCAACACTATCAAGGACCCATCTTTCCTCAAACTGCAGGCCGAGGAAGCGTATGCCACTGCCATGCAAGGCTTCTCAGAAGAGATCGAAGCGGAGATCCAGAAGCTTGAGTGGTGTGAGCTCATGGTGTGGCAGTTCCCTCTGTGGTGGTTCGGCCTTCCTGCCGCTCTCAAAGGCTGGGTGGACCGTGTTTTCGCCATGCAGCGCACTTACGGCGGCGGCCACATCTACCAGACGGGAGTCTTCACTGGCAGACGGGCTCTCCTCTCCCTCACCACCGGAGGTCCCGAGGAGGCCTATCGCAAGGGCGGCTTCAATGGAGATATTCTTGGTGTTTTGCGCCCTGTTCATCGCGGCATATTGCAGTTCGTCGGCTTCGACGTATTGGCGCCGCACGTTGTCTACGGCCCGGCGCATCTAACACCCGAACAGAGGCAAGGTGCCCTGGAGCTTTATGCCTCGCGCCTGCTCTCGATAGCATCCGAATCGCCTATCGATGTCGGGCTCTATTAAACGGCGTGTTGTTTGAAGAGTGTTTGGATGCCGTTGAAATGACTTCCGCACTTACAACCGCGGCAACCTTTTCGGCAAGAAAGTCGGCAAAAGCCTCAGAATCATTGACACAAGGAAAAAAGCGGATCGATTTTACAGAGCTTGCCGCGGCCTCTTTCTGCGCATACAGAATCGTCTCCGTTCCATCCGAAAAATAACCACAACTGAAAATATCGACATCTCTGGTCCCCCTGGATGAGAGTGCTTTTAACGACTCGGCAAGAGATGGTTTTGTCCAGGTACCTCCCACGTCATGGTTAAGGTATGCTATTTCGATACCGTCATAACCGTTGCGAGGATCATTAAGGAGAGCATTTCGAAGAGCAGTGCCCATTTCTTGCATCTCTTTCAGGCCAGTATGAAACATCGGTACCTCTCCATTCGTATCCTTGACGAGCGTGCCATGAAACGCCAGAACTAAAACCGATCCGTTGACCGTTTTTCCATGTGAGAAGACGTGGTCGAGGTAGACTTTCCGGAGCTCAGAATCATTCCAGAAACCGTGTACGACAACAGTGCGTTGCTGACCGTTGGCAGCCGAACATCGGGCTGAGAGCCGCTGCAGGTTTCCGGAAGTCAACTGATTATCGATAGGGGACAAGGAGACCAACAACTGGAGGTCATGACCGCTCGTTTGTTCGACGATATCCTGAACGAAGGGAGGGGTGGCATGGAAAGCCGAATACACTTCAAAGTCGATCTGGTGAGGCATCACGACTCTGTTCAGCTTCTCCTGGAGTTGCGAAGCCTGTTGCCGGGTAATCCTGTTCTGCGGTGAACGGTATTTTTGTGCACGAAACGTCACTTTGTTTTTCATGCCTCCAGCCAGAGATGCCACAAGCTGCAATGGACGGGGCAGCTTCATCACCTCTCCAGCATGTGCGAGGGTGTGGCGGATCATGGAGAAATTCTCAAAAAAACCGTCAGTTTCAGCTTCTCCATGGGCAACCAGTATAACAGCGATCTTTTTTATCATTGAGAGAGCAGTGTAATTGTCATGCTCAGGCCTCGGCCCTGTGACCTACCGAGCATGATCAAAATTTATGAATTGGGAGAACGGTTCATCCTTTGTGTTTTTTCCAGGGGATCCTGTTGCTGCCAAGCAATGCGATTGGCAGTAACAGGATGAAAAAGAGGATATCACGGACAATCGGACCGATACCGATCTCCTCTTTCAGTCCGTACCATTGGGCAAGAAACTCGAAACAGCCGCAGTCATGCTCAAGCCCTCGTATTACGTTGTTTGTCATGGCCGCGATGAAGATCGCCATCAGACTGAGCATTACCGAGGCGCTGATTTGCGAGAACAGGTCGACAAGAAGCATGGTGCCGCACAGCAGTTCACACAGGGAGACGAGAAGCGCAACGGCGGGGATGAAGAGTGAGGGCAGAATCTGGTATTCCGCGATGACCAGAGCGAAATACTTCAGGTCAAGAAGTTTCTCACCTCCTGAAAGGATGAATATCGCGCCGAGCAACAGCCTCAGGGCGGTGATCAATGCTGATGAAAAGCTAATCGTGGTCATAGGCGTTTTTGCGTTAAAGAGGCTCATCCTTCAATCGGGAAGCCTGCATGAGACCATTCAACGAGACCGCCTGAAAAAACTTTGACATTGCGGTATCCGTTTTTTTTCAGCTTTTCAGCAACATGCCGCGCCTTTGGGCAACTGGGCCCGACGCAATAGACCACAATAAGGGTTTCAATAGATTTTTTTTGCCTGAAATCAGGAAACTGCTCATCAAAGCGGCTCTCAGAAAGCGAGATTGCTCCTTTGATATGCGAAGTGTAATAGGCATACTCGGAACGTGAATCGACAAAACATGCCGAACGACTGTCAAAAAGGGCTTTGGCGGCAGAGAGATCGACTTGGCCGGATTCTTCTTTCGCAAGAGCTGCCGATTCCCCCGCATGGAGTTGAGAGAGGGCAGGCGAAAAGCTTGAAAGCAAGAGAAGCGAAGCGACCAGCGTTCTTCGTAAAGGTTTTCCTGACATGATTTTTGAAATTATAAGATTCCTATAGGTACCCTCATTCCCACTCAGTGATACATAAACGTGTAAAATATTGTAAAAAAATAATTTAAAAAACTTTGATATTGGTTTAAAGTGGAGCGAGAGATTTGTTTTGTATTTATTTTATGGAGTTATGCGTTCAAGGTAAGTTATAACCTATCTTGAATCGCATCCCTGATCATGCTAATATAACCTTGTGACCACTCATTTCACACCAGATCAACAACCTTCCGTTTCGCATCTTTGTTCTCGTCTATGTATCGCTGTGTAGTCTGAAGAGACGAGTGACCTGCCAACATCTGTATGTCTTTCAGACTTCCACCGACAGTAGAAATCTTGCGGGCAGTGTTTGTGATGAAGGTTCTTCTGCCTGCATGAGAACTACATCCAACCAAACCGAAAATCTTATACCAGACCTGAAACTGATTGACTATTGCTTGTGCTGTGGTCATAGGAATGACCCTGCCACCAGTTGCACCTTTGGAAGCTTCGTTGGTCAGGTGTATCTCTTCACCAAGCGTTCCATCAGAAGCCAGTAGCATATTCCACTTCAGACACGCAATCTCTTTGGCGCGCAGACCTCCACGAGTTGAAATCAAACTCTTTTACTTAGCATTGACAGGTATATCAGATTGCTTGGTAAGGGAAGTTTCCAATGAGTATCACAACCTGAAAGGTGTCCTTCCACAGAACAACAACTTCCCCTCACCACAACCTTCACTTCAATCTCTTGGATATCAGTCGTGAATGTTACATATTCGACAGTATAGTCGTTGGTGAGTTTTAACACCCAATAAAAAAATTATACGATTATAATGAACAAAATACTCAAAAATCTAATCCGAAAACCCTGCCATATTTATTTGTCACTACAAGGAAAAATACAGATATATCCTATAAAGAAAAGACTTAAAAAAAAGATTAATGTTTCCAATTACAAAAATATATCTTCCCTCTCTGTTTGTTTTTTTCCTAATGAATCGGTTTCTATAAGAACTATTTTTGATGATGGTTATGCAATAAATAAAATTTTTGCTGTTTGTGGTATTCGCGCAATACAATTTCATCCTTGGAGGCAATTTGATCTTATAGTCAACTGGCAAGATCTGACAGTTAATCATATCGATGTTGCAAAGTATATAGCGATGTCTTGTGAAAATAAGGGAGTAAAAGCAGCAATTCCCGATTTACAAATGTTAAATAGAATTATATCAATTAATCCCAGCTATCAATTTTATCTCATAAAGATTTCCATTACCACAAAAAAAGTGGTTATTCGGAGAGATTAATCGAGACATAAAAATGAAATA
>CAIJWE010000019.1 GCA_903824295.1 uncultured Chlorobiaceae bacterium
CTTCACCGCCTAACGCAAGAGAATTCAGAAAAAATGTGTATAGTGAGTGGTCTGCATGACCTAAGAAGGGGCATCAATCGTGGGTTCGAACCGTGTCTTGCGTGGTGGCAACTGGAACAGCAATGCGAGGAACTGTCGCTCGGCTAATCGTAACAACGACACCCCCGGCAACCGCAACGCGAATGTTGGCTTCCGCCTGGCCTTCGTCCCGTAGCTCAAAAGTAAAGTCGGATGACTGCCTCTGAACAGATTGATGGCCCTGTCCCTGAAATTTTCAGGGCGAAGAGCAGACGATGCAATGCCCGTTGTTGGTAGGACGAGCCGGATAACCGTTTCGAAGACTACGGGCATTTTTTTTACCTGGAAAAAACGGCAGAGCAACGCCCGAAAAAAAAGATAAAAGGTATGACTGTGGATGAAATTTTCAGGTTGCTCGATAATCCGGCAACGATTGGCGAAGCTTTGATTGAAGCGGCGAAGTTGCCATTCAGGGGCGAGTACAAGATTTTGTTTCAGCAAAAAAGGCAAAAATACATTGCAGGATTGAGCGATTATGAACGGCCAATCTGGGTTGGTGAAATGAAAAATTTGCTGTCGTTGTGTGAAAGTTTATTTGATGGTGAGAGCCCCCGTGAGGTTAAGAGAGCCAGCACGTCTGACGGAGTGTATAGAAGCTGGGAGTTCAAGAACGATATTTTTATCAGCTATGCCCAGGAAGATCGGCAACGGGTTGAGCCGATTGTGCAAGAGCTTGAGAAACTTGGATGGTGTATCTTCTGGGACAGAAATCTTCGAGCTGGTCACAATTGGCCCATTGAAATCTCCAGAGCCCTTGATGAGTCGCGTTGTGTGCTTGTCTTCTGGTCTTTTGCTTCAGTAGATTTGAATAAACATCATTGGGTTAGGGAGGAGGCCGAGACGGGAAGAAAGAGGGGGGTTCTGGTTCCCCTCTGCATTGATGATGTGGAACCGCCACTTGGATTTCGGACAATTCAGGCTGAAACACTTGTTGACTGGAAACAGAACACTTCACATCCCAAGTTCCTGCAACTTATTGAAGCAATTGCATCCCAAGTTCCTTTGCCTGGAGATTTGCAGCGGAGAGAGAGTGCCGTGCGATCACCAGTTCCACCACCCATCCAGCCGAAGGTGTTTTCGGACTTTGTGCTTATCCGTGGCGGTATTTTTCCTATGGGAAGTACGACAGGTGAAGTTGACAGATTTGATGACGAGACCCAGCATCAGGTGAAGGTTAGTGACTTTTATCTGTGTCGTTATACGGTGACGGTTGCCGAGTTTCGGGAATTTATCGAAGCGTCACGGTATCGCACTGATGCTGAAAAAGGAGATGGTAGCTACGTTTGGAATGGCAATGAGTGGAACAAGAGGGCTGGCATTAACTGGCGTTATGGCATCTCGGGCAGTGAGCGGAATGATGCAGAAGAGAACCATCCAGTATTACATGTGAGCTGGAATGATGCGGTTGCCTATTGCAAATGGCTGTCGGCAACAACAGGAGAGGCTTTTCGTTTGCCAACGGAAGCCGAATGGGAGTACGCCTGTCGGGCAGGAACCACAACGCCTTTCAATACGGGAGAGAATCTGTTGACCGGACAGGCGAACTATGACGGCAACTATCCATATAAGAGTAATCAGAAAGGAGTGTATCGGGAAAATACCGTTTCGGTTGACAGTTTTACGCCCAATCCGTGGGGTTTGTTCAACATGCACGGGAATATCTGGGAGTGGTGTGGTGATTGGTATGCAGAAAAATATTACGAGGAGTGCAAGACGAAAGGTACGGTTGAAAATCCTTCAGGGCCAGTAACTGGTTCGAACCGTGTCCTGCGTGGTGGCTACTGGGGCAGCTATGCGAGGGACTGTCGGTCGGCTTATCGCAACTACTTCACCCCCGGCCACCGCAGCACCTATGTTGGCTTCCGCCTGGTCTTCGTCCCGTAGTCAGTTGGCAGCTCATTCCGCTCTTTACTTTGAGCAAGAGAGAGCTGACAAAAGAGTGAGAACGGCAGCGAGGGACGAGCGCCGTGCACGACTCTTTTGTTTCAGCGAACGACACAGAGCCGCCTCGTGGCGGCCGAATTTTTGAGCAAGGAAGCGCCTGTGCCCCGGGTCGTTTCCTGTGATACGCATGGTGAGCACAAAAATTCTTGTACTTCGATCAACTATACGTTAAAATATGCAGTCAAGATGTTGCGCCGATTAACAGCGTTAGTAAAATTTTCTCCCAAGTATTGTTGATACATGAACCGGATACAACCATGTGCAAAATAAATCCCCGCGTTGATTTCGCCTTTAAAAAGCTTTTTGGCAGTGAAGAGAACAAAGATCTGCTGATCTCATTGATTAACGCCATTGTCTCCGATGATGATCAGGTGGTGGAGATTGAGCTGAAAAACCCGTACAATCTGGCGGATTACCGTGCAGGAAAAATCTCTATTCTCGACATCAAGGCTAAAGCTGAAAATGGCCGCTGGTTCAACGTTGAGATGCAGATAAGTGAAGACTACAACTTCGACAAACGGGCTATTTTCTACTGGGCCAAGCTGGTCACCGAACAGCTCAGCGAAGGGATGATGTACAAAGAGCTGAAGAAAACCATCAGCATCAACATTCTCGACTACAACTTTGTGCCTGATACTACGGAGGTTCACAGTTGCTATAAAATTATCAATACCGCCACCGGCAAGGATGATCGGCTGCACGACGTTTTTGAACTGCACTACATTGAGCTGAAAAAGTTCAAAAAACTGCACCATGAAATTAGCAGTGCACTTGATCGGTGGACTACCTTTTTGACGACAGCGCATCAGCTTGACCGGGAGCATACTCCAAAAGAGCTGGCATCCGACAAAAATATTGTAAAAGCCATTGCCGCCATTGATCGCATGTTTGATGAAGAGGAACGTCAGGTCTATGAGGTACGCAAGCAATCATTGGTGGACGCAGAAAGCAAAATTGCATCGGCACTGGAAAAGGGCATGGAAAAAGCATCAAAAGCCATTGCACTCAACTTGTTGGGCAAAGGCATTGATGTCGCGACTATTGCCGGGGCTACAGGTTTGAGTGTGTCGGAAATCACCACTTTATCGCAGCATACGAGTGGCGAACAATAAGGGTTGGTTTCGCGGGTGAGTTGTTCAGGGCAAGTGGCATACACAGAAGTACAACGGCCTTTACACTTCATTTCTCAACATAAGGAAACAACGATGGGATTCTTCTCTCCAAAACCAGCCTGCCGGAAATTTTTCACCTACGCAGAAAAAACGCTTGATTTCACCGCACTCTCTGCGGGTTTGTCTTCCCTTGCGTTGGCAGATGTTGATATCAATCTCGGTCAACTCAAGCTCTCTCCCGAATTTGTGAAAGTATCCGAGAAGCTTATGCTCCTCGATTTGCAGCAGTACGACCTCTGCCAGACCATTGCCAATATCAGGGACAAAAGCGAGCGCGACAGGATGTTCAGCAAACTTGCAGAGATCAAGATGGAGATGGTGCGTATGGCCGCACACCCTGAAGCCTACGAGCACCGGGAGCTGAACCCGACTCAGAGCGAAAGCCAACTGAAACGGGCAGAGGGCACCACCGACACTATTCTTGCTTCGTCCGTCAGTAACGCAGGCAAGCAGATCATGAAACTACTCGATAATCCTGCAACCATTGGTGAAGCCCTGATTGAGGCAGAGCAGTTGCCTTTCAGGGGCAATGATCGTTTTTTGTTCAACCAAAAACGGCAAAGATATCAAACAGGAATGAGCGATTATGAAAGACTCAACTGGACAGGCGAAATGAAAAACTTTCTTGCACAATACCTTTGAGAGCACTCCATAACATTCAGAATACTCAAGAGAAATGACAGGTGAAGAAATCATCAGGATGCTCGATAATCCTGCGACACTTGGCGAAGCTTTGACTGAGGCAGAGAAGTTGCCTTTCAGGGGCAATCATCGTTATTTGTTTAACCAAAAGCGCCAGAAATTTCATACAGGAATGAGTGATAATGAGAAACTCAACTGGGTCGGCGAAATGAAAAACTTTCTCTCAATGTATGATGGCTTAATTGTTGCCACAACCGATGGAGAAGGCTTCAGAAACTATACATTTGACAGGGACAATCAGTGGCATTATCTGGACAAGGTGAATTTCAGAGAGAGAGTAAGAGAGATTTGCTGGGACAGGGATAATGCTGTCAAAGCAGCAATTCCCGATTTACAAATGTTAAATAGAATTATATCAATTAATCCCAGCTATCAATTTTATCTCATAAAGATTTCCATTACCACAAAAAAAGTGGTTATTCGGAGAGATTAATCGAGACATAAAAATGAAATA
>CAIJWE010000020.1 GCA_903824295.1 uncultured Chlorobiaceae bacterium
CCCATTCCGAACAGAGTAGTTAAGCCCTGGAGAGCCGATGGTACTGCCTAAAAGCGGGAGAGTAGGTCGTCGCCGAGTTTTTATAAAAAAGCCCCCCACTAATACTGGAGGGCTTTTTTTTTGCCTTTTTTTAAGCATCACTCCATAATAATCAAGCGTCAAGGCGAGCTTGGGGTAATCGTCACGGTCATTTTAGGTTGATCTGTGCGCCCGTACAAAGACAAAGCCATGACGGATATCGCAACTGGAGTTACAAAAACCTTTCGTTGAAATTGAACGGGATGATCCTGAGTATTCCGGGGAAAGTGTGTTCAGTATATTCCGCGTTCAATTATTTTGAACACAGTATATATTTGAACGTAAAGAAGCTTTTTGCAGGGTATTTTTTCTCTCCGATTTTTCGCCGATAAAACGGTTACCTGCCGACAATCTCATTAAGCCCCTCGATAACTCGTATCATCTCCTCGGCAGAAATCTTTCCGATTTTGCTCCCGATCCGTTCTACTGAAAGGGTTCTGATCTGGCTGATTTTAACCCATGATTTTTTTGGAAGAGTAGCAGATTCAATGGGCATAGTCAGCGGAAAACCTGCTTTTTGCGGCTGGCTTGTCAGCGCTGTTGCAATAACAGTTCCCGATCGGTCATTAAAAATATCATGGCTCAGCACCAGAACAGGTCGGAGACCGGATTGTTCATTTCCCCGTGTGGGGTTCAGGTCAGCCCATCGTATCTCTCCCCTCAGTATTCCGGCCATCTCTCAATCTCCTCGGTCATACCCTCTTCTGCCAGTTGGAGCTCTTCGACAGGATCAAGTTTTGCGCACTCTTCAGCCAGTCTGCGCTGCTCAATACGCTCAATTTTTTCATAGAGCGCCTCTTGTATTGCCTGACTGCGATTGGCAAAAACTCTCCTTTCGACAAGCCGGTCAATTTTTATGATGGCCATAGCATCAATGGTTACTGCAACTTTTGTTTTTCCCATCTGTTCACCTCGTTGAAGGATTGTCATACATTCTATCATACTAATTCATTCTGATAAAAACAATGGTCGACCATCCATTATGTATTGGTGCTTTCCTAAGAAACTTCCACTGCAATGCCCGGTAAAACCTTTTCTTGTAGAGTGAATCCAAATGCATCCGCCCGTCGACGCAAATTGATAAGAACTCTATCCCGATATTGGGTTTCATAGTAGTCTGCACCTTTGTCTACGTAGTCCATACCGTATTTGAGCGTGTTGTAAAACAGGGTTGCTATTTTTCTGGCCGTTGCTGTTACTGCTTTTGCTTTTCCGGTTCGAGATGCCAACCTACGGTAAAAAGCACCAAGAGCGGTATCACTTTTTCCAATGGCTGTAGCAGCAAGTCTCAAAAGGGCAGTCGCTCGACTTGCCGTTCGCCTTGTTCTGGAAGACAGGACTTTTCCACCTGAAATTTTGTTGCCAGGCGCCAGGCATAACCATGAGGTAAAATGCTTGGATGTCGGCCATCGCGACATGTCAGTACCACATTCGGCCACCAGTTTTAATGCAAGATAGGGGCCGAGCCCATGAATCGGGGTCAGATCTTTACCCATGAAATTGAACAATGCTGCTCGAACATCAAAGCTTGGTGCATTTATTATTACTCTCCTGATGTTTTGCTTTAGGCATTGTTTGTTGAGGATCTGGCGTTAATTGCTGTAATCGTTGAAGCACTAACGCAATGATACGGTCACAGTTTTCGATCTTCTCTGTGTAGATATCAAAAAGTTCAAGGGCTTGGGTTAAGGCAAATAAATGTTCAGCCTTATAGTTACCGGTTAAAGCTGCTTTCATGACCTCTACAGAATTATGGCAGCGAATATCTGGATATGCGAGGCCTTATAATCGTTAAGTCTTTCCCGCTGCCGTAAATATGCTCTCAATTCGGCAATATTTTCAGATGGTTGGAAACTTGCCCGCAACAGACCAAACTGATGCAATTTTTGCAACCATTGGGCATCATTGATATCTGTTTTACGGCCAGGAACATTTTTCGCTTCGCGAGCATTGACCAGAAAAACCTCAAAACCATAGCTTTCGAGAATTTCAAACGCAGGAATCCAATACACGCTCGTTGATTCCATGGCAATGGTTTCAATACGGCAGGATTTAAGCCACCTTGCCAATTCATGAAGATCACCGGTAAAGCTCTTGAATGTCCTGACGGGTTCCTCAGTTCGGTCAAGTGGTACGGCTGCCACATGAAACCGAGAACCAATATCAATGCCGGCAGCATTGGGATGAATGCTTGGCATTGATGACGATCGTTTCGATTTAGCCATTTTCCCTCCTGTTAAATAACGCTGAAGGGCGGGTATGCGGTAAAATCACTTTCCTAAACGGGATCATCGTGACGATGTCACCACTGCTGAGTCCGCAAAATTACCCTGAACCATGTTTTTTAACGGGGAAGAACCACCAATAAGCACTCGGCCGCTCCCTTCAGCTTGTTAAGTATGCGACAACTCAAATGTCTTCAAGTTTCTATATAACAGAGAAGGATAAAATCCCTTGTATGTTTTTAACTGTGTTCTCATAGCTCTGGGGTTTGATTTGGTTGGCACCTTCAAACTACGAGCTATGAGTGTTTTTTACGCTAACCCTGGGTGATTCTTATTTTCCGTTTTTGGCTTATTCTTGTTTTCCGATCACATCTGGCAGGTAGATACGGTATAAAGCTGAACTTTTCCACTGATTTTGGATAATAATTTACACCAAATGTTTTTGTGTTTGAAAATATGGAATATATTGAGCAAGGATTGTAGTGGGAGTTTTTTGCCTGATCGCTCAAGTCAGGGAATAGTAAATGATGGCCTTTATGCGTCTTTAGAACAGTCAATTTCAACCCTAAACAAGCTTCTTCATGCGTACCAGTTATTTCTTTATCATGGCGACCTTGACAGCTACGTTATTCACTGGTTGTGGTACACTTACAGGTATTCCATCGCACGGTGGAGGAAAACGATTTGCCGTTGAGCAGGAATTAATTTCTGCATGTTCGAGAGCATGTGCAAAAGACATAGATTTAACTTCTTTAACAGGTCGTCATGTTGCTTTGTTCGTTACGGTAATTGGAGATGAAGGATCGGGTACACTAACTGGCGGTCGCTATACTCTTGATGCCCTCGTACGCGGCGACTATACCAGTTCACCAACGCAAACGACGCAAAGCACATATCCTGTTTTTCCTACGACAGCTACAACAACTTCCGGTAATATCACAACAACAACTCTGGCTGAAACAGCACTTAATGCACCTAGTCAAACCGAGACCAAAACTAAAGGGAACGGTCAAAATGCATCAGTTGGCCTCAGACTTGGTGGTACAGGTGATTATCGCAATGAGACACTGATTACAAATCCTCGTGATGTTACCTATTTAACAAATTTGCTTCAAACGATATTTTTTCTTCGTGGTATCGAAGTTGTACCACCATCACTGGCTGACACCGACGTTTTTATTACAGTTGATGTGTTCGGTACGATCCGGAGTCGCACAGAATGGCATATATCTAATCGAGAACGTCTCATAGCAGTCACGAAATTTGAGGTATTTGGTATCGATCGTAAGACAAAAGCAATCGTTATGCCTCCGCGTGTTTCCGCTTATGAAGCCAAGTATGAAGAACAATTTGCGTTATGGGCTGGTCCAATCAAGGTTACAAAAAATGTAACTAAATCTACGCCACTGTTGGTTGATTTTGCTGATGTTAAGCGTTATGATAACACGATCTCCTCTGGAATCCAGCCATCGATGGAGGCGCCAGTCAAAGACCAAGCAAACAGAGCAATCGATCCAGCCGTTCTGCGTCAGCGTCGGTAGTCATGATTTTTTTGAAAGCACTATGAAAATAACTCGTTACATAGCGTTTGTCATAATATTTCTTACGTATAGCTTGCTTTTTGGTAAGGTATGTGCATCGAATATAACGACCGATCCGGTGCTTCAACAGGCCTTGGAACGCCAGAATTGGGAGATTGGTGGGAAGTATTTCGGTTTTGGTGCTGTACGAGGTGCGGTCGATCCCGCATCTCGTACAGGTGAAGTTTCTATTGCCACTACGTCATCAGTCAGGATTGGCAGTTTCATGCTTGAGGGTGCTTCTATTTCTGGCACATACGGATTCGTTGCCCCATTCTCAAATCATCCGTATACAGAACATTCACCATTTGATGCCACAAACAGTTCTTCCGATGCTTATAAATCCGATCCAAAGACTGATGGAACTCAGACATCATTCTTTTTACAATGGACCGGTATGCAAGTTCATCCGGCTGATGCATACGATCCTCCGCAGGGTGGCGGTTTTCCAGCTCCGACAGGTGCACGTGACGAGTATAAATTCACTATCAATGGTATCGCAACAGGAACCTATCTTGTCAGCGGGGCACAGCTTCAAGCAATAGATCGGCCTGGATTCTGGGCTAGAACCGAAAATTACGGAAATGCCACTGTTGAACATCTCGTTGCGGGTTGGGGCACTGAGACAAATGGAGCAACATTTCTAATATACGGTGACGGCTGGCGAGAAAGACTCGGTGGTGCTGCCGATCTAATTAATGGTGCGTCAGAAATCATATTTTCCGGTCTTTCTGGATTAATTCAAGGTTACGCTGGACCAGAACTATCAGCAGGGTTTACAAGCGCGAGTGACTATTACGTAAAAAATGTATTTAATCTTCCTGTTAACCCACTTGATCAACAATCAGATATAGCGGCTCAAATCACTTCACAATACGCAACAATTCAGTCGTTTCAGGGGGTTGGTGACTGGATTTCAGAAAATGAATTAGGAATTAAAGTTGCCGGTGCTGCCGCTAATCTTGTTTTCGCAGGATGGACTACAGCTAAAAGTGTTGCCGTTACAGAAGATTTCTTTGCTGGAACGACTTATTCTACTAAGGTATTGGGACAAATGAAGGGTGGCGTTGGAGAACTTCATTCATTTCCTGAGAGTGTCAAGGCGTTTCAGGACGCTGGTACCATAACGAAAATATTGGGTGGTGATGGTGTTACGAGAGAGATGCTTGTCATACCAGGAGAATATGGCGGAAAAGCAGGACAGTTTGAGTTTATTAAGGGATCAGACGGCGAAATTAATCATAGATTTTTTAGACCCGACCAATAATTTGTGAAATAAGTTTTTTCATGGAATACATCTGGACAGCAGAAGTAGATAGAATCCTTTCGAGAGGAATTAGTCTTGAATCAGAAGGGATCAGGAATTGGGCAATGACTGAGCCGCTAGCCATATCGGCTATTAATGAGATAGCTGAACTCGGAATCCCGATTCTTGGAGGAGATATTTATGTATCCAACATTGGGCGACTGCAACTTACTTACGATAATTGGTACTGTAACAAACGAGATTCAGAAAATTTTAATGAGTATGTTGCTAGAAGTCAACAGACAGCTATTTCTTATATTCGCAAATACGCAAAGCCCACGATTTTATTCGCTATTGTACCAGGAGTATAAAGAATCGATAAAAACAATGTAATTTACGAGTGCATAGAAGCTTTTTTTCATAAAAAAAGAATAAATCTACGCTGAAGTTGTGCG
>CAIJWE010000021.1 GCA_903824295.1 uncultured Chlorobiaceae bacterium
ATTTCTGCGTTGCCTTCCCGAAGAGCCAATTCATAATCCGGATACTCGATATAGCCCAAGAATGGATACGTTCACTGTATCGAGCAATCACAGCCTGATAGCAGGAGTTGAATCGGGTATTTTTCGCAATACGGTTTCCGTTCTCGATGCAAAGAGCGGCAGGCAGCTTTTTTCGAGAGTTATTCCCATTGAGTGGGGCGTGGATCTCTCTGAATCAAAGTCACTGAAGAGTGAAGGGATACATACGCTTGCATTTTCTACAGACGGAAAACGTCTTGCTGTCGGAACTGGCTCCGAACAGGGTACAAAACAAAACAAAACACTGGCAGGCGGAGGTCATGTCTATATCCTCGACAGCCGGACAGGCAAAATAGTGAAATCGTTCTGGGCATATCATTGGAAACCGGACAACTATCGCGATCAGCCTGATGCTGACGGTTTTATTCCCTGGCGTCCTCAAGACATCTATAAAGTTCGTCGCATTATTTTCAGTCCTGATGGCCAATGGATTGTTACCGCTAAAGAAAAAATCTTTGATACACGTAGCGGAAACAGGGTGGCGGCCACGATTTTTAATGCCCGAACGGGTGCCAAAGTAACCGACATTCAGGGTAAAGTGATTCGTGATCTGGGCAAAGATGAAGTCATCCGCATCAACGCTATGGCGTGGTATGGTAACTGGCTTGCCATGGGAGATGGAAGCGGTGCCATTCGTCTCTATTCGGTCAAAGATCCTCGCAAGCCGTTGTTGATTTGTAACGATGATCCTGAGGCGGGTGGCCTTTCGACAAGGTCTACCATATACAGCATGAGCTTTTCTCAAAATGGTCTGATCGCGTATAGTCGTGACAATCAACTTCACGTAATGAAACCCAATAATCGCTAATCGGGAGGTGTTCAATGTCTGGCCTTTCACGAACCGATGCTCTGAACGCAAGCAATAATGCCTATTCCAATTATTAAAGTTTTGCGGCTCTGCCTGAATATAAATATCGATGGCGCTTTTCCGTGAAAAAATTTTGATTGTTTTGATTGGTTTATTATACTTGATTTATACGTTTTAGTGGTAAGTGGGATGGAAATTGTCTCCAACAAAAAAGTCCAACTTTTCCCCTGTCAGTCGCTTGTTCTTGCTTTTTTTGATTATTGGATCTATGCAGCAATTTTTTTTTCAATATAAAGTTGATTATCGAGTACCTGAAAAAAGCAAGCATATTCTCCAAAACCACTATTGCTCTGGAGTCGGTATGTCATTCAAAGAGAATCTGATAAAAGCTAAAGAAGAATTTTGCGGAAGAGGCAGCTATTCGGGTAATCGGCCTGTTTATGTGTATTTGAGCCCGGTACTTTGTGCTATGCTGTTTTGGGCCTCGATCGTTCTGTCTCCGGTCGTCAATGCTCAAGATCAAGTCCCCGGCAGAGTTGCTGAAAATCCTGCAAAACGAGTTGATGAGATAGCTCAACTTTCAACAAAAGCATTTATCAACGCTGTGGCGTGGAGTCCGAATGGGAAATACCTTGCGGCGCTCAGTTATTATGGAACAACCATCACCGTTTGGGATACTCAGACTTGGGAAAAAGTTAATGAATTTACCCGGAACGGAGGCTTCTATTGCGATAGTTCATTTGGATTCTTGACGAACGATTCAGTTATCACTACAGCACCATTAGGCCCATCACCAGATCCAAAATATATTGAGCTTGCAAGATTCTTTAATGTCGAGGTGTGGGATATTCATACCGGTAAATTTCTGCGTTGCCTTCCCGAAGAGCCAATTCATAATCCGGATACTCGATATAGCCCAAGAATGGATACGTTCACTGTATCGAGCAATCACAGCCTGATA
>CAIJWE010000022.1 GCA_903824295.1 uncultured Chlorobiaceae bacterium
AGAGGCGAAAAGGTCTATCAGACCTAAATAAAATGGTAATTTAGATGCCGATATTTTTGACCATTTTATTTCTCCCCATGCATTGTGCTCTGCCCTTATTCCCTTTATTTTTTCCTTCAATTCCAGCCGTAACTCTGATGGCAACCACAGGCTGCCAATCATTAAGTAATGCGCATTCGGATTCTTTGAAGTAAAGAGATCAGGGTATGCCTCATCACAATACACCTCAAATTTCATATAATCTCCTGAACTTGTTGTAAAAAATCACTATAAAATGGGTGGGGAGAGGGCGACTCGATAATCTTCTTTATTCCTTCTCCTAAACGCTGTGGATCCCGGCAGACAAGAAAGTCCCATTTGCCGAGTCTTCCCCAGTGATTTACCGCTGTAACCCAGCGGCGGGCGGCCTGGTGCTTTGCTTCGTTTTCTTCACGTGATTGTCCTTTTATTTCAAGCACAAGATGGAGTGAATTTTGAAGATGAACGATGAAGTCCGGTTCATACACCTGCGGGTTTCCGTAGAATTCGTAGGGGATGTTGAACTCAAGTCGGTCATTTCGCACATAACTGAGCACGATTCCTTCTTGGGCGAGCTTTTCAAGCTGGAACATGGCTGCCTGTTCCCATGTATCGGTGTCGCAGGCTACAAAATTGATATGGCTTGCTTCGGTGACTTGTACCGGTTTTACTGTTTTGAAATGGACGCTTGCAGAGCTGCCTATTGGTTTATAACGATTCAGACGGGGCAACAGGGGCGTTTCGCCTTTTTGGTCGTCGGGTGCTATGGCTGCGATAAGCAATCCGATGATGCGTTGGGCATAGGTTTGCAGGCCAACCTCACAGCGATGAAGTCCATTGAAGACGACTCGTTCGGTAATGTAGCGTTGCACAATCCTGAGTACCTGTGGAAATAAAACGCTCCGGCTTTCGCGGCGAAGCCTCTCCTTGCCGGGATGTGCGGCCTCGGTAAGTTCCCGAACAACTTCACGGGTAATTTCAAACTCGATCATCTGTGGATGAACTGAATTGTAGTAGGTCTGACGGTCAAGCAGTTCAAAACCAAAGCCACCATGGTCACTCGGATGCCCGACCTGATAGCCTACCTGTGGGCGCACAAATGCGGCTGTGGGTGTGTTCCATGGATTAAGTTCTGTTCGTTCAACCTTGCATACATCACATTCAATGAAGTTGCGCTTCAGCGACACGACATAACCTTCGACGATAGGAAAGCGAATTTCGAATGCCTTACGAATCGGTAACGCTATCACTTCATGTTTAGGGCGATCTTCTGATGGATTTCCCCCTCCCGGTTTGCGCCCTTTGAAGGGTATTAGCGAAAAGGGTACACCGAAGATGTCAACGTATTCCTCCGTAAGCAGACCTGTTACAGGATCAGGGGTGTAGTCCATCCGCCGCAAACCACGACCGACTACCTGCTCGCAGAGCAATTGACTGAGGAATGCACGTAGGCCGAGGATGTGCGTCACGTTATTTGAGTCCCAACCTTCGTTGAGCATGTTTACACTCACCACGCAACGAATATGCTCCCCCGCTTCCCCCGGGCGCCCCACTGTTGAGACAATTTTTCGCAGCTCTTCTGCTGCATCTTTCCGGGTGGCCTTCGGGTCTTCGCTTTCTGCCGCCGCAAGCAGGTTTGAGTCGATACGCAATGTCACTTCAGCACCTTTGCGATTCCAGAGTTCAGGAAACCCTTTCAGCCCTTGCCCATATTGTTTCTGTGGCTTTGCTTTTTTCTTTTTCCGCTTTGGAGTCTCCTCTTCCTCTTCGTCCTCTTCATCGGGCAGATCAACAGCAATCAGTTCCTCGCCGGAGATCATGCGATAAAAATGTTCGGCAATATCGGTATTGTCGCATACAACGATCATAACCGGGGGTGTACGATCCTGTCCGGGATAGGCGTTCTGTATCAGATCAAATTTCTCTTTCCATTCACTGGCAAGAGTCAAGAGAGCGTCTTCGGCTTTTCGGTAAACTACCTCTGGTTTTGGCTTGCCGCCGTTGAGCTTTTCGCCAGCTTTCAGGTTTTTTGTGATATGCTCCCACAGCTTGAAATATTTTGGGTCAGGCCGTCCTGTGTTATCCATCGCGGGCAAACGGGGAATCTTGGTGATTCCACTCTCTATGGCATCAACCAATGAAAAATCGCTCACAATCCAGGGAAAAGGAGAGCCTTCAGGGTAGCCACTGCCCTGAATGTAAAAGGGTGTTGCCGACATATCTATACAGAAGGCGATGCCGCAGGCTGCGTTGATTTTGTCAAGGCCGGTAACCCAAACGGTAGCCTCTTCACGCTCCGCTTTTTCTTCCGCAGTAAGTTTCACCGATTCGCTGACGGGTGCGGGGCGATAGGCATGGTGCCCTTCATCGTTCATGACCATTAATGGTTCATCATCCCACAAGTCGCCGAGCCGGTTTTTTGCAAATGCTTCCGGACTCTCCGGGCCTCGCCTGATGATGGTAACACCACCGACATTCTGCGTTTCAGATTCCGGTGCAAGCCAATGCCAGTTTGTCACTAATACTTTTCCCTTGGCCAGCTCGGGGCGTAACGATGAGGGGACAATATCAAACCGGTCATAGTAATTGTCGGGATCTCCCGGACGGAGTACCTGCAGGCGCTCCTTGATGGTAAGATTGGGGCAAACTACCAGCGCCCGACGCGGAAAACGGGGATCACCCGGCTTGGTGCCACGATTACAGAAGGCCCAGGCAATCAGCATGGCCATCACCACCGTCTTTCCACTGCCCGTAGCCATTTTGCAGGCATAACGGGGAATGGGATTCAATCCCGGTTCATTGGGAATATCTGCAAGTTTCGGATGCTGCGCGATATGGGTCACCCATTCGGCAGGGCGCGGATTACGCCCCTCTGCAAGTATGCCAAACTCAATGAGCGAGAGCTTTGGAGTCCACCTCAATTTTTTGCCTTGAGCCAAAATTTCCCGCAGGTAGATGATGGTTTCAACAGACTCAACCTGGCAAAAAAACAGGCGACGAAACCGATCTTCGCGCCACCAGTGGCGCAACAGTTTTTTTGTTGTTTCACTCGCGCTTTCCCATCCTGAAGAGCGCCAGCGTCGAACATCATCACGCAACGCATTGACCAGCGGCAGGTCGTCGCGCTCCTCTTCGGCCAGAAGTGACATCTGAGAACTGCCGGTACGCTCGCTCTTGAACCAATAACTGGCAGGGCGGCGCCCCGTCATTTTGGATGGAATGCCGGTATTAGTATCGTAAAGCCAGTGCTGATCAGGCTCTTTGTAGGGAGAGCAGAGAATGGGGTTCTCGACTGGCTGAATGGGAATCTGGTTTTCATGCATGGAAGTTCTCCGTGCAATTCATGGTCAACACACGCAACCCTTCATTTCCACGCGGGTCGATCACCTTCACCGCCACCCGCCAAATCTCGCTATTGGCAAGGTGTACGGGACGCGGGAATGGCAAACTTGTGAGGCCACTCAAGGCATCAAAGGCATCTTCGTCAATCACATTGGCATCTCCAAGTGCCTTCGACAGCTTGGCCCACTTGCCCTTGTCGGGGAAAAAGGCCTGGCAGATACAGAAGGTTCGCCCATCGTAATCGGTATCAAGAAACCATGCAGCAATGCGGCTCTTGTCGGTTGGAAAGAGGGTATTGCTTACCGGATCGTAGACGTCCATGCCTTCAACCTCAACAACGAATTCTCCCTCCTCTACCGGTGTCGGGCCCTTAACTCTCGGTGCGCTGAACACAGTGAAAAGCTGGCTGCCGGGCTGGGTTTTGAGCAGGTCACCCATCGCCACATCCGGACGAATGAGGGCCATGTGCAGACGAAGCTTGGGATGGCTGCCACTCTCAATTGCATCCTGCGCTGAGGCATCAAAACCAAATCCGGCAAACACAACATCGTCATAGCCTTTGCGATTGGCGTCGCGAATAACCTCCTCAACCTGCATTGCTGTTACATCGCCCACTTCAGGGCCAATGCTCACCGCCACACGGCGCTCCTGCATACCTCCATCCATCCATTCGCCCTCAGCATGAACAAGCGACGCACCAACAAGCGGAACAAGCCTGCTGCTGAACTTGATATTTTTATTGCCGGGGAAATCCACACCCGTCGCATTGAGCAGGCGGAGAATCTTGTCGAGATGTGCTTCAGCATTGACCACTTCAAGCACTCCGTCAAAACTTTCCAATTCGTCAGGCTCACCTCCAATTGGTGAATCAAGGCCCGTCTCAACGGCGATGACCCCTTCCATTGAAAATGGGCCTGTTACCCGCACCACGCCCTTCTTCACTTCCGGTTTGTCAACCAGTTCCTCCATTTCGGCATTGGCCGCAATACAACTATTGATTTCATCCATTTTCGCCCGCCATGCTGTACGGTAATCATTCAGGGCAAGTTGCAGCGGTTTTGGCCAGTCAGCGTCACTATCGAAAGGGACTTCCCACTCCTGCCAGCCACCTTTAGGAATTGAGGTTCGGTAGGCTTCCGCCTGTTTAGGTGTCACACCTTTGAGCGGCTTCCGGGCAGGGAGGGGATAGATAAGCTTTGGATTGGTGCCGGGCAGCAGCCAGCGTCGTTTGTCGGCATCAGTGACGGCATTTGCCCCTTCCTGACGATGCTTTTGCATGAGCTTTTCTGCGAGCTTTTCCTTCAACGGCAGGCCAACTGAAGCAACTTCGCGGTTCAACAGTGCCAGCTTTTCGGCAAGAAGCGGTTCGTGCTTGGCAAAGATGGGATCAAGCGAACTATTGCGTGCAATGCTCTTGAGGGTAATATGCGGCACGGTTTTGCACTGGAAGGTCAGTTTTTTGCCCGTTGCATGACCGGAGTGATCAAGTTCAGAGACCCATGTTCCTTTGGGATTGCGATTGACATCTTCCGCACTCAGTTCACGAAGCCGGTAGAAATCAAATTTAGCAGTCATCAGCCGGTGCTTGGCCAGCGCCAGCGCCACACGGCTGGTATCGCAAGTAATCCAGCGACGCCCCCATTGTTCAGCCACATAGGCAGTCGTTCCACTACCACAGGTAGGGTCAAGCACAAGATCACCGGGGTCAGTGGTCATCAGAAGGCAGCGCTCAATGACACGAGTAGCAGTCTGAACAACATAAAGTTTTTCTTCTCCAGAAAATCCTGCAATCGCAGTGTCGTCCCAATGATCAGTGACAGGATAAATAGGGTAATCTTTAAAATATCGTTTATAGTTTGGTGAGGTACCGAGCAAAAGCAAACGATTAGCTTTGTTAAGCCTACGACGACCTTCTGGATTTGTTTTCCAGTGATGCGAAGCTCCACAATTAAACTCCAGTCCGTTTAATTGAAGTTTTCCATCATCAGCGGCTGATGAATTTTGAGATCTAAAATTTTGTGCTGACAACACTTCCCATCCCTCAGGAATGATACTATTATCCCGAACCTCTTCTTCATTCATACGACGCCATTCGCGACAATCAGGATCTTCGATAATAGAATAGCTTGCCAAAGCTGTTGTGGTCTTTTGCCAATAAAGTTGACGATACTTAACTTTATCGCGATCCTTACAGAACCATAAAAGAAAATCACCGCTTGAAGGCAACAATGAACTTGCCTGTCCTGTTGTTTTGCTAAACCAAATCGTACTTAAACAGTTTTCTTCTCCAAAAACCTCATCCATTAAGCATCTCACAAGGTGCACATTCTTATCACTGATCTGCACGAAAAGACTTCCTGAGTCTGCAAGAAGTTCTTTTGCCATAGAGAAACGGTCACGCAGATAGGCAAGATAGGAGTGAAGTCCAAGCGTCCAGGTATCTCGATAAGCCTTGACCATTTCTGGTTCGCGAGTGAGATCCTGCTCACGATCCTTTACGTCATGCTGGCCAAGCTGCGGTTGAAAGTTTGAAGAGAATTTAATGCCGTAGGGTGGGTCAAGGTAGATCATCTGTACCTTGCCAGCAAGATCTTCACGCCGGGCCAAACTTGCCATGACCTGGAGCGAGTCGCCGAGAATCATCCGGTTTGCCCAGTCCACGTCGTGCTGATAGAACTGAACCGCTTTTGCGTAATCGTGCTGCGGGTCGGCAAAGAGGTCGCGCTGTACATCCTCCCTTGCCAGTACACGCAAGATTGCCTGGGTTGAGATGCGCTCGTGCATGTGCAGGGCCACCGGTTCAATCTCAAACCACGGTTTTTCGCGCTTACCGCTCCACTCCAGCCAAGGTTCATGGCGCTGCAAGGCATCAGCCAAAAGCCGGGCTTCATCTTCGGAAAGTGCCCGCTGCCGTGCTATTGCAAGCAGTTCCGGCAGTTTGTCTGCATGAGCTGCATCAGTTGCAGAACGCAGCACTGGCGGAAGATGGGGATTGTATTCGTAACGAATTTTTGACGTTTCCTGAATCCTTCCCTGTGACTCCAGCCCTGCTGGTGGAATATTTTTCCGTTTGGCAGGATACTTTAGAGCAGCAATGAGATCACTCGTACTGGCCTGCTGTGAAGAATCTGATTTTGGTTTACGCGACATACCATCGTTGTTTCAATTGTTCAGGAAAATTTCTCCACAGCAATTTGATGCTATCAATAACTACTGGCAATAATTGATGTTAAAAATCTGATCAATTATGGTGTCATAAAAATAAAACGGTGACAACAGAGATTGAAAGGAAGCACGGCAGCATAGGCACATGAAAACGCACGTGATTTTGATTTTACAAAATAGCAATGCGCAATGCAATTTTTTGAAATAATTTAGTGTCTTGTTTGTACTCATTTACAGAACCTGTTTATTTTTTCAATTATCCACGGTTTCTATTTGCATGAGGGCACGCCATGGCGTGCCCCTACGGGCCGATGATGGTTGTTTGCCCGTGTGGCGTTTTTTTACGTTGTTTTGATAGATATTCCTTTCTATTTATAAAAAGATTTTGGTATATTTTTATTTGATAGTTGTATCTATAATCTTAAGGGGGATGTGGTATGAGTGGTGATGGTGTGGATGGGGGGAAGGTGGATGCCGGGATGATTAAAGAGGGTGGGGAGACCCCGCCCGTACGGGGGCGGAGCTATTCGCAGGCGGAGGTTGATGCGTTGGTGGCCGGGAAGCTGGAGGGGTTCGCTGGCGTTGATGTTGTGGAGTATCGGGCGTTGAAGGAGGCGAAGGCTCGGCAGGAGCGGGAGGCGCTGGAGAAGCGGGGCGATTTTGAGAAGATTTTGGCGCAGACGGTGAAGGAGAAGGATGAGGTCAGTAGCGTCCGGTAAAAAAATGAAAAAGGTCTGAAACGACTTGAAAAACAGCGATATTAAAAGTGACCAAACCTTTGATATCAGTAACGTTTACAAGGAGTTTCAGACCATGCGACAAATTACAACGATTATGGGTGAG
>CAIJWE010000023.1 GCA_903824295.1 uncultured Chlorobiaceae bacterium
CCCGCCGGATACCGTGTAGTTCAGAGTGTCGCCGTTCGAGTAGAGGGTGCCGAGTGCACTCTGCACCGCGGAACTGGCGGTTACGAGGCTGAAGGTCACCGGTTCGTCGGCGCCGCTGCTGATCAGGGTCGAGAGGCTTGCCAAGTGGCCGGTCGTGGTGCCGCCGTCGCCGCTCAACTGCGCAATCTGGGTGAGGCCGCTGGTTTCGATGTTGCCGGTTGAGCGGTCAAGGGTGTCGCTCTCATGGCCGAGCGCATCTTCATAGACCATACCCGTTACCGCCGCAGGCGTGCTGCCGCTGCTGAGGTTCAGCGTGGGGATGTCGTTTTCGATCGTCACCGAAAAGCTGCCCTTGATGGTAATCGGGGTACCGCCACTGTCCGTTGCTACCAGCACACTGGAAAAATCAAGAGTAAGCCTGGCATTGTCGCCGCTGCCATTGAGATGGTCGAGCTGGTCGAGCAGCGTAAAGGTATAGTCCGAGCCATGCAACTCCAGCCTAAACACAGGTCGGTCGGGAGAGCCGGGAACATACCCTTCCAACACCCCACCAACCAGTCGGTATAATACAAATTCACCATTAGAGGTCAAGAGGCCGCCTTCTGCAGTGATAACAGATGTTCCTGTACCAGGAATCTGTAAACTGAAGGTTATCGGCAGGTTCCCGGAGGAGACAAGAGAAGCGACAGGGCCTGATACAATAGCCGTTTTATAACCTTCTCCCGCGCGGTTCCCGCCCGGCAGCGCATCTTCCTGTACCGAGCCCCTCACCGACTCAATTACTGGCGGAACGACCGTCGGCGGCAACGGCTTAGACTCCCCCGGCACTATAGGGAGTTGCTCCGGCAACGGCTCTACATAAACAAGTGGCTGCAATTCAAGCGGCATAATGATACGCTCGTCCTGGGTTGCTCTGCCATCAAAAAAAGGATCAAAACTTGCTATACGAAACTGATTTTCCTGACTATAGTTACCCGTAAACGACCAAAACTGGTATACCGGCGGAGTTACTGATTCGAAGAGACGCTCTACATCCAGAAATCCATGCAGGGTCTGACGACCGGAAGGATCACTGACCGTAAAGGTGACTGGATCGGAAGAGGGCCCCGACGCGACGGGCACGCCGTCCGTTGCGGCTATCAATCCCCTCAAATCGAGCGTAAACGTATTTTCACCACCGTCAAAACAACCGTCTCGAAGCGCGACCTCCTTGCCTTCTGTAACCTTCAGATCAGCGCCATTTGCATTTCGAAGCACAACAATACTTCCGGCTTCCGTAAGAATAACTTCACCTTCATACACCGCATCCCCAACACTGAGAAGATGCCTGCTTCCATCTGCAGCCACGGCCCAGACTTTTCCGGTAATATCAGCTACAGCAGCTAACGGAGTACTATTGTTGGTACTCATTGAAAGAATGGCTATAATTAAACTTAAAAAAGTTGCTCATTACCCGGGCGGCACGACCATCCAAAACAAGCAGGGAAAACAACATACAACCTTACCGTCAAGAGACCATATCCACATCACCCAATGACCGCCTCCTAATAAATTACTACATTAATTAACAATACGCAATTAATCCATTGAAACAAATAGCAGTTCTACTTTCCGGATGCGGTTTTCTTGACGGATCCGAGATTCATGAAGCCGTACTTACCCTTCTGGCCATTGAGCGGGCCGGTGCTCAAGCTTGCTGTCTGGCTCCCGACATCACGCAGCACCACGTAATCAATCATTACAGCGGCGAGATCATGCCAGAAGAATTCCGAAATGTCCTTGTCGAATCTGCACGCATTGCACGGAGTCGCATCACGGATCTCAAGAACATTGATACCCTTTCCCTTGATGCCATGATCCTGCCTGGAGGTTATGGAGCAGCAAAAAACCTCAGCAATTACGCATTCAAGGGAACAGAATGCGACGTCAACCCCGATGTTGCAGCCGCAGTGCAATCATTCTACAAGGCCGGAAAACCGCTTGGCTTTATCTGCATTGCACCGGTAATCGCGGCCAGAATATTGGGCCGCGAGCAGCTCGACCTGACGATCGGCAATGACCCGCAGACCGCCGCAGATATCGAAACAATGGGTGCCCGCCATATCGATTGCACCGTCCGGGAGAGCGTTCTCAACAGAGAGAAAAAAGTGGTCACGACACCGGCCTACATGTTTGACGCCTCAATAGCTGAAGTCGCCAAAGGCATTGAAAAACTTGTCAATGAACTGCTCGACCTAATCTGACTGACGGTTTTTCTCAAAAGGAGTGCCGGCATCCCGCGGAGCCGATGCCCGGCCAACAAACCCGGCAAGCACGACCAGCGTTATAACGTAGGGAAGTGACTGCACCAACTGAGAGGGAATCCATCCCGTCTGGAGCCAGATCTCCATCGATTCCGTCGCCGCAAAGAGCAGACTTGCAAGTGCCGCTCCAACTGGACTCCACTTACCGATAATCATTGCGGCAAGTGCGATATAACCCCGCCCGGCCGACATGTTATCGGTGAAAGTGTGCTGCTGAAAAACAAGAAAAGCTCCCCCGAGCGCCGCAAGTGCACCCGAAACCAGCACACCGGAGTAGCGCATCCGATCAACATTGATACCTGCGCTGTCAGCACTTTCAGCACTTTCACCGGCAGCACGGAGCCTCAGACCGTAAGGCGTCTTAAACAGGAGAAAATGCCCGACAACAACGGAGACAACGGCAGCAAGAAAAAGCGGATCAAGCAGGAGAGAGGGAAACTCAAACCCGGCAATCCGCGGCGAATTCATCGAACTCCCGAAAAGCATACTGAGACCGAACCGGGTCGCGCCCATAACAAGCATATTAACCGCAATACCGGCAACAATCTGATCAGCCTTCAGCGTCACCGTCACAAAAGCAAAGAGCAACGCCACACCAAGACCGCAGAGAAGAGCCACAAGAATCCCCACCAGGGCCGAGCCGCCCCAATACTGGCCGAGCGCCGCGCCAAACGCACCGACAAGCATCATTCCCTCAAGCGCAAGATTAACAACGCCGCCCCGCTCCGAAAACGTTGCACCGACAGAGGTAAGAATGTATGGCACGGCCATACGCAGTACCTGGAACAAAATGACAAAAGGCTCAATTCCCATAATAAAAATCAGAATGAAATATCCTTTACGGTAGTTTTTACAACAGCTTTTTAGTAAACTTCACTTTCGATAAAAGTAGTCAACTTCACCTGTTTTTTCACCATGGACTGTTCCTTTTTGAGTTCCTGGTGCAAAAGCATAATTACTTATAAAAAATCATGCCACAATCTGAGATTACCAGCGGCCAGAGCAGCAGTAAACAATACATTTACAGTTTCTCTGGCGGCAATTCTGAAGGTGACGCCTCCATGAAAAACCTGCTGGGCGGCAAAGGTGCCAACCTTGCAGAGATGGCAAACATCGGTTTGCCGGTTCCTCCAGGATTCACCATTTCAACCGAAGTCTGCACCTACTACTACGACAACCAGAAAAACTACCCCCGAAACCTTTTCCAGCAGGATATCCCCGCCGCACTCCGCAAAATTGAAGAGGCACTCGGCAAAAAATTCGGCGATCCTGAAAACCCACTCCTCGTCTCTGTCCGCTCAGGCGCAAGAGCCTCAATGCCCGGCATGATGGACACCATTCTCAATTTGGGCCTCAACGCAAAAACCGTTGACGGCCTGGCACGAAAATCAGGAAACCCCCGCTTCGCTTGGGACTGTTACCGCCGTTTCGTGCAGATGTACGGTGATGTTGTGCTTGACCTCAAACCGACCGACAAAAAACAGATCGACCCCTTCGAAAAAATCCTTGAAGCAAAAAAACACGAGCTCGGCATCGAACTCGACACCGAATTCACCGTTGAAGACCTTCAGGATATCGTCGCAGACTATAAAGCCGCAATTCTGGAAAAAACGGGCAAAACCTTTCCCGAAGATCCCCACGAACAGCTCATCGGAGCAATCGGAGCCGTCTTCAACAGTTGGAACAACGAAAGGGCCATCGTCTACCGCAAACTCAACCACATTCCCGGCTACTGGGGCACCGCCTGCAACGTTCAGGCGATGGTCTTCGGCAACATGGGCCTCGATTGCGGAACCGGCGTAGCCTTCACCCGCGACGCCGCCACCGGCGACAACATCTTCTACGGCGAGTTTCTCATGAATGCCCAGGGCGAAGATGTGGTGGCCGGCACCAGAACCCCGCTCAAAATTGAACAGCTCAAAGCCGAAAACCCCGGCATCTACAACCAGCTCGAAGAGATTCGCTCCATTCTCGAACACCACTACCGCGACATGATGGACATTGAGTTCACCATCGAGAACAACGAACTTTTCATGCTCCAGTGCCGCGTCGGCAAGCGTACCGGCATGGCCGCCGTCAAAATAGCCGTCGATATGTACAACGAAAAGCTGATCGACGAAAAAGAGGCGCTGCTGCGCATAGAACCCGAACAACTCAACCAGTTGCTCCGGCCGGTCTTCGACATGAAAGAGAAACAGGCCGCCATTGCCGAAAAGAGACTCCTTGCAATCGGGCTTAATGCAGGCCCTGGTGCCGCCACCGGCAAAATCTATTTCAATGCCGTTGACGCATACGAAGCAGGCAAACGAGGAGAAGCGGTCATTCTTGTCCGCATCGAAACCTCCCCCGAAGACATCAAAGGCATGGACGCCTCTGAAGGCATCCTCACCGAGCGAGGCGGCATGACCTCACACGCCGCGCTGGTTGCCCGCCAGATGGGCAAAGTCTGCGTCGCGGGATGCGGAGCACTCAGCATCGACTACCAGAGAGGCGAACTGCGGGTACAAGGCAATGATATTGTCCTGCATGAAGGCGACTACATCTCCATCGACGGCAGCACCGGTGAAGTCATCGCCGGCAAAGTGGCGACCAAAAACTCCGAAATCATCGAAGTCCTCGTCGACAAAACACTCAAACCCGAAGACGCCCCGACGTGGCCTATCTACGAGCAACTGATGACGTGGGCCGATAAATACCGCAAACTCAACATCCGCACCAATGCCGACCAGCCCGACCAGGCTGAAATCGCCATCACCTTCGGCGCCGAAGGGATCGGCCTCTGCCGCACCGAGCACATGTTCTTCGGCGGAGAGCGCATCGACGCCATGCGGGAGATGATTCTGGCCGACGACGTCGAAGGGCGCAAAAAAGCACTTGAAAAACTGCTTCCCTTTCAGCGCGACGACTTCTACGGCATCTTCAAGGCGATGGGCTCCCGTCCGGTCACCATCCGCCTGCTCGATCCGCCGCTCCACGAGTTCCTGCCGCACACCGACAACGAAATCCGTGCGCTTGCCAGCAAAATGAACACCTCCTTTGAAGCAGTCAAAGAGCGTATCAACGACCTGCACGAATTCAACCCCATGCTCGGGCTTCGCGGCTGCCGTCTCGGCATCCTCCACCCCGAAATCACCGTCATGCAGGTACGGGCAATTATCGAAGCCGCCTGCATACTCAAAAAAGAGGGACTCGTCGTGGTACCCGAAATCATGGTTCCACTCATCAGCACCGTCAAGGAGCTTGAAATCACCAGCGAAGTGATCCACAAAACCGCACGCAGCGTCATTGCCGAACAGGGCACCGGCGTAAAATACCTGGTTGGCACCATGATTGAAGTACCACGCGCGGCAATCACCTCCGACCAGATTGCCACCGCCGCCGACTTCTTCAGCTACGGCACCAACGACCTCACACAGATGGCACTGGGGATGAGCCGCGACGACTCCGGTCAGTTTTTGCCAATCTACCAGCAGCAGGATATTTTTGCGCGTAACCCCTTCGAATCCATCGATATGGATGGCGTGGGCCGCCTGATAAGCATCTCAGCCAAAGAGGGACGGGCCGTCAAGCCGGAACTCAAACTCGGTATCTGCGGCGAACACGGCGGCGACCCATCCACCGTTGAATTCTGCCACCAGTTGGGGCTCAACTACGTCTCATGCAGCCCCTACAGGGTGCCGATTGCACGCCTGGCTGCCGCAAGAGCTGCACTGAAAGGATAACACAAACAGAGCAGCATGCTCACGAAAAAAGGCGACCTTGTGTCGCCTTTTTTCATTGCTTGAAAACCACGTCACCACAACACTCTTTACTTTTTCAGCCCACTTCCGGAAAATAATTTCCATATTGAATGTTCCGGAAACGAAACCGTAACCTTCAGCACAACGTTACGCACAGGCATCAACCACTCAAACCGGTTGCCAGAGCACAGCGAAAACAGAGGCACAAAAAACAACAATGGAATTCAGCCATATCAACATCAGGGGAGCAAGAGTCCACAACCTCAAGAACATCTCTCTCGACATTCCACGCAACAAATTTGTGGTCATCACCGGCCTCTCAGGATCAGGCAAATCGAGTCTTGCCTTCGACACCATCTACGCCGAAGGACAGCGCCGCTTTATGGAGACGCTCTCACCCTACGCCCGGCAATATATCGGCAGCATCGAACGCCCCGACGTTGACTTTATCGAAGGGCTCTCACCGGTCATCTCCATCGACCAGAAGAGCACCAACCGCTCGCCCCGCTCAACGGTCGGCACCATCACCGAAATCCACGACTTCATCCGCCTCCTCTACGCAAAGGCCGGAAGGCGCTACGACCCCGTCACCGGCGCCATGCTCCAGCAGCAGAGCGAAGAGGCCATCTGCGAAACCCTGCTCGCCCTGCCACACGGCACAAAAGTGCAGATCCTCTCCCCCCTCGTCACCGGACGCAAAGGGCACTACCGAGAACTCTTTGAACGGCTCCTCCTCAAAGGATTTCTCCGGGTCCGTATCGACGGCAAATACAGCGAAATGGAGAAGAACATGCAGATCGAGCGCTATAAAAGCCACTCCATCGAACTCGTTGTCGACCGCCTTGTCATCGACCCCGACTGCGAAGAGCGCCTCAGAGATGCCGTCAGCATGGCCATAACCATGTCGGAACATAAATCGACCGTCATCTGCGACCCGATGGAGAGCGACCGCAAAGAGCTTACCTTCAGCACACGCTACGCCTATTCAGACGGCTCCGTACCGGTCGACAACCTTGCGCCAAACCACTTCAGCTTCAACTCTCCCTACGGCGCCTGCCCTGAGTGCAACGGTCTCGGAGAGCTCATGCAGCTTTCAGGAGAGCTGATGACTCCCGACGAGACGCTATCGCTCAACGAAGGCGGGCTCGACCCCTTCGGCAAATCAGGAAAACGCAACCTCTGGCAGGTCATCAGGGCAATCGCCAGAGAGTTCAACTTCACCCTCGACACCCCGATTTCTGCCATTCCGAAAGAGGCGATGAAAATTTTGATCGAAGGCTCCGGCAGTCGTACCTTTGACGTCAGCTACAGCTACTCCGGCCACGACACCCTCTACCCGCAACCCTTTGCCGGAGCCATGCCCTACGTCGAAGAGATCCTCAAAAATGCAAACTCCGCCAAAATACGCGAGTGGGCCGAAAACTACATGCTTCGCCAGCCCTGCCCTTCATGCAAGGGAGCAAGACTGCGCAAAGAGAGCCTTCTGGTCAAAATAAACGAGCTCAACATTGCCGAATGCGAAAAGATGCCGCTGCCCGAAGTGCTTGCCTTTTTTTGCGCACTGCCCGACACCCTCACCACAAAAGAGAAACTTGTCGCCAAACCAGTGCTGCACGAAATCATCAAACGCCTTGAATTTCTCCTCAACGTCGGCCTCAGCTACCTCTCCCTGGACCGCAGCTCACAAACCCTCTCCGGCGGCGAAGCACAACGCATAAGGCTTGCATCCCAGCTCGGCTCACAGCTCAGCGGCGTCCTCTACGTCCTCGACGAACCAAGCATCGGTCTCCACCAGCGCGACAACTCGAAGCTCATCACCTCACTCAAACGACTCCGCGATCTCGGCAACACCGTCCTCGTCGTCGAACACGACAAAGAGACCATGCTCGAAGCCGACGAAATCATCGATCTCGGCCCCGGAGCAGGAGCATACGGCGGAGAAATTGTTGCCCAGGGAACCGCCGCCGCCCTCGACCCCGACTCACTGACCGCAGGATACCTCAACGGAAAGAGACAGGTAGAGTGCCAAAAAGAGGAAAAAACAAGCAGTGAAGAGCCGCAATTCCTGCGTCTCAAAGGGTGCCGGGGCAACAACCTGCAAAACATCGACATCACCATTCCGCTCCGCTCACTTGTCAGCATCACCGGCGTCAGCGGCTCAGGCAAATCGACCATCATCAACGAGACCCTCTACCCGATCCTTGCACGCCACTTCTACCGCTCAAAACTGCTCACCTACCCCTACGAAAGCATCGAAGGCATCAAGCATATCGACAAGGTGGTCAACGTCGACCAGTCACCCATCGGGCGCACGCCCCGCTCCAACCCCGCAACCTATACCGGAGCCTTCACCTTCATCCGCGACTTCTTCACCCGCATGCCCGAAGCACAGATCCGGGGATACAAAGCCGGGAGGTTCAGCTTCAACGTCAAAGGCGGACGATGCGAAGTGTGCCAGGGAGCCGGAACCCGCAAAATCGAGATGAACTTTCTGCCCGACGTCTACGTCCAATGCGAAAACTGCAAAGGCGAACGCTATAACCGCGAAACCCTGCTGGTCAAATACCGCGGCAAATCGATTGCCGACGTCCTTGCCATGTCGATCGCCGAAGCCGCAGAATTCTTTGTTGACTTCCCCCGCATCATGCGCATTCTCACCACCATGCAGAGCGTCGGACTCGGCTACCTCAAGCTCGGCCAGCCATCACCCATGCTCTCAGGAGGCGAAGCACAGCGCATCAAACTCTCGGCGGAACTCGCCAAAATACAGACCGGCAACACCCTCTACATTCTTGACGAACCCACCACC
>CAIJWE010000024.1 GCA_903824295.1 uncultured Chlorobiaceae bacterium
CCTTGATGTCAATCGACCAGTCAGGGTATTTGTGAATCTCATCGACAAGAAGAAGTTCACCGCCAAACTGATAAAACTCCCGCGCAAACTCGAAAAGGTTATGCGCCTGAAAGTAGGGACTGTCAACCGAAATATAGAGCGCCCGGTCAGAATCACCATACCGCTCCCTGACGTGCTGCAACATCAACGTTGTCTTTCCCGTGCCTCGCGCCCCAAGAATCCCGATACAGCGCTCATTCCAGTCAATATGGCTGTAGAGGTATCGTTTCACCGCGCTTACTGATGCAATCAGCCGATGCTGTTCTCTGAAAAAGTTTTCCATTGACAATAGTCATCACTTTTTGTAAAACGTATTTTACATAAATACAAAATAAATGGAAAAAACAGCAACTACCGTTACATCGCCAAACAAGCAAAAAACTGTATAGCGGGTGTGTTCAAGGAGATTCTGAATCAGTAGTAGCTTCCGCTTGTTGCTTTTGACGATGCATTATCAATGGTTCACTTTCATTAGCCTTGTCATTCTGCCCCTCGCCCCTCTCCGCCTGCTATTGGCAGATTTAGCCCCCCCTCACGGGTCAGCCTACAGTTACCTGCGGGTACTTTTCCCGTCAGCTTCACACAAGGCGATTACTCGATCTGCGTGTGGCGGTGGGGCCAACTGACGACACAGTTGGTTCTGCAAAGAACAATTCAGTTACTCGACTTCACGTCGCACATGGTTAAAAAGCCCGCACAGCCCGAACTCGACTATCGCTCGCCTTATTGCCCTGGAGCTGGTACCCATTGTAGAAGAACTGCATCCAAGCGTTATCCGCACCGTTCTCCGAAGAACTCCAGTAGGTGATACCCGAAAAACCGCCAACAACACTACGCAATTTATATAGTTGATTTAATTGCTCTTTATTCGGTAAAAACCAATCACTATAGCTGTTGCTTACAAGATTTTCACACGCTAACTTGGCATTTCCCCAAGACATAAGATCCTGAAAATCGGATTTTGCTGCAACAAGGCCATGCATGCCAGTTCCATCAACATAAAAAGCGATGCCGCCAAGGTACCGATGATCATTATCATACTCGTCCCCAATCTGTACCGCTGAGGCTACTGCTGAAACCGTCACCATACTCAAACTGGTGAACAAGAGCATTATCCATAACCGGGCAAAGCAAGCTTTTGCATGAAGTTTCATGATGATTACTGTTTCGTTTTAAGGGATTTGTGAAGCTGGCCAAACTGCAGAAGAAAATAACACTTGCAATGTACAAAATCTGCCGGGATGCTTGTTCGCAGAGAGGCTGGCAATTGAACGGACACAAGCATAATCCCCCATCCAGGGAACTCATTGCACCCAAAAACCATTCCTGTTACACAGAAAGATGCTCAAAAACAGAGATTAATTGTGGTCGCAGGTACGAATGGTTCGTCGAAAACAATCCGTACCTAAAAACTGCCAAGCCCTGAATGAATAGGTAGAGGGAGTTGGATTTTACTCAAACTTTAATTTTATCTTTCTCACTTTACGGTCTCTCACTAATTTTGGAGGTATTTCATGACTCAAGTTATTGTTTGCAATATCGAAGATGACATAAATGTCCTTCTTAAAGTGCGTGCTACCCGGCATGGCTGGAGTATGGAGGAAGAGGTGCATCAGATTCTGCGCAGTGCTGTCAGTGAAGAGGATTCGTCTCAACGAAAACTTGGATCACGTATTGCTGCCCGGTTTGCAGGCGTTGGCCTGACCGAACCACTGGTTGAACTCCGTGGGCACACCATTGAACCGATGGGCTTCAGCTCATGATTATGCTCGACACCAACGTCTTGTCTGGCCTGATGCAGCAGCAGCCCGACCCGCAGGTAGTGGCTTGGCTGGACGGGCAGTCTGCCGAATCCATCTGGTTGAACAGCGTCACCTTGTTTGAAATCCGATTCGGTTTGGCCTTGCTGGCATCCGGTCGCCGCAAAAAATTGCTTCATGAACGATTCGAGGAACTTCTGCAAGATGACTTGCAAAACCGTGTCCTGCTCTTTGATACCAACGCTGCAGCACAAGCAGCACAATTAGCGGCTGATCGCAAGGCTGGCGGTCGTCCGGTAGATATGCGTGACACCTTTATTGCAGGTATTGCTTTGGCACACAAAGCAATCCTGGCAACTCGTAATATTCGACACTTTAGCGACTTGTCTGTTACCGTTGTCAATCCTTGGGACTGCCAAGCTTGAAAAGAGAAGTGTTGCCCCCAGTAACCATTCCCATACAGGCCCACCCCATTGCATACAATCCTTTTATTCTGTAAACTGCTACCCCTTTTCAAAAATACGGACACGCATGAACCATGAATATTGACCGGCGCCTCTTTCAGTTGCTTAAAGAAGATGGACGGCCCTTTATTGTTTCGATTATATCGGGAGTTCTGGCTGCGGGGATGCTGATTGCCCAGGCATTCTATCTCAGCCAGGTGATCGACAGCGCCTTTATCCAGAAGAGCGGCATGGAGAGACTTGTGCTGCCGCTTGGACTCTTTGCGCTCTTCAGCACCCTGCGAATGGGTTTCAACTGGTTTTCCCATACCGAAGCGAATCGTGGCACGCTCATTATCCGCGAGAAAGTCTTCACCCGGCTCATCAACACGGTCAGTACGCTCGGGCCGCTCTATGCCAAGTCGGTGCAGAGTGGACGGCTCAGCACCACCCTCCTCAAAGGGGTTGAAGCGCTCGATGCCTATTACAGCCAGTACATTCCGCAGCTCTTTTTTGCTCTCTTTACGCCGCTCCTGATTGCGAGCACCATCATGCCCGGCGACCCGATTTCCGGTGGCATTCTGCTCCTCACCGCGCCCCTTATCCCCGTCTTTATGATTCTGATCGGGAAATCGGCCAGTGCCATGACTGAAAAGCAGTGGAAAACCATGAGCCGGATGAGCGGCTTTTTTCTTGATGTACTGCAGGGGCTGCCGACACTGAAACTCTTTGCGCAGAGCAAACGGCAGCACGACGCTATCGAAGAGTCGGGCGAAAGCTTCCGCCACGCTACCATGCGTGTGCTGAAAGTCGCCTTTCTCTCTTCCTTGACGCTTGAACTGGTGGGCACCATCGGCATGGCCATCATTGCCGTCGGCATCGGGCTCCGCCTTATGGGTGGAAAACTCACCTTTCAGCACGCCCTCTTTGTGCTGATACTCACCCCCGACTTCTACCTCCCGCTGCGCCAGCTCGGCACCAAATTTCATGCCGGAATGGAGGGGGTCAGCGCCTCGAAGGAGATCTTTGCCATTCTCGACCAGAGCCTCCCTGCTCCCGTGCAGCAGGCCGCCTTTGCTGTTCAGGAGAGCGCAGGAAAGAGGCCCATTGTCTTCACTGACCTCACCTACACCTATCCAGGAAGCTCACGACCGGCACTTGAGGGGATTAACGCCTCCATTCCTGCCGGTAACACCACCGCCATTATCGGTCCGAGCGGTGCAGGAAAGAGCACCCTCATCAACCTGCTCCTCCGTTTTCAGGAGCCCAGCGAAGGGCGCATCACCATTGACGGCAACCCGATTCATGCCATTCCACTTGAGGAGTGGCACCGCCAGATTTCATGGGTTCCGCAGCACCCCTACCTCTTCAACGCAACGCTAAGGGAAAATATCCTCCTTGCGCGACCGGAGGCTTCAGCAGAGGAGCTGGAGAGCGCCTTGGAGAAAACCGGACTCACCACCTTTGTCGGTTCGCTGCCCCAGGGAATTGAGACCATGATTGGTGAACAGGGAGCACGGCTGAGCGGAGGAGAGGCGCAACGGGTGGCACTTGCCCGCGCCTTCCTGAAAAACGCCCCGCTGCTGGTGCTCGACGAACCAACCTCGCATACCGACCCTGAGCTCGAAGCGACGCTGCGCCGTTCCATCCAGGAATTGATGAGAGGCAGAACCACCATCATCATTGCCCACCGGCTCGAAACCATACGCTCAGCCGAACAAATCATCGTCGTCAACGAGGGAAAAATTACCCAGTGCGGCACCCACGATGAGCTGATCGCCAACGGAGGCTTTTACCAGCGAGCCCTCCTTCTGCAACAGGACAACCAATCATGAAAACATTTTTTCGCCTCATTGCACTGGTCAAGCCATATTTCTTTTGGATGGCCCTCGCCGCACTTATAGGCTTTGCAACCACCGGCAGCGGCATCGGCCTCCTGATGACCTCTGCCTACATCATCGCCAAAGCGGCCCTGCAACCACCGATGGTCACTTTGCAACTCGGCATCGCGGGAGTGCGCTTTTTTGGCCTTGCACGGGGAGTCTTCCGCTACGCCGAACGACTCATTTCCCACAACATCACCTTCAAAATTCTGGCAAAATTGCGCGTCTGGTTTTACGACGCCATTGAGCCCCTCGCACCGGCACGCCTCATGCACTTCAAGAGCGGCGACCTGCTGCAACGGGTTGTTGACGACATTCAGAGCCTCGAAAACATCTACACGAGGGTACTTGGACCACCACTCACCGCATTGCTTGTTGCCGCGCTGATGTGGTTTCTCCTTGGCGTCTACTCCCTGCAGGCGGCACTGCTCATCCTCTGCTTCCACACCCTTGCAGGCATTGGGGTGCCGCTTCTCACCCGGCAGTTGAGCCGGGGTCTTTCGGTGGGTATCATGAAGCGCAAGGCAGAGCAGCAGGTGCTGGCGCTCGACCTCTTCCAGGGCATTGGAGAGCTGCAACTCTACAATCAACTTCCGGCACACCTCGCCGCCATGCAGAGTGCCGAAAGCGGCAAGCTCCAGCTCCAGAGAAAAAACGCCATCATCGAAGGGCTGCACGAATCGCTCACCGGCCTCCTTATGAACGGTGCCCTCATCGCCATTCTCTGGGCGCTCATTCCCTCCATCTCCACCGGCGCGGTCAACGGGATTTCCCTCACCGTCATAACGCTCGCCGTCATGGCCTCCTTCGAGCCATTTCTGC
This sequence comes from uncultured Chlorobiaceae bacterium, assembly GCA_903824295.1. Taxonomy (GTDB): domain Bacteria; phylum Bacteroidota; class Chlorobiia; order Chlorobiales; family Chlorobiaceae; genus Chlorobium. Next base: position 4,948 of record CAIJWE010000024.1, read on the forward strand.
CACTGCCATCCACACTCAAGCACCTCGAAGCCGACCAGCACGCCGGAGAGCGCCTCTTTGAAATCCTCGATGCCAAGCCGGAGACCGTCGCACCAGCATCCCCCCTCCCCTTTCCGGCAGAGCATACCATTGAGGTCGAAAAGCTCAGCTTCACCTACCCCAGCAGCACAGCAAAAGCGCTCGACCGCCTCACCTTCACCGTTCTCCCCGGAGAGCATATCGCCATCGTCGGCCCGAGCGGTGCCGGCAAATCGACCATTACGTCGCTCTTCATGCGCTTCTGGAACAGCAACGAAGGGAGCATCTCCATCGGCGGCCACAACATCAGCCTCTTCGACCCCGAAGAGCTGCGCCGCCAGATCGCCCTCGTCTCGCAGCGAACCTACCTCTTCGCCGAAACCATCCGCGAAAACCTGACCCTTGCCGCGCCGGGAGCCAGCGATGATGATCTCAAAAAAGCGCTCACCGCCGCCGGGCTCGGCCATTTCACCCCAAAGCTCGACGAATGGTGCGGCCAGCACGGCATGAAACTGAGCGGAGGAGAGCGCCAGCGCATCGCCATCGCCCGAATCCTGCTGCAACGTGCCCCCATCATGATTCTCGACGAAGCAACCGCCAACCTCGACGGCGTGACGGAGAGAGAAGTGACAGAGACCCTGAACGCCATCAGTGCGGGAAAGACGCTGATAACCATTACCCACCGCTTAAAGGCAATGGAGCAGTACGACCGGATTCTTGTGCTTGAGAAGGGCAAGATTGTGGAGCAGGGTGTGCACGGGAAGCTGATGCAGGGGAACGGGCTTTACCGAAGGATGTGGGAGTTGCAGCATGTGGCGGAGATCGCGGGGTAAGTGAGTCGCTGAGTTTTTTTCGGAAGGCAATCAAAAGTTATCTATCTTTCCCCGAAAGGGACGTTGTTAGTAATTCCCTTGCGACGATGAATATTTGTATACTTTTCAGCAGAGATAAAAGATGGGGAATGGTGAAATCAAACTTTCGTCTCAAACAACTCATTACGGAGTCAACCTGAAATGGCAATCCTGACAATCGAGATACCGGACGATTTGAAAAAACGGTGCGAGAGTATCTTTGTTGGTCAAACAATCGAAGAGATGCTGGCGCGACTGTTGCAAGAAGCTTTGGTGCAGGAAACCGTGCATCGCCGAGCAAAGGCCGTAGACAGGCTGTTAGCGCGGCGGGCGGCAACAAAACCAGTCAGTGCAGAGGAAATTCAGGCAGCCCGTATGGCGGGACGCCCATGAGCCTGTACGTATTGGACGCGAGTGTGATTGAAATGGCTGATTCCCGAAAATCCCAACGAACACAATGTTTCGGAAGCTTTGGCGTTACTGTCTGCTTTGCAGAATGGCACGATAACAGTCCAACAACCTTGCCATTGGTTAGCCGAAATCGCGGCAGTCGGTGTACGCCTGAAGCCAGACACTATTGCTGATGACATTGCAGATTTGCAGGAATTGGGCATAGTTTCTGTGACTGAAATCCAGCCACTATGGGATATCGCATGTTCTCTATCGATCCGCTTGAACCACCATCTCTTCGACACCCTTTACCATGCAGTTGCTTTACATTCAGGTGCGTTGCTGATAACCGCTGATGAACAGTATTTTCGGAAAGCGAAAGATATCGGCAATATCACCTTGTTGGCTGATTATCGACCTGTATAAGCGTTCCATAGTTATTGATTCCGTCCTATAAAAACATGCGGATAACCGTCAAACGCAGGGCAGAGGTTGCGCTTCGATCACTGAGTCAGAGAGAGCAGGGGCAGCTCTTGCCAGGTAGAGATAAACACCTGCTTCCAAGTTCGGAACGGCAATGAAAAAGCTGCATCATCACACCTTTGACGCATTGAATGGCCGACAGGAGTGGACTTAATATTCAAGGCTTCTCTCTTCAAAATTGCTTCAAACTGCTGATAGAACCACCAGTAACGAAACTGAGTATTGAGCATTTTCACGCAATCAGCGTCTCCGATTCCGGGTTATGCTTTTTGAGATTGTTTTGTACTGCAGCGCCCGACTGGTTGGCATAACAGTAGGTGCAGAGATGATTGCAGGTATTGTACATCCCGATATCCTTGCTGACAATGCAGCCACACGCTTTGCGCTGCCCCTTGTCTTTACGGTATGACAACGAGGGTTGTTCACCAAAAAGATCGGGGCGATATCCGAGAAAGCTCATGAGATCGTTATCATTCCTGAAGAGTTCGACCATGAGAGTATCGTCAATACATCGGTTGTGCTCTATCCCTGCAAGAGTGATCTCTTCGGCGCAGGTGGCAATTTTCAGTCCCCACTCGCGATTGAGGTGAATCAGCCGTTCTGCAAACCCGGCCATCTGCTCCCGCGAGAACTCCCTGTAGTTCATCTGCTGACGGACAAGATTGTGCTGTACATGCCTGTACTGCCTGATATCCGCGAAACTGATAACCAGCTTTTCGGTGTACCCCTGCAACAGATAGGCCAAAAAAGAGATACGGTCGATCAAGCGCTCAATTGTCACTGCATCGGAGAGAAGAAGCGGATCGAAACGCCAGATAACCCGTTTTTTGCCGACCCGTTCTGCAAGCTCTTTGAAGCTCTCCACGCGCTGTAAAAGCGATGGAACATTTGGCTCAAGACACTCTTTTTCGTAATCATTAAGGGTGAACTGAAAGTAATAGTTAATGCCTCTCTCGTCAAGCTCGGGAAGATATCGAAAAAGTGGTTTGGGATTTTTGCTCCAGAAAACTACGACCCTTGTATTCTGAAATGAGACATATTGTACCTGCTTTGCATTGAACGGGTTTGTCCAGCGCATATACCCGGCTTTAAGACGATTGCTGAACCACAAGGGGAAAAAGGCAGGGATATCCGTTGCACGACTGGCCGAAATGATGACCGGTGCAATTGCATCGACCTGATTTCCATCGGGCAATGATAGAAGCCCCCCTGTATGAATGATCTTTGGCCTACCCAATCCGGCTCGACATGTTTACCACCTTCTCTTCAATCAGCCCTTCTGTTGCGCTGATGTACGCTTTGAAATGGTCACTGTTTCGGTGTTTTTCAAAGTGGGCAGGGCTCTCCCATCTTTCATGGAAAATGAAGAGTGCTGGATCATCATTGTCTTGATGCAGAGCATAATCGAGACAACCCTCCTCTTTTCGGGTGGGGGCGATGAGTTTCAGCAGTTCGCTTTTGAGGGAGTGCAGAGACTCTTTTTTTGCGGTCACTTTTGCAGTGATAATCAGTTCTGACATGGCGAGCCCTTCTTGAAAGTATTTTCTGACATTGCCTTGACTTCGTTTTATATTTCCTCCGTTGTTATGAAAGGATAGCAATTTTTGTGCACCAATGGAAACCTTAATCAAGAACAACATGACCAGCATCGAAACCGTCATCGAAGCAGGAAATCAGAAACAGCAGAAAAACAATCTTTGCAGCTCATGCGGTCTCTGTTCCGTTCAGGCGTGGCCGGTTGAGCAGAGCGTTATGAGCTGTGTATTTAAAAATGAGTGGCTCGGCAAGAGGGAGAAAAAGCTTTTCGGGCGGGAAAGAAGCCTTGACGATCCGGTGGAAATGCGTTTTGGCATCACGCTTGAGCGATTTACAGCTCAACTGAAAAAGCCGCTACCCGGATCGCAGTGGAGCGGCATCATTACCCGCATGGCCATGAGAGCGTTTGAAGAGAAGCTTGTTGACGGGGTTGTGTCGCTACAACACACTCCCGGCCATCATTTTTTTTCTCAGCCAGTACTGGCCCGAAGCCTTGATGAAATCCATGCGACAAGGGGCAATAAACCGGTGCTCTCCCCGGTGTTACACTCCCTTGAGAGCGCATATCGCCAGGGAATGAAAAAAGTCCTTGTCATCGGGGCGGCCTGTCACCTCCATACGCTGCGGGATTTTCAGGAGCGACACGAATACCTGCGAGAGATGGAGATCTTGACCATAGGGATTCCCTGCGTGGACAATGTCGCACGATCAAAATGGCCGTGGATTCTGGAACGAATGTCGAAATCGCCTGACACCGCCTGCCACATGGAGTTTATGCAGGATTTTCGAATTCACATCCGCCACGTTGACGGCAGCGTTGAAAAAGTCCCTTTCTTCACTCTTCCGGAAGAGCTTTCAGACCCCTCTATTTTTCCGCCGGCATGTATGAGCTGCTTCGACTATCTCAACAGCCTTGCCGACATCACCGTGGGCTATATCGGGGCGGAACTGCTGCAGAAGCAGAAACGGCAATGGATTCTGGTACGAACGGAAACCGGGCAAAAGCTGCTGAAGCTGATTGAAGCGGAACTCCAGCGATATCCTGAATCGGGCAAGTGGGAGTGCCGCTCATTTGTCGCAAACACAACAAAACGCATCATCGAGAGCATGAGGGAAACGCATAAAGAGTATTCGCCAAAAAGCAAAATTCCGCTCTGGCTCGGCCAACTGCTTGCAGGAGTGCTTGGCATGATCGGGCCGAAAGGGATAGGATTTGCGCACTACTCAGTAGACTTTCATTTGATCAGGCATTACTACTATGTCAAATTCCGTTACCCGGAGCAGCTCGAAAAGCTGGTACCGCGGCACGTCCAGCTTATCCTTGCGGAGTACGGGCTTCCACTCTAAAAGAAGGGCACTTCATGAAAAGAAATTGCGCCTGCGGAAAGGAGCGATCAGGATTTTCCCAATCATCCTTTGCTTGGTCAACCATTTTATTTTTGGCGATTGAGCCGTTGTTGCAACCATTTTTCGGGTAAGGAAGGGGGCAACACTCTCAACTTCATCGGCCATGATATTGAAAAACTGCTTTTTTTTCTCGTTCGCCGGGGTCGCATCGCTGACCGTTCGAAGCAGCATGTCGGTTACCACCATGCCGGGACTGATTGTGCCGATCTGCACGGAAGTGCCTCGTGCCTCATGGGCAAAAGAGCGGGTAAAGTAGGTGAGCGCACGTTTGGTGGTGCCGTAAAGGGTCTGGCCGTCAAGCATAAAGCCGTCGCTGCCAAGCCCCTCCATATTGAAAATCTTGCCTCCTCCCTGCTCTTTCATGCGCAGGAAGGGGATAATCGTGCCCGAGACAACCCCGTCAATATTGACTCTGAACACCTGGCTGAGTTCGCCATCATCAACTTCCCATGCCGGGCGCATCTCATGGCCAAGACCTGCGTTGTTGATCCATATATCAACACGTCCGAAATGGCTGACCGCCTCGTCGTAAAGCCGAATGACTGCCTCACGGTTGCTGATATCGCCTGAAACAGCAGCCAGATGTGCTCGAAAGCCCTGAAGCTGCTCCGTAGCTTTACGGGTACTTTCTTGAGAGCGCCCATTCAGCACCACATTGCACCCTCTCTCAAGAAAGCAACGGGCAAGACCAAACCCTATGCCCCGTGTGCTGCCGGTAATAACAACAGTTGTGCCCATGTTACTCTTTACCTCTGTTAACGTTATCTCTCAATTATTTAACAATATCTAAAAAAACACCGCCCGCAAATCCATCGGTGTACTTCGGATGTCACCGGAACGGAAGCCAGCTTCAGATACCGGGAAATTTAAGCTCCTCCCAGTCATCAATCAAGTCCCAGTCGCGCCCTTTAACCTCTCCCATTGCATGCCCCTTGAGGTAGACCGACTGGCTCGCCAAATCCTCGGCCAGCCAGTCGCAATGCATCGGTGCAGCTTCAAGCGTCCCCTCATAGACACAAACATCTTTCCAGTACCGTTTCCCCTCTTTTTCAGCGTAGCACTCAAACCCCAATTTCCACCACTGATTGAGCAACTGCCCCATAGCGATCGGGTTCATCGCTCCGTCTCGGAAGAGATAATCATCAAACCAGACGCGCCCGCCAATAGCGACCTGGTGATCTTTCAAACAACGATCCCAGCCGCCGGGATACTTCTCTTCAATAACGGCAATGGGCACAATCAAACTTAAAAACTCCGTCATAATGGCCATTAAAGGCTCCTTCATATATAATTATTCCATTCGCCCCAGCCAAAAAAACCTCTGCGGATTGCACTTCGGCAAATATGAACAAAAAAGCACAAACGCAACCCGCAAAATCATCCTTACGGTCTCTTCTTGCCCAGATAGCGCAGCTTTGCAGTATCAAAACCGAGTGTTGCCGCCTTGGCCACAAGCGCATGAAGCTGCCCCTGCTCCATGACAGAATCTTTCGACAAAATCCAGAAATAGGATTTATCGCGGCCGCAGACCATTGCCCAGCGGTAGCCCGCCTTGTCGAGATCAATCACATTGTAGCTCGCATAAAAAGGGCCAAAAAAGGAGACCTTGAGGGCACCCTGGGTGGTGTTTTTATCATCAACAAAAACGCCGCGCCCCTGAATGGTTTTCCACTCCTGCTTTATCAGATCATAACCCTTGTTCACCACCTTGACGCTGCCATCCGGGGCAAGCGAATAGGTCGCCGTTACCGGATCGAGCTCCTTTTCAAAGCGGTTATCAAGACGGGCAATTTCATGCCAGGTGCCAAGATAACGATCGAGAGAAAAATCATTAACAACCGTAATTCCCTGCGGAACACCGGTACATCCTGCAAGCAGGATAAAGAAAAGCAATAACAGTTTTTTCATCCGTGAGCTCTGTTTAATCATGATTAAAAATGGTTGCAGTCGATATTGAGAAATATCAATAACAAAAGAGGATTGACAATTACGACAATAAAGACCATGAAAATATACACTGGCATCCCGCGAATTCTCAGCAAAAAAATATTCCGCACAAAACAGACTCGATAAAAACAGATCTGGTGGCAGAGCGACTCTGCATCATGAACCGTATTATTGTGGAGGCACTTAAGCAAGAGAGAGCGTTCCGACAAAATGCCGCACTCAAAAGAATGCGATAATTCCGTATACTCCCCTTTTTATCGAACACCAACCAAAACAGGAGACCCATACCATGGCCATGACTGTAGAGATCAAGAACAACAAGCTCTGTATCGAAATCGACCTTGAAACACCTACCCCTTCGGCATCAGGGAAGACCCTTGTTGTTGCGAGCACACGCGGCAACGCGGTCACCACCGCAGAGGTGAATGGCAAGCCAATCATCATCGGTCTGAACGCTTATATCAAGCCTTGAGACGCAATCTCTGCTGCTATCTGATGACAGAATACGATTACCAGCAGGCAGGGTGGCGATAATGATACCCTGCCTGCCAGACGGGAAACGATAACCGCTATGCTGAAAGAACATTTCGGCATGCCTCGCCGGGATATTCGATTTCGACGGTTGAGTGGTAGAGTCCGTATCGCTCAACCAGCCCTCTGATCCGCTCCTTGAGCTGCATATAGGCTTCGGCGTCGAGCATGGTGTCGACTTCGAGATGGGCGGTAAAAACAGTATGAACGCCATCGAGTGACCAGATGTGGGCGTGGTGGACGGCATGAATACGCTCCATCGCCTCAATCTCCCTTGTTATGGCTGCAATATCAAGCTCAGCGGGTACCGCCTGCAGAAAGACCGGCAGCATGGCTTTCAGATTTTTGACCACTCCGGAGAGAATGTAGAGGGTGATAATGACGGCCAGAAGCGGGTCGAGCACCGGGATATCCCAGAAGTAGAGCACAACGGCAACCACCAGCACGGCAATCCATCCAAGCACATCTTCGAGCAGGTGCAGGGCAACAACTTTGGCGTTCATACCGCTCTCTTTGGAGAGTTTTGCCATGGCAATGCCGTTGACCAGCACACCGACGATGGCGAGCAGAATCATCCCTCCGGCATCGGGTTTTTGCGGATCAAGAATGCGGGGTATGGCGTGGGCGAGCACAAAGAGCGAACTGGTAAGCAGCACCACCGTGCTGATCAACGCGCCGAGAAGGGAGAAGCGTTTATAGCCATAGGAGTAGCGCGCACTGCTCTTTTCACCGGAGATGCTCTCGAAGTACCATGCCTGGGCAAGAGCAAAACAATCGCCGAGATCGTGGACGGCATCGGCGAGGATTGCGGTACTGCCCGTTATCATTCCTCCGACAACTTCGACAAGGGTAAAGCCAAGGTTGAGAAAAAAAGCAACCTTGATATTTCCGGATGCATGATGATGATGGTGATGCGGGGTCACTTCGTGGCTATGCTCACACTTTTCTGACGTTTGCTTCTTCATAATAATTCCATTGTTATCTCTTGGCTTGGCCTCTCCGAAGTGAATCAATCGAAGACGACGGTTTTTTTACCATTTACCAGAATACGGTGTTCTGAGTGAAGACGAAGAGCGTGGGCAAGCACAAGCCGCTCAAGGTCGCGCCCTTTACGAACAAGATCATCAAGTGTATCCTTGTGACTTACCCGCACAATATCCTGCTCAATGATCGGCCCCTGATCGAGCTCTTCGGTGACATAGTGGCTGGTGGCGCCGATGATTTTGACCCCCCGTTCGTAAGCCTGCCGATAGGGACTGCTCCCGACAAAAGCGGGCAGAAAGGAGTGATGAATATTGATGATCTGGCCCGGATAGCGGTCAACAAACTGCGGAGAAAGCACCTGCATATAGCGGGCAAGTACAATTGTATCAATCGAGTATTTCTCAAGAAGCTCAATCTCCTGCCGCTCAATCTCCAGCTTGTTTTCACGGGTGACGGGAAAATGATGGAAGGGTATGTCGTGGTGCGCGGCAAGCGGGCCAAGATCCGCATGGTTGGCCACAATCAGCGCAATATCAATGGCAAACTCCCCGATACTGTTGCGCCAGAGAATTTCCTGAAGGCAATGATCGTAATGGGAGACAAAAATTGCCACCCGGGTTTTGCGACCTGTAAAACGGATTTTCCATGAGGCGTTGAACTCTTTCGCGAGTGGAGAGAAGGCCTCAACAAGCTCAGAAACAGGAATTGAGAAGTTGTCGGTACTCCATGAGACTCTTATAAAAAAGGTCTTTTCAACAGCATCCACATGCTCATCAAGATCCAGAATATTGCCGCCCCTCTCATAGATGAAATGTGAAATACGTGAAACCAGACCGGGACGATCAGTACAGGAGAGCAGAAGAATAGCTATCGGATGAGATGGAGTCATTATCTTTTTTTTGATTGCACAGGGGTTGGAATTTAAGAAAAACAAGAAGTTGCAAAGCTGAAAAAATTTAATGATTTTTTCAGCGAATCAGAGAACAACAAGGCCCTGTAAGTCAACGCAGAAACTATGAAAGTTTTATTGAAATTCCTCTCAACCCAAAAGAGGGCGAGTTGCGCGAATTTTTCGATAACAGACTGATCTACAAAAAATAGTACCATGATGAACACAACCCGTCAATGGAGTGTCGCCTCGGCAACCGTTATCCTGCTCTGCATAATCAGTTATCTTTTTGCCGATCTTCAAACGACGCTGTGGTTCCATTCGCTTGAGAACACCTTGTTGTTCAACGTTTTCGAAAAAATAACGATTTTTGGCGACTCACTCGGCTATCTGGTCGGCGGAATGCTGCTTTTTGTTGTTTTTCGCAAGCGGAACCTCTATTGGAGTTATTCGGGCCTCTTCCTCTTCTCTACCGTCGCGATTTCAGGATTAAGTGCTGATCTGCTTAAATATATGGCTGGCAGGGCAAGACCGAGGCTTTTTTTCAATGAGCATCTTTACGGATTTGACTTTTTTCATTGGCAATACGCATGGACCTCTTTTCCCTCCGGCCATTCGGCGACGGCATTGAGTGTTGCCACCCTTTTTGCCATTCTTTACCCCCGGTGGCGATTTGCCGCTCTTTTTGGAGGGCTCCTGATCGCCTTCAGTCGCATTGTTCTTGCCCAGCACTATATCAGTGATGTCATTGCTGGCTCTTTTCTGGGAATTGTTTCCTCTGTAGTGCTTTATAACCTGTATTTCAAATCGAAATTTGAAGCCGCTGAACACAACAAAATCTGAGACCACCTGATTTTTTACGGCACTGGCACTCACGATTCCCCTTGCCGTAACCGTTCTCTTCTCACTGCAGGAGCGATCGAAAAGAAAACTCGGCTCTCATGACAAAAAAGAAGAGTTATATAATCCTGATGTCGAAAACCAGGGAACCCCTCTTTTTTAGTATATTCGGAATCTTTTTTTGAAACGACAGGAAACCCTATAGCATCAAAAAAATCATTGGCAAACCGTAAAATAAACCCGAAAACGCTGCTGAAAACGCTGCTGCAGATTCTTGTCACCAGTGCAGCTCTTTATCTTGTTCTGAGAAAGACTGATGTCGCCAAACTTGGAGGTATTATCCGGAATGCCAACCCCTGGTATCTTCTGCTCTCGCTCCTTTTTTTCAATATCTCCAAGCTCATCAATGCGGTACGTCTGAACCGCTTTTTCAAGGTCATCGGTATTGAGCTCTCCGCGATATACAGCCTCAAGCTCTACTATCTCGGGATGTTTTATAACCTTTTTCTTCCAGGAGGTGTCGGCGGTGACGGCTACAAGATCTATGTGCTGCAGAAAAACCACGGCCTGAAAATGATCAATGTCTTTCATGCCGTGTTTTGGGATCGTCTATCCGGGATTATCGCGCTCATCTTTCTCTCCATCATCCTGCTGCTTCCGAGCAGTTTTGCCCTGCACCTTCCCTTTCTGGTACCCTATGTATGGGTTGTGCTTGTTGCTATCTATCCTCTGGCTCTGATTCTGAACAAGCTTTTCTACAAACAGTTTATTGAGGTTTTTACCATCACCTCGGTCGAATCGCTGCTGATTCAGATTGCCCAGGTGATATCGGTATTTTTTATTCTGAAAGCCATTTCACAGAATGCTCATATTGTTGACTATCTGGCGATATTCCTGATATCAACGATAGCCACCATTATTCCGATCACGATCGGGGGGGCTGGAGCCCGTGAGATAACATTCTTTTATCTGCTTGCATTTGTAAAGCTTGGAACAAACGCAGGCGTTGCACTGTCGCTTATATTCTTTGTTATTTCGGCCATATCCTCACTTGCAGGAATTCTCACAAAAATAAACCACGAAAAAAGCGTACCGGAAATTCCGGAAAACCACCAATAGTCTTTTTTCCAAATCGCTAACGGTTGGTGAGTTCAAGATCTTTCAGTTTGATCTGCCACTGCTCGCGGTTGTTCCACATCCTTTTTTCGACCGAATAAACCATGGAAAATACCGGGCGGGAGTGTTTGGTAAGTGCGGTATAGATATCGAGACGGTCAAATCCGATAACTTCGAAGGTGCGTCCGTGTTTATCCCTGAGAGCAAACTTGACATGCCGCTGTTTAAGCAGTTTTGGCTGACCATAGAGCACAAGCTCTTCTGACATAAAGAGCGGCTCACGGTTACCATGTCCGTAGGGTGCAAACTGTTCGAGCACATTGATAAAGTTGGCCGTGATATCTTCAAGGGCAAGTCGTGAATCGACTAAAAGCTTTTTCTGACGTTCTCCGATTGAGAGGCGCACGGAACAGACCTCATTGAACTTTTTGCGGAATAGAGTAAAGTTTTCGGGCCGGAGGGTAATTCCAGCGGCCTGATGATGCCCGCCGAACTGTTCAAGATAGTCGCCGCACTCCTGCAATGCCTCAAAGATATTGAGCCCTTCAACGCTTCGTACCGACCCCTTGATAAGCCCGTTCATGCCTCCAAGGATGACCGTCGGCAGATAATGTTTTTCAATCATTTTTGAAGCCACAATACCAAGCACTCCAATATGCCATGATTCGTCATAGAGCACAATCGAAGAACACCAGGAGGCAACATGACTTGCGTGCAGCTTTTCAGCCTGAACCATAATATCTGCATCAATTTCCCTGCGCCTTGAGTTCATACCGTCAAGCTCATCAGCATGACGCTGGCACTCCGCGTTCGAATCGGAAAGAAGCCACTCAACTGCAAGGTGTGCAGAGTGCATTCTTCCAGCGGCATTGATACGGGGTGCAATGCCGAACGCGATATGAAACATGCCCAGTTCTGCGGGAGCAACCTTCATGAGCGAAAACATTGCCAGCAAATTGGCTCTGGGGCTTGTGCGCATCCGCTGCAACCCTTCGCGCACCAGCGTCCGGTTTTCATTTTCAAGAGAAACCATGTCGGCCGCTGTGGCTATGGCAACAAAATCAAGATATTTCTGCCAGCTCTCCGGAGCGGCCTCCATACGTTCGGCAATGGCCTGAATGAACTTGAATGCCACACCGCACCCGCATAACTCCCTGAAGGGATAGGTCGAACCTGGAACCTTTGGATTCAAAATGGCATAGGCCAAAGGAAGCTCACCAGGCTCATGATGATCGCAGATGATGACATCAATACCGTGGCCTCGGCATCGCCAGATCGCTTCGTTCTCGTTTATACCACAATCGACCGTAACAAGAAGCTTGACGTTTTGCTCAACAACAGAGTCGATCCCCTCTGTCGAAAGGCCATACCCCTCCGTAAAGCGGTCATTGATATAGTAGGAGACCTCAGCCCCCTGCTCTTTCAAATAAAGCAGAAGCAGCGCAGTTCCGGTTGTACCGTCAACATCATAATCACCATAAAGCATTATTTTTTGATGCTCCCTGATGGCTTGCAACATGCGCTCTACCGCACGCTCCATATCCTGAAAAAGAAAGGGAGAGGGAAGATCGAGAATCGACGATCGAAAATACTCCTTTGCCTCCTCATAAGTACGGACGCCGCGATTGAAAAGTGCCCTTGCAACAGGCAGGGTGACATTGATTGCCTCTGAAAGAACAAGTACCGCCTGTTCATCGGGAGAGCGAAAATTCCAGCGGTATCGTTTCATGAAAAATTGAAAAAGGCTAATGAAAAGAAGCTCAATTTAGGCAAGAGTTCGCCATTTCCTGAAAAAAAACATTTCACAATAGATCTGCTGGCTTGTGCACTTGAAAGAGGCTCTGAATATCCCTACATTGGAGTTCGAACGATATACCTTGTTTATTAGTCAATAAACGAACACTAACCATCAGGAAAAGAGAGCATGAGTAATTTGATTACGATTGAACGCCACATCCTTGAACAGCAGAAATTCTTTCCCGAAGCACACGGCGAACTTACCGACCTTCTCAACGACGTGGCCTTTGCCGCAAAACTTGTAAGAAAAGAGGTTGTTCGCGCCGGTCTGGTTGACATTCTTGGTTTAACAGGCGACACCAATGTGCAGGGTGAAGAGGTCAAAAAACTTGATATTTTCGCCAACGAAAAAATCATCTCCGCCATCGGCCAGCACGGACGCTTTGCCATTATGGGTTCCGAGGAGAATGAAGAGATCATTATTCCTCCAAAAAATGAGAGTGGCAACTATGCACTCCTCTTCGATCCGCTGGATGGCTCTTCAAACATTGACGTCAATGTGAGCGTCGGCACCATCTTCTCTATCTATAAACTCAAAGGGGACGATCCCGGCAAAGCAAACATCAACGACTGTTTGCAGCATGGTTACGAGCAGGTTGCCGCTGGTTATGTCATCTATGGCTCATCGGTCGTCATGGTCTATACCACCGGTCACGGCGTGCACGGCTTTACCTACGACCCGAGCATCGGAGAGTTTCTCCTTTCGCACGAAAACATCATCACCCCAAAAAGCGGCAAGTACTACTCCATCAACGAGGGTTCTTATGCGCAGTTCAACGAAGGAACAAAAAAATATCTCGACTATATCAAGGAGGAAGACCCGGCAACAAACCGTCCTTACAGCACCCGTTACATCGGCTCGCTGGTCGCCGACTTCCATCGCAACCTGCTGACTGGAGGCGTCTTTGTTTATCCTCCGACCACAAAGCACCTCAAAGGAAAGCTCCGGCTCATGTACGAAGCCAACCCCCTCGCCTTTATCTGTGAGCAGGCTGGCGGACGAGCCACAAACGGCCGGGATCGCATTCTCGACATTCAACCGCTCGAACTCCATCAGCGCACACCGCTCTATATCGGCAGCGTCGATGACGTGATTGTTGCGGAAGAATTTGAGCAGGGATTGCGGTAAGAGAGGATTTTTTCATTTCCGACCACATCTGTAGGGGCTTGCAGCAGCAAGCCCTTACGAAGGTTGGGCATTAACGATCATCCTTTATGCCTGCACGACACCACGGTCAAACTCGGGATAAAATATCCGCTGGATCCCTACCGTTTTTCCGCTTGCAACGTCAAGTGACAGCAGTACCCCTGAAAAATGAACATCATCTTCGGCGCACTCGTATTTGTGGGGTGTCTGGTAGAGCATCCTGTCGGTTGCTGACTTGATCTGCATCCCGATAACGGAGTTGTGCGGTCCGGTCATGCCGGCGTCGGTGCAATAACCGGTGCCTTTAGGGAGAATACGTTCATCGGCGGTAGGCACGTGGGTGTGGGTACCAATCACGGCCGAAACCTTGCCGTCAAGATACCAGCCAAGCGCAATTTTTTCAGCAGTGGCCTCAGCGTGAATATCAACAAAAATATGGCGTACCTTGTCCTTGCTCTGCTCCTTGATCTGCTTGATCACCCAGTCCGCCGTTCTGAAGGGGCAATCAATGGAGTACATAAAGGTCCTCCCCTGCAGGTTGACCACCGCAATATCGCCCAATCCGTTTGGCAGCTTGTAGATGGCGTACCCCTTGCCGTAGGTACCTTTGGGATAGTTCAGTGGACGCAACACCTGCGGGTGCGTTTTGAGGGTATCAAAAAAGTTGAAATTGCTCCAGGTATGATTTCCTCCGGTCACGACATTGACGCCCGCCTCAAGAAGCTGGTTGAGCGCCTCAAGGCTCATCCCTTTGCCATGATGGGCATTCTCGCCGTTACAGACAACAAAATCAACATGATATTTGCTGATGAAACTTTTCAGCATCCGACCCACCATCTGGAGGCCTGGAGTGCCGACAACATCACCGATGAACATGACGTTCAGGGTTTTTTGTGCCATACCTTATCCTTATAACCTGTTCTATTGCATAAAAACTGAAGGGAGCCTCCATTAACCCGCCATGAGGAGATAGCATTCAAGCACAGCCCCACAAAGCAATCAAATCGCGCAGACGGGTTCATAAAAGTTCACTGACTGTGCGGGAATTTACGCATTACGTCCCACATTGAACAATCTTATTTACCCGACCATGCAAGGCTGTTTGACAGAAACGTTCACACCCGGCAACCAGGGAGATGGCGCAAGAGCTTGAAAAATCTTATGTTCAATCATTACCATAATGAAGAAGCAAAGAACACGGGAACCGAAATGATGGCTCAACAAAAAAAAGCTCTTTATGGCGCTCTGGTGACTCTCCTGCTCCTTGTCGGCGCGGGAGTGCTGTGGCTGCCGGAAAAAATATCTCCGCAGGCTTACAGGGCTGCGTTTGCGGCTTTTGAAAACTATCGAACGGCGCATCCGGAAGAGCGATACCGCTATCTGGCAGTGGTGGATTACTCAAAACCCTCATACTTGAAACGAATGGCGATCATTGATCTTGTCAATAGGGAGAGTTCATTTTACCGGGTGGCGCACGGCAAAAATTCCGGCGAACTCTTTGCAACCCGCTTTTCCAATACGCCGGAGTCCGCCATGAGCAGCCCCGGGCTCTACAGGGTGCTTGACGCATACAGGGGCGACCATGGATTGGCCGTGCGCCTTGAGGGGTTAGACCCTTCAACGAACGGGAATGCCTTCAGTCGCGATATTGTGCTTCATTCAGCCGATTATGTTTCAGTCGGGTACATACTCCTGAACCTTGTGACCTTCAACGGCCCCAGAATTGGCCGAAGCAACGGTTGTTTTGTGGTGTCGCCCGATGCCATTGATGAAGTGACGCAACAACTGAGCCGCAAGGGGCTTATCTATGCCTGGAGTGGACAACCTTAAACACAGAAACCCGGAAAAATCCGGGCTTCTGGTGTGTAACTGCTGATAAAGAAATCAGAGTACGTCGATGATGGCATTGAATGTTGCACTTGGACGCATGGCTTGTGTCGTCAATGATTCATCCGGATTATAGTATCCACCCATATCAACCGGCTTTCCCTGTGCACCAATCAGCTCTTCGTTGATGGTGGCTTCATTGTCACCGAGCTGACGAGCCAGGCTGGCAAAACGGGCCTGAAGCTCCTGATCCTCCTGCTGTGCAGCAAGTGCCTCTGCCCAGTAGAGGGCAAGGTAGAAATGGCTGCCGCGGTTGTCGATCTGGCCGACTTTACGAGCCGGTGACTTGTCGTTATCAAGGAACTTGCCAATAGCCTGATCGAGGGTCTCTGCCAGAATCCGTACCTTGTCGTTGCTGAACGACTGGGCCACATGCTCAAGCGAGGCAGCAATAGCCGAAAATTCGCCGAGTGAGTCCCAGCGCAGGTAACCCTCTTTCTGAAACTGCTGCACATGTTTTGGAGCTGAACCGCCCGCGCCGGTCTCAAAGAGTCCTCCACCGTTCATAAGGGGGACAACCGAGAGCATCTTGGCACTGGTGCCGAGTTCAATGATGGGGAAGAGGTCGGTCAGATAGTCGCGCAGCACGTTTCCGGTAACAGAGATGGTATCCTTGCCCGCCCTGATCCTGTCAAGAGAGAAGCGCATGGCCTCAACGGGAGTGAGAATACGGATATCGAGCCCGGTTGTGTCATGCTCTTTCAGGTATTCAGTAACTTTTTTGATGATCTCTGCATCATGGGCCCTCTCGGTGTCGAGCCAGAAAATTGCCGGCGCTCCGGTTATTCTTGCCCTTTTGACCGCAAGTTTTACCCAATCCCTGACCGGTGCATCTTTTGCCTGGCACATTCTGAAAATATCGCCCGCTTCAACATTCTGCTCAAGCAGCGTCTTACCGGCGGTATCAACAACCCTCACCGTTCCGTTTCCGGGAGCAACAAAGGTCTTGTTGTGTGAACCGTACTCTTCGGCCTGCTGAGCCATAAGGCCGACGTTTGGCACGCTGCCTATGGTTGCAGGATTAAATGCTCCATGTTGTTTGCAGTCTTCGATGATCGCCTGATACATGGTTGCGTAACAGCGGTCAGGAATCATGGCTTTGGTATCGTGAAGTTTGCCATCCGGGCCCCACATTTTGCCGGAATCACGAACAACCACAGGCATGGATGCATCAACAATAATATCATTCGGGACGTGAAGGTTGGTGATACCTTTGTCGGAATCGACCATCGCCAGCGCAGGACGGGTGGCATAGACGGCCTTGATGTCGGCTTCAATTTCAGTCCGCTGTGGTTCAGGCAGTTTCTGAATTTTTGCGTAGAGGTCACCCAGACCATTGTTAACATTCACGCCAAGCTCTTTGATGATGGCGGCATGTTTTTCAAACACATCCTTATAGAAAACCGTAACAGCATGACCGAACATGATCGGGTCAGAGACCTTCATCATGGTGGCTTTCAGGTGCAGTGACAACAACACACCGGTTTCTTTTGCATCGGCAATCTGCTCGGCAAAAAAGTTGCGGAGAGAGCCTACATGCATCACCGAGGTATCAATAATCTCTCCAGCGAGGAGCGGAGTATTGCCTTTCAGAACAGTTGACTGCCCGGAAGCATCAACAAACTCTATGGTAACTGCGGTGGCTTCAGCAAGCGTAAGAGATTTTTCACTGCCATAGAAATCGCCATCACTCATGGTGGCAACGTGTGATTTAGAGTCGCTGCTCCATGCCCCCATCTTGTGCGGATTCTTTTGAGCAAACGCCTTTACCGAAAGCGGTGCCCGGCGATCAGAATTTCCTTCACGGAGAACCGGGTTGACCGCGCTGCCAAGAACCTTGGCAAATCGTGTCTGGAGCTCTTTTTCAGCTTCATTGGCTGGTGCTTCAGGGTAATCGGGAATGTTGTAACCATGATCCTGCAACTCCTTGATCGCTGCCCTCAACTGGGGAATTGAAGCACTGATATTCGGCAGCTTGATGATATTTGCTTCGGGCGTCAAGGCAAGTGCGCCCAGTTCTGCAAGATAATCGGGTATTCTCTGGCTCTCCGTCAGATTTTCAGGGAAGTTTGCAATAATTCTGCCGGCAAGAGAGATGTCCCTGGGCTCAAAATCAACTCCGGTACCGCGAGCAAATGCATTAAGAATCGGAAGAAGGGAGTAGGTCGCAAGAGCCGGAGCCTCGTCGATTTTGGTGTAGATGATTTTTGCTGTTTTTGCCATCGGTATGGTATCGGTTTAACTATTTTTCAGAATTATTTGGTAAAAAAAACACAACACAACCCAAGCGAGGTTATGAACAACGCAGTTCAACAATAAAAAACGAAAAATTATTATTGGCCTTGTTATTCTGCGTATCAAGAGGAGACGCAAAATAACAGAGTGGCCAGACATCAAAAAAAGAGGGAATCCGGACGGCTGCCGGTCAAATAGAGGAAAATCTGCTGCGGCTTTTCCCCCGGTACTCATCTGAAAGAGGTAAACCTACTCGTTAAGACCCACACGTAAAGCAAGATCCTCATCGTTAAGCACCTCATGAGCAAGCTTGATCATGGGAATGGTCGCTCCCATTGAACTGTAGCCGCCATCATGGAAGAGGTTCTGCATGGTAACCTTGCGGGAAAGATCGCTGAGGATCGTCATGGAATATTCAGCACACTCCTCGGCAGAGGCGTTGCCAAGCGGAGACATAAGATCACTGTATTCGTACATTTTCTCAAAGCCGGGAATGCCGCTTCCTGCCTTGGTATAGGTTGGGCTCTGTGATATCGTGTTGATACGAATCGCCTTCCTTGCCAGCCTTGGTCCATAACTGCGGACGATGGATTCAAGCAGTGACTTCGCATCTCCCATGTCTGAATAGGTCCAGTAATTTCTTTGTGAAGCAATATAGGAGAGAGAGAGAATGCTTCCTCCCTCGTTGATAGCCTCATTTTTCAGCGCATAAGAGACCAGTCGGTGCAGCGACAAAGCCGAAACATCAAGCGTTTTGATAAACCACTCGTAGTTGAGATCTTCGTAGGGCAACTGCTTGCGAATATTCTGTGACATTCCAATGGAATGCACGATAAAGTCGACCGGGCCGACTTTTTCCTTGAGTTCTTTAAAACAGGTATCGACATCCTCATTTTTCGACGCATCACAAACAATCATCGGAGCATTACCGCATAATGTCGAAAGCTCTTCAATATTGCCGAAACGCAACGCTGCCGCAACATTTGAGATGGCGATCTCTGCGCCCTCCCTGTAGGCATGAAGAGCAATCTGCCAGCCAATACTGCTTTCGTCAAGCGGGCCGAAAACGATTCCCTTCTTCCCTTTCAACAGACCATAGTGCGCTTTCTCGGACATGATATAAGCTGATTCTTTAACAAAAATTGGGGTAAATTCCCGTTAACTCGACATTTTAAACATTGAAGATACAAGATTCCCTTTAAAACGTAAACTCTTTGTCCCTCTTTTTTCTTTCCGCTGCTATTAAACTGCAATGTTATATCTTCAATCGCCTCATTGAGCGAAGTTTATCGAGCATATTTCTGTTCACGCTCAACTCCATCTCCTCCTTTTCGACCACGATCTCCCTGAAGACAACACGAAGAAGATTATCCTCCCTGATATACTCCTCCATTTCAAGACTGTACAGCGCTCTGGGAAGGGTAATGATCCGCTGAGCCCTGTCTACGGTCACGACGATATCGGTACCCATACGAGTGACAAGAACCTCTTCGGCATCCTTGAGAAACGGTATTTTGATACAGAGAACCTCACGATGGTCGTCCGTTCCCGCATTTTTTTTGCTTTCAATCCAGAAGTTCTTTCCAGAATAAAAAATCTTGTCCGGAAGCTGCTCGCCAAAAACCAGTTTGCTGATTTCGTGCAGTGCATCGGTCCCGATCGGCTCGGTTCTCTGTAACTGACAACGAAAAACCGGCGTTGGATAAAAAGAGCTGTCAATCTCCATCAAATATTTGCTGTGCAAATCAGCCCAGAACTCAAAATACTCCCCCACCGTTTTTGAAGTTGGCAGAATCTTGTTGATCACAATACCATCAACATTGATCCCGTACAAATGCACAAAAGTATAGGCGCGTTTTGTTTCAAGGATGGAGAGCTTTTCAGGGTTCAGTACGAGCCGGAAGGTAACCTCCGGACTGAGAATAAACTTGTTGATATCCTCCATCTGCTTGAGGAGCACATTGACCTCATTAAAGAAGTCATCATCCGGAATCGATTTTCCGCTCAAAGGTCGTGCCAGTGACGACATGCTTTTATAAAGCTTGAAAAACTGCTTACCCATGTTTCCCCCGATAATAATCTCGGGATAAGCCAGCAGACGGAGCGTATTGCCCGTCGGAGAGGTATCGAGCACAACGGTATCCCACCTCCCTGACTGTGCCTCATCCAGCAGGCGGCTCAATGCAAAAATCTCGTCAAGACCAGGCTGCGTAGTCAGTTCGGTCGCCATGCCACTGTCAATACCCTTGCTTTTATAGGAAGAGGAGACAAACTTCTGGAAGCCTGACATGTTTTTTTTAAGCTCGTAGACCGTATCAACCTCAAGGCCGTAGAGGTTCTCCTCAATCTTCTGAGGATCATTGCGACTGATGCGCATGTTAAAAACATCCGAAAGCGAATGGGCCGGATCGGAAGACATGATCAGTACCCTCTTGCCCTGTCTCGACAGAGCGACGGCTGTTGATGAGGAAATGGTAGTTTTTCCTGTCCCACCTTTTCCCGAATAAATGATAACTCTGGTCTGCGACTGGTTTTCCGTTAACTCCCTCGACAACATAAAAACTCCCCGGTTAAAGGTCAATAATCCAAAAAGGCATTCCCTCTTCGGGAGGGCAAAAATATCGTTGCACAAAGTACCATTTTTCCCCTGCTTAGAGAAAAAGAATCTTTTTCTGCACGGCACGGCTGAGTTGGCGCATATACTCCTCATGCTCAATTTCAACAGCACCCAACTTTTGCAAGTGAGGATTCATGATCTGTGCATCAAGCAGCAGGTATCCTCGCTTTTTCAGATGGATCACCAGTTGGTTGAAGGCTATTTGAGAGGCATAAGAGCGACGGGAAAACATCGACTCTCCAAAAAATGCGCCTCCCATGGCTATCCCATACAGCCCACCGACAAGCTCACCCTCGTACCAGCTTTCAATACTGTGGGCAAGTCCGAGGCTGTGCAGCTTGATATAGGCCTCCATGATCTCCCCGGAAATCCAGGTTTCATCATCATTTTTTCGCGGCGCAGCACACCCTTTGATCACACCTGCAAACTCCTTGTCGAAGGTCACGGTAAACTCATTTTTTCTGGTCAGGCGAAGAACATCACGCGAGGCCCTGAAACTGTCAAGATTAAAGACTGCCCGCTTATAGGGCTGGCACCAGAATACTTTTTCATCCTTCGGGTCTGACATCGGGAAAAATCCCTGACGATAAGCTTCCAGTAGTTCATCAATACAAATCATCTATCGTGTAATAGCCAGGCAGTTAGAGAAAGTTCAAAAGAACATCGTCAACCACCCTTTTCGGGACATGATGAATACCGCTGGCATCCCTGAAATAGCAAACAGAATCATCTTCACCCATCTGGTCGATAACAACCGTCTCTGCGGGTTTACCCAGAGCAATGGCCATCACTATCGAAAACCGCTCCGGGATTTTCAGCAACTCCCTTGTTTTTTCACGGTCAAGAGAGCCAAGAATGCAGCCGCCGAGACCTGAAGCGGTTGCGCCGAGAAGAATGGTCTGGGCAGCAATACCACTGTCGCAGGCAAAATCACTGCCTGCCAACGAGTCTCCAAGCATCACAATACAGGCTTGGGGACGTTCACCTGCAGCCGGGCCTGACCAGTCAGAAAGATAGCCCGCCCATGAAAGGCAAGGGTAGAGTGCTGCTACCAGAGAGGGCTCACACACGGCAATATATCGAAGTGGTTGTAAATTTCTGGCGGAGGGAACGTAGCAGGCAAGTTCAACAAGCTCCCGCACGGTATCCTCATGAACAGGAACAGTGCCATCAAATCTGCGGTAACTCCGACATTTCGTTACAAGCTCTCTGAACAACATAGGCACTCCAGTCACAACTTTTCTGCCCAGGCGGCATCGGTGTATTTCGAAAGCTCGTTCCACTGGCCACTGGCGATCCATTCTGCGATATAATCGACCGTTCTGGCATAATGCAGAGGTTCCCTGCCTGGCTGCTCAAGCCACTCAGCAAGAATTGAGCCATCAAGTCTCTCCATCGCCATGCCGTAGCCAAGTTCAACCATACCAAGCGCATTGGATTGCTGCTCAATTTGACCATCGAGAGGGCGGAGCAGCAGCTTCTTTCCGAGATGAAGCGCCTCTCCGGGAAGCTCGAATCCCGCATTGCAGACAACACCATTGCACTCCATCAGATCATCAAGAAAGCCTGACCTGGAATAGACCCTGAAATGCAGATGCTCCTCATCACGATTTTCCTGCACTTTCCCGTAAATAAAAAAATCGTACTCACAAAACGGGGTAAAAAAGAGTACAATATCATCGATCTCTTCAAAAGGAAGATAGACAAGAATTTTGTTCCTCGTCACGGCCACAGCGCTCTGCGCATAAAGCGTTTCCGGAATAACCGGAGGAAAAATCGGCTGATTGAAGCTGCTCCAGTGAAGACCGGCATTGTAGCGGGCAGGCGCAAAATTCAAAAGTATCTGTTTTTCAAAAAAAGAGCCGCGGCCTAAAGGTATATCATATTTAAATGCATACTGATGGCCAAAACCAAGGGAGGGAATATTTCTTGTTCGTGCAACCATTGAGGTGATCGGATCAAAATCAGTAATGATCAGCTCAGTCTCTTTTGTATCGAGCGTCACGACATCCGCCATCAAGCGAACGAGATCAAGTTGAAGCATCGTTTCAAGATAGTTCATCTTTCCCTTGCGGGTAACGAGTGTTAACCCCTTCATTACCCGAAATGGCTCAAATATCTCTACCTCCCGCAACTCATCCTCTTTTCTGCCGCTGATAATGACATCAACATCGTGGCCATCCTCCCTGAGCTTTCGAACAAGCTCACGACTGCGGCTGATATGACCATTTCCCGTACCCTGAACGCCAAAAAGAATCTTCATGCTGCTGAACATTTATGCGTGACGCACCCACTCTGTGGCACAGGTTACTTTTGAATTTTAAGATTGGCATATTGCACCATCAGCGTCTTCTCACCTGCATTGCGAAAGGTTATCTTCACCTTCTGTTTTGCCCCGCTACCCTGAACATCAAGCACAACTCCAGCTCCGAAAACCGCATGATGCACC
>CAIJWE010000025.1 GCA_903824295.1 uncultured Chlorobiaceae bacterium
AGGGATGAAATTTTTCGGGAACAAATTCTGAAATCCCTTCAGGGTTTTGATGCCCGCTATTGTAATCGATACGCAGCAAGCCTGTTTTAGTATCGTTTTGCTGATGGTGAAAACTGACACGAATACTTTTTTTCTGGCTCTGTTTTATTTCCAATAAAAAAGTAAACTCATCATCTTTTGCTGAAATAATCTCGAAACGTTGGTAAAACGAAAACTGCTGGTCAATCGTCAAACTCTCCAGCAAACCTTCCGGCCCAATAATTTTCTTGGGCAATTTCAACAGGTATTCTGCTTGTTCATTCGATATTTTCATATCTGTAACTTAATTTATCACCGACACTTCGCCGCTCATCAGTTTTGGAAGAAGGGTGTCACGGAGTTTTTCAAGTGTACGAAGTTGTAAATGGTTCACGTCTTTCTTTTTCCACCATGACTTCACAAGTCTTGAAAATTCAACAACCGTTTCTTTTGGTGGTAATTTGAACTTAGGTCTTTGTAAGCCGTCTATTGCAAGCATATTAACAGTCGAGCCATTTGTAGCAGATATGATCTGTTCTCTAACATTAGGCGTCATTAGAAGGTAATAAAGGTACTCGGTAGTGAGATAGCTGTTTTCCTTTAAAATTACCCGGTAAATATGTTGGCTGAACAATCCATTTTCTCCATAAAAAGACGGAACAATTGCGGGGCATCCAATTAGCTTAAATTCATGTCCTTGTTCAGTGTTTGCAACAATAATATCTCCAGTTCTGACAAGATGGCGTTCTTTGAATTCGCCCGTATAATACTTAATTCCGACTTCTTTATACCCGCCACCTTCATAGATCGAATTCAAATTGTGCATTGGTATACCCAAACCTGAATCAGATAAGCCACTGCCTTTATAGCTAAGTCCTCTCATGACTTCACTATGGCAATCAAGTGTTGTGTCTGACCACTTCTCATGCGCATCTTCGATGAACCACTGGCGAAAAAGGGTTTCGGCCATGGATTCGAGGGTTTTGTTCTGGCGATGCAGCAGATCGATTTTGTCATCGAAGCTGCTGAGGACTGCTGCAATAACTTTTTGTTCGGGAAGAGCAGGAAGTCTAATCGGCAGCAATTTAAGAATTTGCTGATTTAGAGAGGGCATGGTGGCACCACTTGCAAATTGAAGCATCCACTCCCTATGTGACTCACTACCAAATTGATAAGAAATAAATGCTGCATCTATCGAGTCATCAAATCGCAATCTGATACAGTCACTTCCCTGCAGCCATCCCTCCTCCGATGTTTTGATTATTGCCCTACGCTCGACGGCACCCTTCCTCCCAAAAATAATATCACCTTTTTTAACCTTATACCGCGATAAACGCTTTACAGTAAATTCGTTAACATAAACAAACTTATGATGGCTCAGCTTGTTTTCACCAATATCTTGAACGGCAATCACAGGGGTTCCCGTGACGGTGTATTCTGAAGAATTGAGCATTGTCCCAAATGGACCCGTTTGAAGCTCCGCACTACCTCTATCAATTAATTGCCCTAATTGATAGACGTTCCACCCGCTCAAACCTTCACTCATCCCCACCTCCCAACTCCGCCTCAATCTGCTCGATACTCGGGAGGGATGACTGATATTCTGCTGGCAGGTTTTTGGTAATCATGTATTCACTGACACCAATCGGCTTGTGAATATCTTTGAGTGCGTATTCGACCACCACATCATTTTTTGACTTGCAAATGATGATGCCTATGGTGGGGTTATCCTGTTCGGTTTTCAGGATACCATCAACCGCAGAGACATAAAAATTAAGTTTTCCGGCAAACTCCGGCTTGAACTTTACCGCTTTGAGTTCAATCACCACAAAACAGTGCAGACGGGTATGGTAGAACAGGAGGTCAATAAAATAGTCTTCGCCGCCGACTTCCAGTTTGTACTGCCGCCCGATGTATGAAAAGCCTGCGCCGAGTTCCAGTAGAAATCGGGTAACATGCTCAATTAAAGCATCTTCGAGTTCTTTTTCATCGTGCTTTTTGCGCAGCAAAAGAAAATCGAAATTATAGGGGTCTTTGAGGATTTGCTGGGCTAAATCTGATTGCGGGGCTGGCAGGGTTGCCTTAAAGTTGGTGATGGCTTTACCTTCGCGCTGGAAGAGGCGGCTTTCGATATGATGGGTTAAAACAGCCCTCGACCAATTGTTCTGAATGGTTTGCTGCACATAAAAGAGCGCTTCGCCCTGTTCCTTGATTTTGCTGATGATGACAAGGTTGTGACCCCAAGGTATTTGGGCAACAAGCTGCTGCCCAAATAATGAGTTTTCTAATTGGGCAACAGCCTGTTGCCCAATTGCAGATTTGTCCAATTGTGCAGCAGCTTGCTTCGCAATTGCATTCGTTCCTGACCAGAACTGATACCACTGGCGCATATATTTCAGGTTACGCACGGAAAACCCTTTCATATCAGGAAATTCAGATTGCAGGTCATGGCTTATCTGCCCGAGAATGCCATCACCCCAGGCCGATGCCTGTTGGCGGGCAATAATGCGTTCAGCCAAATCCCAGTACAACTGAAGCATAGTCTGATTGACCGATACCGCTGCTTTGAGTTGTGCTGATTGAATCCGGTTTTTGAGTTCCCTGATAAACTCCCTGTACTCTGTTGTGTTGAGCGGCGCGTTCATATTTTCACCCTCGCCAGATTCTCCGCAATTGCCTTGTTCAGCTCAGCTTCTTCGAGCAACTGTGATTCAAATTCAGCCTTCAGAGCAGCAAAGCGTTCGGCGAAGTCAAAGTCGTCCTCTTCTTCAGCAAGGCCAACATAGCGCCCC
The DNA here is from genome assembly GCA_903824295.1 of uncultured Chlorobiaceae bacterium. Lineage (GTDB taxonomy): Bacteria > Bacteroidota > Chlorobiia > Chlorobiales > Chlorobiaceae > Chlorobium. The sequence continues at coordinate 2,811 of CAIJWE010000025.1, forward strand.
GGTGTGAGCACGTAGTCGAGTTCCTGAACTCGTTCCAGCGGCACGGAGGCACAAAAGCCTTTGCTATCCTCATAATCGCCTTCGCCGGTTCGCCAGTCATGATAGGTCTTGGCAATGAGATCAACGTCGTCACCTGAAAGTTCACGGGTACGGCGATTGATAAGGTGACCAAGGTTTCGCGCGTCAATAAAAAGTATTTCATTCTTGCGCGGATGACCGTTGTTCCGTGCCCGATTCAGAAACCAGAGAGCGGCTGGAATCTGGGTGTTCAGGAAGAGTTTGGCGGGGAGGTTGACAACGCAGTCAATCAGGTTACCATCGGCTATCATGGATTTACGGATATCGCCTTCGCCGCTGCTTTTACTGGTGAGTGCGCCTTTGGCAAGCACAACTCCGGCAAGGCCATTCGGCGCAAGGTGAAAGATGAAGTGCTGCAACCATGCGAAGTTGGCATTGCCTGCCGGTGGAATGCCATATTTCCAGCGGCCATCACCACGCAGTTGCTCACCGCTCCAGTCGCTGTCGTTGAAAGGGGGATTGGCTATGACGTAATCAGCTTTGAGGTCTTTATGGGCGTCGTTGAGAAAGGAGCCTTCGTTGTTCCATTTGACCTGGGAGCTGTCGATACCGCGAATAGCGAGGTTTATCTTTGCCAGACGCCAGGTGGTCTGGTTGCTCTCCTGACCGTAGATTGAGATATCCTTTACTCGGCCCTGATGCTCGGTAATAAATCGTTCGGACTGCACAAACATGCCACCGGAACCACAGCAGGGATCCAAAACCCGGCCTTTATAGGGTTCAAGCATGGAGACAAGCAATTCAACAATGCTGCGCGGGGTGTAAAACTGCCCACCCTGCTTGCCTTCGGCGAGAGCGAATTCGCCGAGGAAGTATTCGAAGACGTGACCAAGCACATCGCGGCTCCGCGACTTGGCATCACCGAGGGCGATATTACTCATGAGGTCAATCAGACCACCAAGACTTGCAGGATCAAGGTTTTGGCGTGCATAGACCTTGGGCAGAACACCCTTGAGCATAGGGTTCTCTTTTTCAATAATATCCATCGCCTCATCGACAAGGATACCAATATCCGACTGGCGGGCACTTGTCAGCAAAAATGACCAGCGTGCTTGCTGAGGCACAAAGAAAATGTTTTCTCCTTTGTACTCATCCTTATCTTCCGGGTCGGCTCCGGCATACTCCCCTTCACCTGCCTGAAGTATGGCGTACATCTCTTCGAAAGAGTCGGAGATGTATTTGAGGAACATGAGCCCAAGCACGATGTGTTTGTATTCGGCGGCGTCAATATTTTTACGCAGCTTGTCGGCGGCTTTCCAGAGCTGCTTTTCTATGGGTTCTTCTTTGGTCTCTTTTGGTGACTTGGTTCTTGCCATGGGTATGAATGAGTCCTTTACTGATCAAAATGGTTCGTTAGTCAAGAAGAGTCTGACTCCTGTTGTTCATAAAAAAAAAACGGGCTGCCTGATGCTGCAAATACTCACCCATGGAGAGGGATCATATTGGTTTGTCAACAGGCTGCATTTCGGCAAGCAATGTCTCAGGAGCAATATCCTGCTCATTTGGCCATGTGACCGCACCAAAGAGTATGCTGACCTGATTGAAATAGCTGATATCACGCAGTTCGGAGAAAACCCCATGATCAAGATAGGGCTTGAGATCAAAAATTCCTTTTTGCCCACCTGCGGTTTCGATGTAAATCCGATAATCTGACAAAGGCTTTACATTTTTTACATCCCAGTACATAGTCACCTCATAATGGGTTGATTTTATAAGGGGCCTCACCATTGACGGCTAATTCCCAGTCAGCGACCAATTCATCGCGACGCAACTCAATCCAAGCCTGCACCAAACGCAACTGTTTGCGCGGTAACTCTCCGATAAGAATCTCGCCATCCTGAATACCGACAGTCGCCTCAAACTCACCATATTTTGCATGGATATGCGGCAAATGATGCTGCTTGTTATCAAGGAGATAAAGACGGATGATAATACCGTAAAACATTGAGATAATTGGCATTATGTACACTCTGGATAATTTATTTTGAAAACAACAGATGCACTTGCGAAACATCCTGCCAAGAGACAAGGTACGGTAAAATTAACCCTCCAGGAAATGCACACTGACAAGCAGATACATCTACACCACCCGATCAAGCACGGCAACAATGCGCCCGGCGGCGGCTCCGTCCCATTTTTCGGGAATTTTTGAGCGGCTGGTGATGTGCTTGTGCGTGCCGGGATGGAGAATGTCGTGGATGCGACTCCTGATCTCCTCTTCATCGAGGCTGACAAGGGCGTTGGTGCCAATTTCGATGGTGGCGGGGCGGGCAGAGCTCTCCATGATGGTGAGGCAGGGCACATTCATGACGGTGGCTTCCGACTGCATCTCTTCAATATCAGTGAGGAGCAGCAGTGCATCGCGGAGCAGTTTCAACAACGTGGCGTGCTGCGGTGGCTCAATCATCTTCACTCCCTCCATTTCACCGAAGGCACTACCCATGCCATGCTGCTGCAACAGGGCATCAAGCCCGGCAACGAGCGGTATGACGACGGTGATGTTGCCGGAAATATCTTTGAGCAGCCGCTGCATCATTTCGAGCGGCTCTTTTGCGGCAAAACGGCCTGCTGGATCAAGGAGCAGCAGCGCATATTTTTTGGGTTTGGCTTCCGGAACCGGCAGTGCGTCGGAGTTGCCCGTCTCTTCCATCAAGCCGACGAGGCTGTCGATGAGCAGATTCCCTGCAAAGAAGACCTTTTCATCGGCAACCCCTTCGTTGATGAGGTTGTATTCGCCGCTGTGTTCGCTGACAAAGTGGAAGTCGGCCATGGCGTCAATAACGACACGGTTAACCTCTTCGGCATCCGAGCGCTCGTAGCTCCGCAGCCCCGCATCGACGGCGGCCACGGGCAGACCAAGCTTTGCGGCCGTGACGGCGGCTCCAAATGCGGCATTGTCGGAGCCGCATACCAGTACGAGATCAGGTTTTTCGCTGAGCATGATCTTTTCCATGCCGGTCATGGCGGCGGCAAGCTGTTCAACCGGTGTGCCGTTTGGGAGTGTGAGGGTGTGGCTTGCATCACCAATACCGAAACTTGCAGCCAGTTCACGACTGATTGGTTCTGCACCATGGGGGGCGGCAAGGAGCACTACGGGATGATAGGCTCCCTTTTTTTTCAGGGCTTTATAGAGCGGAGCAAGCAGAAGAGTGCCAGGCTTGCCACCGGCAGCCAAAAGTAATTTTTTCACAGTAAAAACAAAGCTTTGTTACATTATGGAGAAAGTTCTTTCAGGAACAGCTCTGGCTTTAAACGAACCACTCACGACACTGCAAAACCGGTGTCAGAAAAAATCAATGATTCAATGAGAACCGTTTTTTCACGACCGCTCTTTACCGCTTTCCTGCTGCTTATTCTGGCAGCATCAGCCGCTGTTCCGGTTTATAATACATTGCTTGCGGAACAAAAGAAAATTATTCTCCAGCATGCCGATATCATCGAAGGCAGCGAGAGTGACGGTGCATCCTACCACTCGGTTATCGGCAATGTGGAGTTTCAGGACGGCGCCATGACTCTCCGATGCGACCGGGCCACCAGTTACGAGCGTGAGCATAAAATTGTGCTTAGCGGCAACATTATCATTACCGACAACACCCTTGCCGTCTATGGCGACAGTGGCATCTACTTCACCGACAAACAGGCTGGCGAAATAAACGGCAACGTCCGGGGCAAAATGCTCGATAACTCCCTCTTCGGCAAATCACGCCGGGCGGTGATCAACAAGGCGAAGGGCCAGCTCTGGCTCTATGACGATGCCATTGCCTGGCATCAGCAGCAGCAGATCAGCGGGGATATTATCCTTATCCACTTCATGGAGTCCGGGAACAGCAAAAAGCAGAACATTGATGAAATACAGGTGCACAACAACGCTTTTTTTGCCTCTGCCGATACCCTTTCGCGCTCTCCGGTCGTCTATGACCAGTTCAGTGGCAAGAAAATGGTCATCCGCCTCAAGGAGGGCAAAAAAATAGCCGGGATAACACTCTCCGGCCAGGCTGAGAGCCTCTATCACCTCTATAATGAACAGCGGCAGCCATCAGGGATCAACTATTCGAGCGGTGATATGATCAGGATGTTCTTTTCCGATGGCATCCTCGGCAGTGTAAAGGTGACTGGTAATGTTGAGGGAAAGCAATACCCCGAAAGTTTCAGGGGGAACGCGAAGATCAACCTTTCAAAATTTGCATGGAGAGAGCGGGAGAACCCTTTCAGAGAACAGAAAAGCCTTCCGTGAACAAGAGGGAAGGCTTTTCAAAAATTGCGGTACAAACAATGGGACTCAGTTACAAGCCGATCCTCTATTTCGCCATGGGGCAACTTCCGCCGGAGCAGGCACCGGTTGAGCAGGGGCTTGGTGCTGCCGGGGCCGCCGCCGGGGCTGGTTTACCGCTACCGTAGTCTGTTTTGTAAAAGCCTGAGCCTTTGAGCACAAATCCGCCACTGGCGCTGATAACCCGCTCAAAACCCTCGGTTTCACATTTCGGACAATGCGTCAGGGAGTTTTCACTTATTTTCTGGACTATTTCAAGCTCATTTCCGCAGTTGTTACAACGATACTGATAGGTAGGCATCTCTCTATTTCTCCTTGATTAATCGCTTGCTGACGGCAACTCTTCACCGTCACTTGTGGTTGTTTAAAAAGTTCGTAGGCCGCAGTCGTGCGCCGTTTTCGTATATAGTGATATTTGCCGGAATATTAAAACCCTCTCGCTGTGATCGTCAAAACCCGGGCCGTGATACTGCGGGAGATAAAATACCGCGACCAGTCGAAAATCTGCTCCATCTACACCCGCGATTTCGGCAAAATGTCGGTGATCATCAAGGGGGCGCGCAATCCAAAAAACAAACTCTCCAGCCTCTTCAACGCGGGCAATGTGGTCGACCTCGTTCTCTATAAGAAAACCAGCCGCGACATCCAGCTTGTCAGTGATGGTAACCTTGTTTTAAGTCCGATGGTTCCCGAGCCGGATCTTGAACGCTTCGCCATCCTCTACCGCATCATCGACTTTGTGCGCCATACAACCCAAAACGATGAGAAAAACCTGCCGCTCTTTACCCTGCTGGCTGGAACTCTGGAGCAGCTCTATCATACCGATTTTAATTTCGAGCAGCTCTACGCCTGGTTCCTCTTGCGCTTTGTCTCACTGCTTGGTTTTCAGCCCTCACTTCGTCGATGCGTCTTCAGTGGTGAAGAGCTTCTGCCTGCCGTCAAAGCGCTGAATCTGAAGGAGCTCTATTTTGTGATGAACCCTGGCGGACTTGCCTTGCCCTCTGCGGCAGATCCCGGTATGGCAAAAAAGCGGCTCATCCCGGTACGCCTCGCCATGCTGATGAGTACACTTGCCGCCATCCGCCTTCCCTCCTGTGAGGCCATCACGGCCGATCCCGGGGAAATTGAAATGATATGGAATCTGCTTCAGGAGTATTGCTCACTCCATCTGGAACATGCGCGGGGGCGCAAAAACCTCACCATCATCTCACAAATCCTCCTCAAATAACAGTGCCTGCTCTTTTTGGGGTTTTATATCTTGCGGACTATTTCTATCTTGAGCAAGCCTTTTCTTACTCTTATAACGTCCTCTCCAATCAACAAAACAGCATAGTCCGACATGTCGAAACTCGCCAAATCTGCTGAACTCTTTGAGAAAGCAAAGAAGTTTATTCCCGGTGGTGTAAACTCTCCGGTACGCGCCTTCAAATCCGTTGGTGGAACTCCCGTATACATGGCCAAGGGGTCAGGAGCATACATGACCGACGTTGACGGCAACACTTACCTCGACTATGTCGGCTCGTGGGGTCCCTTCATTCTTGGCAGCATGCACCCTCGAATCACGGCGGCACTTGAGTATACACTGAAAAATATTGGCACCAGTTTTGGTACCCCGATTGAGATGGAGATCGAAATTGCTGAACTCCTCTGCAAAATTGTTCCCTCGCTTGAAATGGTGCGCATGGTCAACAGCGGCACCGAAGCAACCATGTCGGCCGTCCGCCTTGCCCGTGGCTACACTGGCCGCGATAAAATCATCAAATTTGAAGGGTGCTACCACGGACACGGCGACAGCTTCCTCATCAAGGCTGGTTCCGGCGCACTGACTCTCGGCGCTCCCGACAGCCCCGGCGTCACCAAAGGCACGGCAATGGATACGCTCAACGCAACCTACAACGATATCGATTCGGTAAAGCTTCTGGTCAACGAGAACAAAGGGCAGATTGCGGCCATCATCATCGAGCCTGTAGCAGGCAACACCGGTGTTATCCCGGCCAAGCCCGGCTTCCTTGCAGCACTGCGCGAGCTCTGCGACCAGGAAGGCATCGTCCTGATTTTTGATGAAGTGATGTGCGGTTTCCGCGTAGCACTTGGCGGCGCACAGAGCCTTTATGGCGTTACACCTGATCTTACCACTATGGGCAAGATCATCGGCGGTGGTCTTCCGGTTGGCGCATTCGGCGGCAAACGTGAAATCATGGAGCGTGTTGCTCCGCTCGGCGACGTCTACCAGGCAGGCACCCTGTCAGGCAACCCGCTGGCGCTGACCGCAGGTCTTGAAACACTGAAGATTCTTATTGAAGAGAATCCCTATCCGGAACTCGAAAGGAAAGCCGTTATCCTTGAAACAGGCTTCAATGATAACCTGAAGAAACTCGGCCTGAACTATGTGCAGAACCGTGTCGGCTCCATGTCATGCCTCTTCTTTACGGAGACGCCGGTAGTAAACTACTCGACCGCCGTCACCGCCGACACGAAAAAGCATGGCAAATATTTCCACTCTATGCTCGATCAGGGTATCTACCTTGCCCCGTCGCAGTTCGAAGCGATGTTCATCAGCTTCATGCACACCGACGAGGATCTCGAAAAGACCATCAAGGCAAACTATAACGCCCTTGTCGCTTCCGGCAAGTAAGCTTCGCCTGTTATGAATGGGGGGGAAGAAACCCCCTCATTCCATAATTCCCACACGCACCTGCTCCCTTGTAATCATCACTCGCCCTGACGCATCCCTCACTAACTGCTGAATAATGGGCAGAAAACTGTCAATCTTCACCGTCTCATCAACAATCTCGATAATCATGGGAAGGTTTGTACCCAAATCCATAATTTTTGACGTGTTGATCTGCAAGTCGTGACCGTAGGAGAGCACTCCTTTCAGTGCCGTGGCACCTGCGAGCCCAAAGAGGCGGGCTTCTCGCACAATCTCTTCATAGAGTGGGCGATGACCATAGCGTACCTGCTCACCAACAAAAACCCGCAGCAGTTCCAGATTCTGTAGTTCCATCTCTTTTTACCTCCATTATGTCCAGAGTTTTGCAAAAAACGCTCCTGTGTAGAGGGCAACGAACCCTCCGGCAACAGTTCCGGCAAGATAGATCGCAGCATAAAAAAGCTGACCATCCTTGAGCAATGCCGTATGCTCAAACATATAAGCGGAAAAGGTGGTAAACCCTCCGCAAAAACCAGTAACGAGAAAAAGCCTCGCTTCAGGCGAAACAAGGGTGGTCGAAACCGCCAGCTCACCGAGGAAACCGATAAGAAAACTACCGGCAATGTTGACCGTCAAGGTGGCAAAGGGAAAACCCGGCACCAGGGGAGCAAACATGAGCCCCACCAGATAGCGCGCCACAGAGCCAAGAAAGCCTCCTGTGCCGACAAGCATCACCGCCCCCGCCTGTTTCATAATCCGATCCTCCCGCACTCTTCTGGCGCTGTTGACATAGGTTCAGCGGTCGTGACAACCGGTTTGACCATCCTCAATGCGCTTGTGCGCACAACACATTTCATCAAGAATACCGAGCAAGGTGTTGAAAATACCGATACAGACAATAGTCGGCGCCCACAGACCAATAAAAATGGCTATCAGCTCATGGTTCACACCTGTACCGAAAATGAAGAGGTAGATGGAGAGCAGTATCGACAACGTTGCTCCAATAAAGTAGTAGTGAGGCTTCATACCTTGTACATTTGATTTGAATGATCCCGCAGCTTTTCAAAATGTAAGAATAATAAGTCCACTAAAAAATCTGCATCATGCCACCTCGACGCTCAATTCTTACTCAATATCGATATGCACCTCGTTTCGCCGTAAAAACGGAAGAGTCCAGGGAGGATCGTAACTTGCAGCACGCGGTTGCGAGCGTACACTGTAGCCATGCTTCTCAAGCCAAACGGTCAGTTTTTCCGCATAGTGCCGCAAGTTGCTTTCAGAGTGCAGGCCCGAATAACAGATGACGCCGACCTTTTTTCCCGGCACAGACCGAAGGGTTACAGCAGGATCAAGCGGGACGGGAAGCGTTTCAAGCCGAGACCCTTCCGGCATGACAAACGCCATCACCCAGGCACCTCCCTTCTTTTCCTGAAGTACCGGGGCCGTCATGGAGATTTTCTCACTTGCAGGCTCCTGAAGAACGGGGGCTGTCATCGACAGTTTCTCTTTTGAGCGGTTCTTGCCAAAAATATATCCCGCCAAGCGGCTGAACCCCGGTGCTCCAGTCTGCCCGTACGCTCCCTCAATAACCGTTTCAGCAACAATCATCTCTCCATATTGCCTTACCTCACAGTCTCCATCCTCTTTAAGCACCTTGTATGGCGGCTCATTTGCCGTACGCTTTCCCAAAACCGAACAACCGGCAAGCATCAAGCTTGTCATCAATAACAACGAGAACCCTCCCATCATAACCCCCTGTGATAATGCATTGTTTTTAACCTCACGTTACAAGAGGAAACAATCATAACAGGGAAAAGGTTTGAAACGTATGGCTTCGTTATTTGAGCCATCCACCATGACGCTCATTCCTTTATCGGAGCCGAAACGACATCCGTAATCAAAGAGCTCTGTTCCTTTGATAAAGTTGCTATATTTTATTGAGGCTGAAATTGCTTCAAGCACAGGTATTTCAAAACTATAGAATCAATCGAAAGGTGCGGTCATGAGTCTGACTTCAAAAAAAAGGGTGGTCGCCATCGACTTCGGCACAAAGCGCATCGGAGTGGCCCAAAGCGATCCCCTCTGGCTCTTCGCCCAGCCGGTAGGCACCTTTGACCGCGCCGGACTCTCCGCAACTCTTGAGAAGATGATCAAAAAGGATGACATTGATCTCCTTATTGTCGGCTACCCGCTCAGTGAAAGTGGCCAGAATAACGCCATGACCGGAGTAATCGACCGTTTTATCGAGACGCTGCACGAAGAGTTCCCCCAACTGAAGATTGAAACCATCGATGAGCACCACTCATCAAGGGATGCCCGCAGCATCCTGATTGCCTCCGGCACCTCAAGAAAAAACCGCCAGCAGAAGGGACGGCTCGACAGTGCTGCTGCCTGTGTCTTGCTCAGCGAATTCCTTGAAAACCATTTGAGAGAGCGCTAAAGTACCGTACAGGAGAGAAGCACAACCACTCAAATGTTTTTCCTTTAGCTTTTGGGAGCGGCTTCTTTATCTTTATCGTTTTCAGCAACCCTTTTTATAACCTCTTCAGCCATGCTTGACGTTTTCAAAACAACCGGAGCCCTGCTTGATGGTCATTTCAGGCTGACCTCGGGCCGCCACAGCAATGCCTATTTTCAATGCGCCAAGGTACTGCAGCATCCGGAACACCTGACGACAATCTGCAGAGAAATTGCGGAGCACTTCAGGGGCAAGGGCATTGAAACGGTTATCTCTCCGGCAATTGGAGGAATTGTGGTCGGAACGGAGGTTGGACGCCAGCTCGGCGTGAAAACGATCTTTGCCGAGCGCAAGGAGGGGGGCATGACCATCCGCCGCGGCTTTACGCTCGAACCCAACGAACGGGTACTGGTCATTGAGGATGTCATTACCACCGGCGGCTCGGTGGCGGAGGTGATTGAGCTGATCAGAAGTGCCGGCGCCACACTTGTCGGGGTCGGCTCCGTGGTTGACCGCAGCAACGGGCGGGTAAAACTTGCTGACGATCATTTTTCTCTCCTTTCGATGGAGGTGATCAGCTATACTCCCGAAGAGTGCCCTCTCTGCAAGGAGGGAGTGCCGATTGATGCGCCCGGAAGCAGGGCAAACAAGCAAAACTAATCGGCACCGCTGTGAAGTCACCTGTCAGGAGCATCTCATTTATCGGCCTCGGGTTGATTGGCATGTCGCTGTTGCGTGCCCTGAAGCGCTCTCCGCTTGCCCTTGAGAACGCAATTCTCTTTCAGGGGTTCGACCCGAACTTTACCGAAAGCGACCGCGAAAGCGTTGAAACGCTTGGACTTGATCGCTTTACTGCCGATAAGCAGACCCTTTATGCGGCTGATCTGATTATTCTTTCAGCCCCGGTGGAGGTCAACATTGCCCTTCTGGAAGAGATAAAGCGGCTTGCCCCCCTCTCAACACTGGTGAGCGATGTCTCAAGCACCAAGTCGCTCATCGCCCAAAGAGCCCGCCAGCTCGGACTCCCCTTTCTCGGGATGCACCCGATGGCGGGCAAGGAGCAGCAGGGTTACCGTGAAAGCCATGAAGAGCTGCTGCAGGGGCGACGCGTTATCCTCTGTGACGACAACAACCTGCTTGCTGGCGACAAGGGTGCTTTTCTCGTTGCCCTGCTTGAATCAGCAGGCTGCACAACGCTCTCAATGACGGCGGAAGAGCATGACCGCATCATCGCAAAAGTAAGCCATCTGCCCCAATTGCTCTCGACCTTGCTGATGACCCACTGCGGAGAATCAATCAGCCGTTCGGGCCCCGGTTTTGCCACCCTTGCAAGGCTGGCAGGCAGTTCATGGGAGATCTGGCGGGATATCATCGCAACAAACAGCGACAACATTGCTGATGAACTCGAACGCTTTTCCGGCGAACTTGCCCAACTCGCCGGCGAAATACGAGAGCGCGACCTCGGGCCGCTTGAATCACGCTTTAATGAGGCCAATCGGCTCTATCAAACCCTTAAAGAGATGAACCGGTCATGAAATTCGCCATTGTTGTCAATATTACAAGACAAATCGCACTCGATCTTGCCCGCAAACTTGCCGCATGGTTGGACGAACGAAAGGTGAGCTATATTTTTGAAAGCCTCTCGGCAGAAAAACTGCAAACCGATAATTCGGCTCCGATTGAGGAGATCAACAATTACTGTGACGCCTTTATCTCGCTTGGCGGCGATGGCACACTGCTCTTTACCTCTCATTACGCAGTAACGAAACCGGTCATCGGCGTCAATGTCGGCTACCTCGGTTTTTTAACGGAGTTTACCCAGGAGGAGATGTTCTCGGCCATCGAGCGGGTACTTGACGGGAGCTACACTATCCATAACCGCTCGCAACTTGAGGTCGCGGTGCGTATCGACAATGAAATGCAGCAGCTCAGGGCGCTGAATGACGTGGTCATCGAAAAAGGAGCCTATCCGCGCATTCCGACCTTCATCATAAAACTTGACGGCGAGCTGCTCAGCTCTTACCGTGCTGACGGCATCATCATTGCCACATCAACCGGCTCAACCGCCTACTCCATGTCTGCCGGCGGCCCCATCATTGCGCCAAAATCAAGTGTCTTTGTCATCACGCCGATCTGCCCGCACATGCTCACCGTACGGCCTATCGTCATCAGCGATGAGAAACTTATCCAAATTTCGGTCGATGCTCCTGACGGCTCTTTTCCCCTGAACTGCGACGGCAATCTGAGAAAAATGCTCACCCCGCAGGAGTGCATCTCGATCAGAAAATCTGCGGTGGTGATCAATCTTGTCGCCAATGAATCCCGCAATTATTGTGAAGTTCTGCGCACGAAACTGCTCTGGGGACGAGAGCATAATTTTGGGCAGCACAGCAGTTGAGAGTTGTCGGTTTTCTCTTATCCATTACCCATTGATTATTTTCCATTGAAGAGTAACAGCATTAGTTCCGATTCACTCAACCTTCTTCTTGGTATTCCCCTTGATACGCCGCTGGGAATTGATGAGATGTGCAAAAGGCTCCGGCCAGTGCTCTATCCGGCACCCGGTCTTTCGCCACGCCTTGAGCGCTTTTGCCGCTCCCTTTCCAACGCCATGCACGCTCTCGGGATTGCTGTATGTTCAGCGGAGGATGCTGCAGGAGATGACGGGCGTTTTGCTCCAGGGACTGTTATTCTGGCACCGGGCTTTTTCCCCGACAACCTGCTGGCCATCAACCGGGTCACAACGCTCTACAACAACATCATTGTCGGCATCTACGACGAAGCGCCTCCGCTTACCCCTGACTCCCTGCCACAGGAGCGGCTCAACGCCATTGTGGGCCGCCTTGCACGCGACATGGTGCATATCCTCATCTTTGTAACCGAACGGTCGTGGAGCATCTGCACCATGAACGGCGGAGTGGTCACCTTCAACACTCCGCTTCCTGAACCTGAGGATGTACGCAACACACTGGTGCCCAAGCTCACGGCACAGGTTGTGCCGCCAAGGAGTGAGGATCTTGACATGGAACTGGGAACAATGGAGAGCGAAACGGCAGAGTTTGAGGCCGTTGCAGAGGATTTTCTGGAGTGCAGCGACCTCTGGAGCAGCAATGCCTGCCTCTTGACGCACACCTCTACCGAGGGACTCGAATACCGCAGCAACTTTTACAAGCGAATTGTTGCCCGCTATTTAGACCAGCGAAGCGGTATGAGCTACGGCTTCTTTGCCCGCCAGTTGCCGGTTGCCGTACAGCCCGCCATTATACAAAAAGAGAGCGGAGGGCTACCTGTGGGGATGGTTCCTGTCCGGGTGCAGGGGCAAACCTTGCTGGTGCCGGTGCCGCAGCTCCGCGTCATCACCACCAGATCGGGATGCAAAAAAAATCATCTTGAAACAAAAAATGATCTGGTGGAGATCGGGCTCGTGCAGCGCAACGGAAAAGGACGCGCATACCTCAAGACTCCCATGGGGTGCCCGCCGGAGATTGTCGTCAGACCCTCCTTCGACACCCTCACCATTCTGGCACACGCTCTCGGCAACGCTCTGACAGCAAGTATCCTGATGAAACTCAGGCCCAACGCGCGCTTCCCCCGCCATCTGGCCAGTTTCGGCGCCACCATGACCCACTGGCATGACTATCCCTCCCTTGAGATGCTGCCCGAGGGGTACCATAGGCACGGAGAAGAGAATCCGCCGGTCGCCTGCTCAACGCCGCAATCAGCGGCATACAGCCTTCTTGGCAAAATAGCCGCGCTTGAAATTGCACTTGAAGAGGGGAGGAGCTACCGGGGAGATGTGCATGTGGAGCCGAGCCACGGCACCAACATTGTCGGCATGCTCTCACTTGCAGAGACCGCCCGGCTCATGAACCCTGCCCGCACCCCTGAGTTGCTTCAGGAGGAGCGGTAGGGAGCTATTCCTCATCGACGGCACGCTCGATGTAGGGCCATTTACCCTGCTTGATCAGAATCATCTCGATCAGCTCCCGCACACAACCTTTTCCACCCTCATAACCCGAAATATAACCAACCCGGTTTCGCAGATAATCGGCACCGTCAATGGCTGTCGCAGGCAGACCAACTTTTGAAAGCACCCCGATGTCACCGATATCGTCACCGATGTAGGCACACTCCTCATCAGCAAGATTGTGGCGCTGGAGAAAGGCTTCGTAAGAGTAGAGAAGATTTTCACCGTTGAGATAGAGATCCTGCACACCAAGCGCCTCAAGCAGGGGACGATACCCCTCGGCATCCCTTTCGGAGAGCACAGCAACACGGACACCCTGCTTCAATGCCTCCTTGATGGCCACGGCATCGCGGACCGAAATTGAACAGAGTTCCCCCCCGTTGGCGTCAAAAGTGATCCTGCTGCCGTTCAAAACACCATCGATGGGAAAGAGAAGCGCCCGAACAGACTGGAGGGCCTGATCTATTCTTGATGATGGATCAGCTTGCGAAGGCTGCATCCCGAAATATTGAAATCCTTCCAAAAGCGTATGATTTTTTAGAGTGAATGAAGAGCGTGCACACACCGGTAAAGGTGGAGCAGTTGTTTGACCATCGTGCCAAAATCGGCCAGTGCCACCTGCGTGGTTGCATCAGAAAGCGCTTTTGAGGGTTCAGGATGAATCTCAAAAAAGAGACCGTCCACACCGGCGGCAACCGCAGCTCGCGCAAGGGGCATCACATACTGCCGCTCTCCGCCTGAAACCCCCTGACCCGCCCCGGGCAGTTGCAGGCTGTGCGTTGCGTCATAAAGCACCGGATAGCCCGACTCCGCCATTTTGGCCAGCCCCCTGAAGTCAACGACAAGGTTGTGGTAGCCGAAACTTGATCCCCTTTCGGTCAGCATCACCCGCCGGTTACCGGTCTGAACAACCTTGGCTGCAGCAAGCACCATATCCTCAGGAGCCATAAACTGACCCTTCTTGATATTGACGGCAAGACCGCTCTCTCCGGCAGCCACCAGAAGCTCAGTCTGACGGCAGAGAAATGCCGGGATCTGCAACACGTCAACATAGCGGGCCGCAAGAGTAACATCTTTTGTTTCGTGCACATCGGTAATAACCGGCATGTTGTAGACCTGGCGAATCTCGGCAAGTACTTCGAGCGCCTCGGTATCGCCAATACCGGTGAAAGAGGAGCCGGAAGTGCGGTTGGCCTTGCGGTAAGAGCCCTTGAAAATAAAACGAACCCCCTCCTGCCGGCTTATGCGCTGCAACTCCTCGGCCGTCTGCAGAGCCATTGCCCGACTTTCGATGACGCAGGGGCCTGCGATAAAAAGCGGAGTACTGCTATCCGGCACTGAGAGTGAACCAATTGAGAACTTTTCCACGTTGTTATCCGTTACACTTTTTTTAGGTTTAGAGCGGATGCCGATGATGACTTTACTATTTTAGTCCTTAAATTTACAACAATAAATCTTATTCACACTCCGTAATCAAACGCGAAAGAGTATGAGCATCGCTGACACGAAACAACGGTTGGAAGAGATAGAGAAACAGCTCGCTAACCTTATTGAAGAGCAGACCGTCATCAAGGCTAAATGGGAGAGCGAAAAGGAGCTGATACAGTCGTCACGCAACCTGAAATCGCAGCTTGAGGAGCTCCGGGTGCAGGCTGAAGAGTTTGAACGACAGGGTGACTACGGCAAGGTGGCCGAAATTCGTTATGGCAAAACCGTAGCCATTGAGCGGCAGATCGAAGAGAATCGTCTGAAAATAGAGGAGAAAAAAGCCTCCGGTGACCTTATCATGAAGGAGGAGATCGACGCCGAGGATATTGCCGATATCGTTTCAAAATGGACGGGCATCCCCCTCAGCAAAATGCTCCAGTCGGACCGGCAGAAGCTGCTGCTTATCGAAGAGGAGCTGCACAAACGCGTGATAGGGCAGGAGGAGGCCGTCACGGCGGTCAGCGAAGCGGTCAAGCGCTCACGGGCAGGCATGGGTGACGACAAGCGACCAATCGGTTCCTTCATCTTTCTCGGACCTACAGGCGTCGGAAAAACCGAGCTGGCCCGCACCCTGGCCGACTATCTTTTTGATGACGAAGAGGCGATGATACGCATCGACATGAGCGAATACATGGAATCGCATACGGTCAGCCGTCTGGTGGGTGCCCCTCCGGGCTATGTCGGCTATGAAGAGGGTGGGCAGCTCACCGAAGCGGTGCGTCGCAAACCCTTTGCCGTTGTGTTGCTCGACGAAATCGAGAAAGCGCACCCCGACGTCTTCAACATCCTTTTGCAGATTCTTGATGATGGGCGCCTGACCGACAGCAAAGGGCGGACGGTGAACTTCAAAAACACCATCATCATCATGACGAGTAACATCGGAGCCCAGCTTATCCAGTCGGAAATGGAGATGCTGGAAGGAGTGAACCGCGAGGGAATGCTTTCCGGCCTCCAGGAGAAACTCTTTCAGCTTTTGAAGCAGAAGGTAAAGCCCGAATTTCTCAACCGTATCGACGAGGTGATTCTCTTCACGCCGCTCACCAGGGAGGATCTGAAAAAAATTGTGCTTATCCAGTTCGACCGCATCAAGGCGACGGCGTTGCGGCAGCGCATCAATCTCACCATCTCTGAAGCGGCCATACAGTGGTTTGCCAATGCAGGTTTTGACCCGGCCTTTGGCGCCCGGCCACTCAAACGGGTGATGCAGCGAAAAATCACCAACCGTATTTCAGCGCTCATTCTTTCGGGTGAAATCGGCGAGGGCGACGAGGTGGCTATCGACATGGCCGATGGCGAACTGAGCATCAGAAAAACGGTAGCCTGATGCCGGGCGCCGGAAGCAAACGAAAAGGGAACTCATGTGTAAAGGAAGTGCTCAACTTATGAAAAAACAATTGCGTGGGCTGGCAGCACTCCTGTTTTTCGCTCTCTTTTGCATGCCGGCACACGCCGCAAAAAAGCCCGACAGCCTCTCCGTCAAAATCGGACAAATGCTGATGATCGGCTTCCGGGGGCTCAGCATAGCCGAAGCTCCTCAAGTCGCAGCGGACATTGGTGAGCGCCATATCGGTGGAGTGGTGCTCTTCGACTACGATGTTCCCTCCCATACACCCTCACGAAACATCAGCAGCCCGGAGCAGCTCGCCCGCCTGACGCTTGAGTTGCAGAAAACAACCAATATCCCGCTTCTGATTGCCATTGACCAGGAGGGGGGAAAAGTCAATCGCCTCAAACCGGCAAGGGGATTTCCCCCCAGCCTCTCAGCCGCCCATCTTGGAGAGCTGAACAATCCGGACAGCACCCGCGCTGCTGCCCGGCAATGCGCCCGAACGCTGAAGGCGATGCACATCAGCCTCAACCTTGCCCCCGTGGCCGACCTGAACGTTAACCCAGACAATCCGGTCATCGGCAAAATTGGCCGCAGCTTTTCCGCCGACCCCGCCGTCGTCACCAGCAACATCACACTCACCTGTAGCGCATACCGTGAGGAGGGCATTATCCCTGCGCTGAAACACTTCCCCGGCCACGGCAGTTCAACCACCGACACCCATCTCGACTTTACCGACATTACCGAAAGCTGGTCGGAAAAAGAGCTGGAACCCTACCGCGCCCTCATTGCCGCCGGCTACCGTGACCCCATCATGACCGCGCATGTCTTTAATGGCAAGCTCGACCCGCTCTACCCGGCAACACTTTCGAAGGCGGTGCTCGACGGCCTGCTCCGCGGCAAGCTCGGCTTCAAGGGGGTAATTGTGAGCGATGACATGCAGATGAAGGCCATTGCCGACCGTTACGGCCTTGAAACTGCCATCCAGTTGGCCATTGAGGCGGGTGTCGATATATTGCTCTTTGGAAACAACACCTCTTACGACCCGGAGATTGCCTCAAAAGCAACGGCAATCATTCACTCGCTGCTTCAAAAAAAGATCATTACCGAGGATCGCATCGATTGTTCATACCGTAGAATCATGGAACTCAAAAAACGTTACCACACCTACCGAACATGAAAACTATCTACCTTATCCGTCACGCCAAATCAGACTGGGGAAACGCCAGTACCGGCGATTTTGACCGCACGCTGAACGAACGCGGCATGAAAAACGCCCCCGTCATGGCGGCACGGCTGAAGCAAAAAGGAGTTTTCCCGGAAGTTGTCATTTCGAGCCCCGCAACAAGAGCCCTCACCACCGCAAAGCTCTTTTGCGAAACACTCGGCTACCCGGAGGAGCAGATCCAGCAGCGCATTGAAATTTACCGGGGAGGAGTCCTCGATCTGCTCAAAATTGTCCAGCAGATCCCCGACACCTGCGAGTCGGCCATGCTTGTCGGCCACAACCCGACGCTGACAGAGTTTTCAAACCTGCTTGCTGGAAGTTACATCGAAAGTGTGGTCACCTGCGGAGTAGTCAAAATTGAGCTCAATATCGAGTCATGGAAGAGTGCAAATCCTGATGGCGGTAAACTGGCCTGGTACGATTTTCCCAAAAAGCACCCGTAGGCAGCTCAGTCGCGCTCCTGTTTCGGATCGCGGGTCATAAGATCGAGAATCGCCTGCTGAACCGGCTTTTGCTTAAAAAGCATCTCGTACACGGCCCGCGTGATGGGCATTTCGACGCCAACTGAGCAGCTCAGCTCATAGACCGACCTTGAACTGTGAACCCCTTCGGCAATCATGTTCATCTGGCTGATAACCTCATCGAGAGAGCGGCCCCGCCCGATCTCTTCACCAACATAGCGGTTTCGGCTGTGGCGGCTCAGGCAGGTAACCACAAGATCGCCAATGCCGGCAAGACCGGAGATGGTGGGCGCTTCGCCACCAAGCTTGATGCAGAGTCGCGAAATTTCAGCCATCCCCCGGGTGATGATGGCCGCCTTGGCGTTGTCGCCATATCCCACTCCGTCAGAGATTCCTGCCGCGATAGCAATGACATTCTTGACCGACCCGGCAATCTCAACCCCGACAATATCGGTATTGACATAGACGCGGAACATGCTTGTATGAAAAACCTCCTGCACCTGTTCAGCCGTAGCAAGAGAGGGTGAAGAGGCAACAACCGTGGTAGGCTGCTCCTTCGAAACCTCCTCAGCATGACTCGGGCCATACAAAGCCGCAACCTGTGATGCAAGCAGACCGGGAAGCACTTCAAGCAGCACTTCCGACATCCGTTTACCCGTCCCGATCTCAATTCCCTTGGCCACATTGACCAGAATTTTTCCGTTCAAATCAAGAGCACGAAAACCGAGAATTGTCTCACGAAGCGCCTGAGAAGGCACCGCAGTGACAATCATCTCCGACCAGGAGACAAGCTCCTCCAAATAAGGGGCGATCTGCAGCCTCTGTGGAAAAGGAACACCCTTGAGATAACGGCGGTTTTCACGCTCAAGGTTGAGCGTTGCGGCAAATTTGGGCCGATGCGCCCAAAGGCGAACCTCATGCCCTTTTTTCGCAAGCAGCACCGCAAGGGTGGTACCCCAGCTTCCCGCCCCCAGTACAGCAATATTCATAGAAGTATGCAGTGGCTCAATGCTTTTTTCCAAAGGTAATACGACTCTCGGTACCTGAAATCAATCTTCTGATGTTGGTACGGTGCGTATAGAGAATTCCAAGCGCAACAACAAGCCCGAAAATCATGAGATGATAATCGAGACTGTCATGAATGGAGAAGGGTTGCCCGAAGAGCCCGACATAGTAATCGAGGCCGGCGCCAAGCTCAAAAATATATTTGCGGATGGCAATAATCAGCGGAAAGGCGATAGCCGCAAGCATGGAGGCAACAGAGACGTGACGCGAAAGATAGACGGTCAGCAAAAAAATACCGACAACCATTAACATGCTCACCGGGGCAATCCCGATCAGCATACCAGCGGCGGTACTCACCCCCTTGCCCCCCTTGAATCCGGCAAAAAGGGTAAAAACGTGACCAATCACCGCGCTCATGCCCGCAAGCAGACGCAAGGCAACCTCATTCATATCAGGAAAAGCGCCAATCGGGTGGTTGCGAAAAAAGGCGACAACCGAGACCGCCGCAACAACGCCCTTGACAATATCAATCAGGGTGACAATAAGACCGGGCTTCCAGCCAAGCACCCTGAAGGCATTGGTGCCGCCGGCATTGCCGCTGCCGAAATTGCGAATATCAATCCCCTTGAGCATCTTTCCCGCCATGAGGCTGGTAGGAATTGATCCGATGATATAGCTCACCGCCAAAATGGCCAGTAACGTCAGCATAAGCACCCCTGATTATTGCCCTGTTTCAACAAAAAAAGAAGATCAAATTCTCGACACAGCTCCGATAATATAGGCATTTTCCCCTTGAGATTTCAGGGACGAGAGTACCCCTTCTGCCGCACCTTTTTCAACAACCATTACCAACCCCAACCCAAGATTAAAGGTTCTCCGCATATCCTCCTCAGGCACCTGGCCTGCCCGGCGGATGATGTCGAAAATCAGCGGCTCAGGCCATGCGTCCCATGTAACATCAAGCTTCAACCCTTCAGGCACAATACGCATGGTGTTGCCCATCAGGCCGCCACCGGTAATGTGCGAAAGCCCCCTGATATCGGGCGAACCAAAAAAGGGCTCAATCAGAGAGAGATAGGAGCGATGCACCTTCAGCAGCTCCTCGCCAATGGTGCCATCAAGACCAGAAACCCTCTCCCCCATTCTCCCCTCAAGCACTTTCCTCGCAAGCGAATAGCCGTTGGTATGCAAGCCGTTGGAGGGAAGTCCGAGAAGCACATCGCCCTCCCTGATGGCCGATCCGTTGATGATTTTTTCGTGATCTACCACGCCGACAATGGAGCCCGCAAGATCAAAATCCTGCTCCTGATAAAGCCCCGGCATCTCCGCCGTTTCACCGCCAATAAGCGCACAACCATTCTCGCGGCAGGCATTGACCATACCGGTCACCACCGCCGCAGCAATAACAGGCGTCAGTTTTCCGCAAGCATAGTAATCCAGAAAAAAGAGCGGTTTTGCGCCGCAGACCAGAATATCGTTCACACAATGGTTAACCAGGCAGGAACCCACGGTCTCATACTGGCCAAGCTCAATGGCAATCTTCAGTTTTGTGCCAACGCCATCAATGCTGCTTACCAGCACCGGTTTTTTATATGCAGAAAAATCAGGCAGAAAGAAACCGCCGAAAGCGCCAATATCGGTGATGACGCCGGGAGTAAATGTCTGGCGAACCTGGGGCTTGATCATGCGGACAAACTCTTCACCCGCACCAATATCAACTCCAGCTTTTTTATAGTCCATGTGTACAGTACCTTTTTATTATCGACAATTAAAACTTGCAGGCCCTACCGGCTCCCTGCCGGTGTTTCAAAAATACCCTCATCCTGCCTGTTGGAAAAAAACTCCCGGTGCAGATTGTTGACCGCTGTAACCACCTCGGGCTCCTCAACCACAACGCCGACATTGATCTCCGACGCACCCTGTGAAATCATCCGGAGGTTGACATCTTTTAACGCGCTGAAAATCCGACCTGCAACCCCACGTGACATGCGGAGATTATCACCAACAACACTGATGGTTGCCACACCATGCTCCAGATCAACCTCGCCAAGCCCCTTCAGCTCCCCGATAAGCTCATCACTGAAGCTCTTTTCATCAACGGTCAACGAGACCGAAACCTCACTGGTAGCAATCATCTCAACCGAAACACCGTACCGGGCATAGACATCAAACAACTCCTTCATAAAGCCGTGGCGACCGAACATCCGGTTTGAACGCACATTGATAATGCACTGCCCCTTTTTGACCGCAATCGACTTCACCAGACCCTCATAGCTCATCCCCGAAAGGCGCTCGGGATCATTGGTGATGATAGTGCCTTTGGCATCAGGATGCAATGAATTCAGCACATAGACCGGAATATTTTTCTGCACTGCGGGCGCAATGGTATCGGGATGAAGCACTTTGGCTCCAAGATAGGCAAGCTCCGCCGCCTCCGAAAAGGTCATAACCCTGATGCTCCTCGCTTCAGGAACCATACGCGGATCGCAGGTCATGACGCCATCAACATCGGTCCAAATCTCTATCGCCTCCTCGTTGAGCCATGAACCAAGCAGTGCCGCCGAAAAATCGGAACCACCCCGGCCAAGCGTTGTCGTCCGGCCATCAAGAGTTGAACCAATATAACCCTGCGTCACAACGGTCGTGCCGCCATCAAGCAGCGGGCGAATAATGCGGCTCACGCGCGCTTCGCACACCTCCTGCAGGGGACGGGCAAACCCGAAATTGTCATCAGTAATCATCACCGTACGAACATCCACCCACGCCGCCTTGTGCCCCAGCTCCTTCATGGCCGCCGCAAACACGGTAGTAGAAAAGAGCTCACCGAAAGAGCAAAACATATCCCTCGAACGCTCCGTCAACTCGCCCACAATATCAACACCCTTGATCAGCATCTCAAGCCGACCGGCAAGCTCCTCTATTTTGACCGCAAGCTCCACCTTGAGCTCCCCATCCTTTATCAGCTCATCAAGCAGATCAAGGTGAAAGTGGCGCACCTCACCAGCCAGAGCCATCGCCTCATCAAGAGCACTGCGACCGGAGGCATCAGCAATGCGCACCAGCTTGTTGGTAATACCACTGCACGCGCTCAGCACCACCAGAGGCACCCCCTTCTGCTCTTTTCTCGCCACAATGGAGATCGCCTGCCGCATGGCCTTGGCCGTCCCCACAGAAGTCCCTCCGAATTTCATCACCGCCATATCTTCACTCAAATAATTTAATGTAGTATCTTGACTCTTGTGTTGTTTCTCCCGCTTCCTTTCTCTGGGAATCCGGCATTGGTTTCTCTTCTCAAAAAAACTGAACTTCGACCCGCTCATGCAGCAACCATCCAACCCGGCCTCATCACAAAGCCTGTACGGAAGAACGGCCCTGCTCCTCTGCACCATCATCGGAATGGTAATCGGTGTTACCGGCTGCCAGAGCACCTGGAGCGGCTCAACAGGATACCGCATGGAGAGCAAATATAGTTTAAAAAACAGAAAATCGCATATCTCCTGCCGCCCGGAAGGGAGCAACTCCGCAGTCACCTGCGCCCTGCCACTGAAGGTAACCCCATATTCGCTCGACCAGCTCTTTTCATCCATAGACGAATCCCTCGGCACTCGCTACCGCTACGGCGGATCCTCACCGGATGGGTTCGACTGCTCAGGGCTCGTGCTCTATCTCTACAAAAAAAACTTCCAAATGATTTTGCCACGAACCGCCAGTGAACTTGCCGCGCTCGGCACCATTGTACCCAAAAACAGCCTCCGCCCCGGCGACCTTGTTTTTTTCAGTAACGAAGGAAGCATCATCGACCACGTCGGCATCGTTACAGGCCCTGAGAGCTTTACCCATGCTGCACGAAACGGGGTCAAGCGCAGCAACCTCTACGAACGCTACTACGACAGCCACTACGCCTTTGCCGCACGCATCATCACCGCCGAATGAGCGCCCCCCCCGTTTACTTTTTCGAGAAAAATCGCCTTTCCCCTCTGTACTCGTATCATCCCGCAACCAGCCACCACCTCTACTTTGCCGGAGGAAATCACTATATTGGGAGAACAACCATATTAATAACTGCCCGACCCCTTTTATGCCTCAGCCCGGAACACACCATTTTATCGAACTGGCTTTTCAAATAGCCCCTGATCTCCACGAGCTCTACATCGGCCTGCTTGCCTCCGAAGGTATCGACTCCTTTCTCGAAGAGGATCACCAGCTCCTCGCCTATCTGCCCGAAACCGAATGGAACGAAGAGAAAAAGCAGAGCCTCCACACCATGCTGCAGGAAAGGGTGGGTACGCTTCCCGACTACACCGCAACCTTCATCGGCGACCGGAACTGGAACGCCGATTGGGAGGCAACCCTGCAACCCATCGAAATCTCCAACCGCCTCCTCATTATCCAAAAAAGCAGTGAGATAACGCCAAAACCCGGCCAGATCGTCATCGAAATCAACCCAAAAATGTCGTTCGGCACCGGATACCACGCCACAACACGCCTGATGCTGCGCCAAATGGAGCGTCTCGACCTGAAAGACAAAAAAATGATGGACATCGGCACCGGCACCGGCGTCCTTGCCATAGCCGCCCGCAAGCTCGGCAACAACCGCCCCATCCTCGCCTTCGACAACAACTCCTGGGCCGCCGAAAACGCCATCGAAAACATTGCCGAAAACCACGCCGAAGAGATCAAAGTCGAACTCCTCGATGCCGAAGAGGATCTTGTGGCTAATCTCAAAGAGGGCTACGATCTCATTCTGGCCAACATCAACAAAAACGTCATCGACCGCATTCTGCCCGTCATCCGCAAATACGCCCCTGCGGCGCCGGTGTTGCTCTCAGGCATTCTTGTCTATGACGAGCCGTGGCTGAAGAAGCTGCTCAAACGGCTCGGCTACACTGCGGATAAAACCATCTATGAAGATGAATGGCTCTCAAGCTTTATCAAACCACTATGACACATTGAAATCTCAAGGAAGAAGGAGATGATATCGGACAATCGGTAGAGAGTAGGGGTGGCTATGATAATTTATATTATTCTTCCTTTTAGGATAAAACACTCTTATTCAAAACAACAACATTAACGCATGAATATTTTCCACACATAGACGAAATTATTCAACCAATGAGCTAATGCACCATCAATACCGCTTCTCATCGACCAAATAATTAATATCAAATGAAACAATATAAACGCCACAATAAAAAGGCACGAGAAAAATATCCCGTAATACTGAATATCTGGTTGGAATCTACCAATTTGTTTTTTCATTGCAATTGCATGAAATCCAAACGTTAGCCCTATGAGCAAATCAATAATCCAAAGAGCTTTAATCGTTATCCAAAGTCGGAGAATTAATAAGGCAAAGGTATAAACAGGCAAACAGTAAGGTGCAAGTAAAATAAACGGATTGTTCGTCATTTTGCCACTGTGAGAAATAGCACCGCCTTCACCGTTTGTGGCATGAAATAAATGTATCTTTTGGAAAAAAGCTAATACGACAATAGTGTGCGTGAGCTCATGGGTAAAGGTCTCCAAAAAATCCAGATTTTTTTGGAGCAAACCTTTCAATACTATATATGCTACAAAGCCAATAATAAACCACAAATAAGCTTTTGGGTGCATTACTGCCCAACTGATTGCATTATATAGGCAATAAATGCTGAATAGCGAAAACAGGGTTATAAGTGGATATGATATAATTTTTAAGAATTTGAACATGATGCCTCGTCATTGAAAAAGCTTGTCAGTATAGAAAAGGATTTTTTCAAAAACATTATTTTTGTTGGATATAAAATTACGAGCAGAACTAGAATTGATATTGCCTATAGCACTGCCTTTTTCTGTCCAATATGTATGCACAATGCGTACAACTGCTGAAATACCGGAATTATGTGCAACTCTATCACTTCCATTTCTAATTCTGTTATATTGTATAGTATTCATAAGCGAGAATGAATACAAACCCATATCATATTCAACATTTTTTTTGTTGTCGCTGTTTATATTTCGTTGGGCATTTTCAATATCAGGCAAAGAAAATTCATCAGGCGTCCCAGTTTTTCCCAAAATTACTAAATTGCGACCAATAGCAGTAACACGAGATTGAGACGGGCCGAGCAAACTTGCATTACCATTTGACGACTGTGCATCGTGAAATGATTTCATAAAATCGTTCCATACATCATTTGCCCTCCTTGTGCCGTGTCGATAATCTCTGCCGTCCCGATCTATTTTTTCAGTAAGCAGTTGTTCGTAAGTTGGATTGGGATTACGAATAAAGGACAATCTAACAGGATATTTTGTGTTCATTCTTGCCCAAGCTTCTGCAAGCTTTAACGGAGACCAACTGTTATCGCCTTGACCCAATACCCACGAAATCACTTTTGTGCGAAATGATTCTCCATTGTTGTGCCACGACCAATAATTCATATTGGTATATTCAGGCGATATATCAGGAAACGAAATGCTATCTTCTTTGCTAAATTGATTTTTATTAAACATTCGCCAAACATAAATTTCAGGAACAATATGCATATCTTGGGTGTTTTGCCTTGCTTCGTTTGAATTGATATTGTACAAAATATCAAGCATTTTTGCGAACTGACTATTGTGTATAGGATAATCACTGTTTATTTTAGTGTCTGCCGTTCTGGGGAGCAATAAAGTTGCAGGAAATTTGTGTGGATTTATTGTCATAAAACTTGTTGGCAATTCATTTCGATCGTTTGGATTTGTAAAAGCGTACATTGCCAGCATAATAGGGTAGACATCATTTGAAGACGCAAAATATTGGGTCATTGTCATTCCGTTATTCCACTGTGCTTTAATGTAATTCGACAAACTGAAAATGGGACAACCGAGCAAAGTTACATTCCAACGGTCGCCGTTAGCAACAGGCAGTGGTTGCCACATTGCAGGATTAGTTGTTAAATTAAGTAAGTCTGGATAAACCTGTACTGCTGCCAAAGTCATAAGCGGCTTAAAGCATGAACCGATAAAACGCCGTTGAGTATTTGAATTTTTCCGATCTAATTGATAGGCTGGATTGATTCTTAATGTTGAATACGAAGGTGCTGCCAAAATTTCACCTGTAGCCGAATTTATTAATGAAATAGACATTTCAACCTTTTCACCTTCGTGTAACTTAACACCACTAATCAAAACAGAGTCAACATATTTTTTTAATTCGCCTTCTAAGGTTTTAGACAAATAGGGGTCTATTGATAGATTAATATTATCAGGCGATGTTTCGTTCATTTTCTGATTAAAAAGATCTACGATTTTCTGTGTAAAATTATCGGTATAAAGCGTATCGACCTGTGTTCTCATTTTCCCCTTATTTGTATCAAGAGAATATGAAAGCGTATTCATTGGATTGTTGCGAAAAAAATAAAATTCGGCTTTCTTGTTTTTTATACCTTCATCAGAAACTACTACTCTCAGAACATTTTCGTTAAATCTAAAAGTACACCCGACACGAGAAAGACTTGCATTAGGAGAGCCTACCATTTTTTTTGTACCACAATAAATATCTAAATTTGTAGGCATATCAAAAACCAAACTGTCTCTTTGTTTTATAGTGTCCGTAAAAATTTGTACCGTAAAAGATTTATTGTCATCACCGTCAACACTAAATCTTATAAACCTTCCTTTTTCATAACATTCTTTGTAGTAATCGTATAAATCAATTGGCAAATCGCTGTGCTGTAAATAATTATTTTTTAACTTTACGATATAATTTTCCTGGCGTTGGACAAAAATGCTATCCTGTCGCTTAACTGGCAAAACCGAACTTCCATATACGACAAACAATGAATTAGTTGAATCGATTTTTCCATACGAATGGCCAACAATAGTTCCAAGCCAAGGCTTATTGTTGAATTTTATTGTATACAATTCAGGAATCATTTTGATATATTCAATCTCAGCAACTCCCTTATAAATTTTAATTTTCAAATTAAAATACTTTTTGTAAAGGTTTTGATTTTGCTGTTTGAGAATATTTTGCAACTCGCTACTAAGATAAAAATTTTTAAGATTTGTATTTTTTATCCTATTCTCTTTAATACCGACTAAGCGAATATCGCCAACCAAGCACTCGCCTTCTTTAACATCATCGGGAAGAGCAAATATAAGTGCAGGATAACGATAATTTAATTGATCTAATGGTGTTAAATTCTTTTTTGTATCAATATTTTCTATTAATAGCAATTCTGTAAACAAAGCATCTGCTTTGCCAATAAAACCTTTGCCATCCCCGGCAATTGGCTTATAACTATCTTTACTGCTGTTGCTAAAAAGAGAATAGCCAAATACGCAACTAACAATCACAACTACAATTACGATTATCGCCTGGAGCATATTTTTATGATTTGCATTAAATACCGCCATACTATTCTACCCCTTGATTTACAGAGTTAATAAGCGTTAAACTACAAGTTTTTCCGTGTTAACGTGTCGGTTTTGCTTGATTTCCTATCGTTCAACTAGTCAGTTACTTAGGGATTAACTCTTGTTTAGAGCTTACGATTAGGAATCTCGTTATAAAATTCACCTCCTGTAACTTGCCCATCTATTGTTTTTGTTTTGAACGTACGAATATAGTCGTATCATTGATTTTAAAAGAAATAAGCTCCTTATTTAGAATGTCTAACACTTGAAACCATTCAGGATTTATTGTAATCGACATCGTTCGCCCATCTGGTACAGATACAGGTACAGATGCATTTGCTGGTGCTGAAGGAGCCTCTACTAACGGTGTTATATGGGCTGGCGCATTTATAAGTGAACCAGTTTTATAGCCACCTCCAAAACAAATAATCAATGCTGCTATTACAAGAAACGCTGTAATATTGTATTTATTTACATAGTCAAAAGTTTTTTTGAAAATGCTTGGCATTGTTATATCATTTTTAAAAAACTCTTTATGTACTTTGCGAGATAACTGCTTGATTTTATGTTCACAAACAGAAAATTCAATTCCAACATTTTTAAAAAATATCAATAATTCGCGCAGTTTTTTCTCTTTTTCTTTTTCAGGAATAAAATCTATCAATTTTTTCACGTCAATATCTTGACCAATCAACAATCTGTTGTCTGGCAACAATTTTGTATCTTTAATATCTGGAATATCAAGGCTTTTAATTGTCTCCGTATCAGGCATTTGTTTTGTAATTTTCCAAATAAAAACAACTTCACCTATATTTTGACAGAATGGGTAAAGCTCTGCAATGCTATTTGACAAATCAATGTTGATAAATGGACTTTTTCCACCAAGATAGTTCAAAAATTTTTGAAAGTCGGCAGATGTAATAGGCTGTAAATTTTGAAGGATTGTTGCAAAAGATAAATCGGTATCGAAAAAATCTATTGCGCCATTCATCAATCTTGATGCGCTTCTTATATATACTTCCGATTGATCGAGATAATCAGTTTCAGACTTATGACTTAAATCACTCCATTCAATTTGTTTTATTTTTCCAAATCCGAAGTCTTTTATATTACCGTGATAAATAATAATCAATTTATCATACAGAAATTCTTTGTAGTAATTTTCATCTATCGACAATGCAAACGAAGCCAAAGGGCGCAACTCCTCGGGCAACATGTCTATAGCTGCAAAAAGCGTTTTTGCAACTTCGTTTTCCAAAACTCCATTTTCTTTCCATTCGAAATCATTATCTATACGAATTAACAGATACTCTAAATTAGCAATCGCATGCATAATTTGTTCGGCAAGATTGAATGCTTTGCTTCTGTCGTATCCTTTAGTTTCTTTTAGCTGTAATAAATTGTCTAACTGTCCAATTTTTTTGTCACGATACTTTTCCATTTTCGGCAAACTGTTTATAATTTCACCGATTTTGAAATTGCATTCACGAATATTATCTGCATCAATGTCGTAAAATATTCGCGTATCGTACATTCTACCGGGTATACCATTGTGTTGACCCTGAATATGTATAACTGATAGACAATTAAGGCTTGGCTCACGATATGCAAAAAGCGAGGCATATATTGGCGACAGTTTGTTTTGTCCGTGCTTGTCTTCAAGCAATTCAGAAACGTGTGGGCGTATAGTTGTGGTCGCAATTTCCAAATAACCTATTGCTCCCTCTAATGCGCCCTTTATTGCTTTTTTTATTAGTATATTTTTCATGATCGTATTAAATTTTTAATAGCCAATTTTCTATATTAGAGTTATTCATATATGCTGGAACTCGTATCTTGTATTTACTAAATAAATCAACAACAAGATTAAAAGTCCCAAATGGCAAACGTTGATCTATATTAAGATTGTCAAATTTCTGACGATGAATGCTGTTATTTTTATGTATAGTCAATTGGGTTCCGTCTATTGGATAAGCTGTAAAATATATATGCGGAATAATGATATTTGTATATACTGTAGGCGTATTTGTATTTACTGATGGCTTAAACCTTTCATGGCCAAATACAGTATAGCTTTGCAATTCACTAACTCTGCTCGCTAAAAGTACATCAAGTCCTTGATTATTATTGTCTCGAGGAACTGCAAATTCACTTTCTTGTTTCAATATATCATCTAAATATACAGAAGAGTTGTCAATGTGAATGAAGTTTGGATCTAAATTACTTTCATCAAAAAGAATCCAGTTTGATGCTTTACTGGCACCTTCAAAGAATTCATCAAATTTATCAACAAACCTCGCACCAAATTTCTTATATATTGCTAATAGGACGAGATAGTATACTTTAGTCGACATAGTCTTAATGTCGGTGACATTAAAAGTATTATATAATCCAATGAATTTATCAGGATTCAACATTGCATCTAATCATTTAAATACTACATATAAATTAGGACACGTTCCAGTTTCTTTTTCAAAAAAGGTTTTGACACCACGGAGACATGATGTATAGTTTTTCTGTTCTGTATTAACATTATAGCTTATCCCTCCAGCATCTATTGGCAATGCAAGCAATTCACATAAAATTATATCAGTACTTTTATCACAAAATACATATGCATAGAAATTTTGCCAAAATGTAGTAGAAATATTTTTTAAATTAGCATACCCATCTATCTCTTCTACTATCTGTTTTAATACATTCTTTAAATTATCTGTATCATATTGTTCAAAGTTTTTTACAACATCTTTTCCGCTGACATATTTGTATGCTTTAAGATTGTGAATATTATTTTCATCGACATTACTGACCTCACGCATTAAGACTCGTTTTGTGCTTTTCGTATTCCCCTTATAAAGAGATAATTGTCTCCCCTTTTCACTATCCATTTCCATTAAGAAGTTAATATTATCAATATCCAAAGAAATACCAAGCCATTTTATAAGCCTTTTTGTCAATTTGTTAGGAAGTTTAGTTAACATTATCTTCCACCTTTTATGAGTGTATTTCTCTTTAAGGCAGGACTTTAAATTCGTATAAATACCAGTAATATTTTCAGCCTCGTGAAATGCCTCACCCGGTATATCCATAAACTCAATAATTCTTTCATTTCCTTCAATTGTTAATGAACCTTTATAGTGGTGTGTTGATTTTGTAAGATTAGTTATATCTGTAGGGTCAATATTTTTATTTCCAACAATACTGTTCAAATAACTTTGAACTTGCGGATAACCATAATAAGGTTTCGTATTTACATTTATTCCCATAATGGTTAATGCTCTGAAAATATCAGAAATACAATGCGATTTCCCATTATCTTGAGTTCCTACAACAGCAATTTTTATTGGTTTTTTTTTCATATCAGTATTGTATTTTATGCCATTATTCTTTGTAATATAATGATACAACTTATTACTTGTTATTGATATTTCGGCATTTTTATCTTTATAAATATGATTTATGCAATAAATCAAACAATCAATGTAACCAAAATTTATATCTGATTTATATAAACAGAAAACCTTTTTTCGAAGAATAAGACGTTTTTTTTGTGGAGTTATAATGCCCTGTGTATCCGTGTAAGGAAACAAATATCCAGATTGTAAAAGGCTTTTCAATTCTTCTGAGAATCCTTCTGCTGTTCCATTTATAAGATCTATGTGCTGCGCAACTGCTAATCTTGCGTATGTATTGAAATCAACAGGATATTTCTTTTCAAACCCAAAATGAGGGTCTTCATCAAAAGCAGCAAACAAAATTGTTTTTTCGCTATCAATTTGCTTTATGTTATATGATATCCTGTTTATTTTCCATGTTTCGGGTAAGTTTTGTAAATCAATACACAAAACAAAAATATCGGCCGAATCGCACCAGATTTTTATACTCTCCGAAATACTATTGTTATCCTGATATTCAAAAATTTCCGCTGGTGGCGCTGTATTATCAAAAGTAATTTGTCGTTTAGGCAAATCTATTCGACCACCTCCGAGATAAAATGATTTTTCTGTTCCTGCCACTTTTTTACGCACAAAGCCCCATCGCTTATCAAAAACTTTCTTTTGCGTAAGTAAATTCTCAAAGTGCACAATAATCCTGTTTGTTTCGTTTTTGTGTTCAAAAAACGAGAACAGGCATATACGGCCATTCGGGATTTTTTGGTTCATTGTCTTTTTGTACTGCTTATTGCTGGAAAAGCGACCAATCCTGCCAAAAGTATAGGGGCTAAATCTATCAAAATACTTAAGAAAAAGCATCGGATACTTTCCTTAAACAGCAGTTCATGGACTTCTTTTTCGCCCTCTGATCTTAAGTTATTGTGGTTTTCTGTGTATTTTCCGGACAACAATTCAAACAAATCATTAAGTGCTTTATTTTGGTCTATTGTTTTTGTATTTATGATAGTATGATACTTTATTACTGTTATATTTTTTTGTGAAAGAGAATCTAATTTGCCATATAACTCACCCTCTACTTTTACAATATTGCTTTTTATATTTCGTTGCATTACTTTATTACCAGCTATTTTCTCCAAATCAAATCTTAGAATCAAAGAATCCAATGTATGTAGTAAACTATCAGCTGAAAAAATTGCGTCCTTTTTTTGGATAATAGGCGGTGTTTGTATTGTATCATCTAAATCTTCAATTTTTTTATCAAGTTCTTTTATATTTTTATTTACCTGATTAAATACCGGATTTGTGTAACGAAAATTTTTTTCGTCATATTTATATCTGGTAATTTGACTGCTATTTAACTTCTCCTGTAATTCACTTTTCTCTGTTTTATATTCATTGATTTTATTTATATTTGGTTGATTTACTTGTCGAAGTGAATCTAATTTTGTGTTTATTTTTTGTTTGTCCGTGCTGATGTTTGGCGTTATGTATTTGCTTAATTCTTCGCTTGTTCTTACTGCTTGTGCCATTATTTGCGTTTCGCCAAAGTTGCTGTAAATATGAAAATAGTTAAAAGTTAATGCTGCAATATCAAACAATATGTAAAGCCCGATACAACATACCAAAAATAGAATTTTTTTGTCGCCTTGTATATAGGGCATTTGGTGTGTAAGCCAGCCTGTTACCCAAAAGAGAGTAACAATGACAATAACTGACAGAAACCAACAGAACACACCGTCAAGCCCGTTTTCATTCATCCACAAAAAAGATATACTTTCATGCATAATGTAGCAGGCAACAGCCAAAAATGAAATAGTTAATATCCAACGCAGATAAATCCAAACCGACATTTCACGCATTTTTTGTCCTGTACTTTTCCATCTCTCTTTCCAGCTTTTTGGCGTATCGTATTTGTAATCATAATTTACAGTTTCAATGCAAATTTCGTCTTCCGCCTCAAACTTTTTATAAAAGAATGAGGTCACCCAACCAATAAAACAGCTTATTAACAACCACAAAAACCAGTTACTATTAAAATTGCGGCAAAAAATTCCGAAAACAACTATATACAGCACAAACGTTATTAGCAGACCATTGTTTAGGAAGAGTTTACCAAGTTTGTTTATCGCTTTTTTCTTTTCTTCTGTCATCTTTTATCTTGATTATAAGGATTATTCAAAGTACACATATATGCAAATAACACAATAATTTCGAATGCTTCCCCTACTGCATCAACGCCAAAGCCTGGTATTAGCCGTCCTGTGAATGGGACTATATCATAATAGGAAGCGAATAGAAAAAGTGTAACACCAATCCACAAGTTGCAAGCAAGCAGTTGCCCAATTAGTTGACGATTTATTGTGAATTCTTGAGGATTTTGTCTCCATGCATCGCCAATGCTGAAAAAATAAACATAAAAGCCCAATGCCAAAACACCAAACAACAAGCCAATCCAACCCCAGCCACGCATCGAGCCAAGATATACGCCAGGAATGGCAAAATCATTCAATATTACAGGTGACTGGCCCGCAGAAACAAGTTGGTGAAAATTGTTTTCTTCGCTGTAAATATCATAATCATTACCTCTACCAGCTTCTACCTTCTCAGCATAATGAAGCATCACTTCCATCCATTGCATATCACTTTCGGAATAGAGATAACCCGCATTTTTCACATCGCCTGGTGAAATATAATTTTGTATACGGCGAGACACCCTACTATAGTTAATATTTTCTGTATTAGAATATATATTTGAAACCTCCCAAACTCCAATCCCAAGAACAAGAATGCAAACAATCAAACTCAAACTAAAATTCCAGTTCATAATTCGAATATTGTTTTTTCCAGCACCCGATATTACTTTAGAAGAACAGAATATCAAAAACATCCAAGTCGCAGCGATTCCAAATACATATACAAAAAAACCAAAATCAGAAAAAACCCCTATTAAAACCCAAATACAAACAAAAGCCAAATTTCCAATAATCCACAGCCAAAGTTTGTGGGTCAACAAATTAGTCTTATACCATTCTTTATTTTTCGAAATACCATAAAATGCTTTATGTTCAATGTTTTCGTACGCTGGATTAGTTTGGCAATTAATTTTCCAACAAAATATATTTTCCCCCATATACCGATCAGTTGGTGTAGGTATCGTAGATGTAAGTATTTCCATTAATTGTCTTAATACAATAAGCAAAATCAGCACGGCGGCTGCCGTGCCGTAATGTCCAAGAAACGATATAAAAATTGCTATTAAAATGATTATTCCGATTTTAGTCGGCCATTTCAAATTGGCAATACTCGGAAATTTCTGCTCAATCCAAATAATCGTTTTTTCTATAAAATTAAGATTTAATATCAATATCAAAAAAAATAACAAACCACCAACCAACTCAAAAACATAAAAGTGATTGTCCTTCATTGAATTACTAAAAGGTTTAAGAAACGATATCTCTTCTTTTAAATAACTGTTCCAAATCGGCGACACAAAACTTTCTGTTATGCCATTATACGCTTTTACACAAATAATAATAATAAAAATAGAAATAATTGATTTCCATATCCAGTTATAACTTATTTTAAGTTGGATATATTTTTTGGTTTTTGAAAATAATCCTTTTTTTATTGTAATATATTTAAGACTGGCATTGTTTAAAAACGACCTGTTGATCACAATTATTAACAAAAACATTGTAAAAAGTGAGAACAAAGTTGTAAGATACGCAACAGGATAAATATTTTCAAAATATGGATATGTAAAAGTCAATTTCTCGGCAATCAATAATTTTTGATTTAAAAAAAACCAAAACAAAGTAAACATACCCAAGATATACCAACGCATATCTTGAATTTTTTCAGCTTGTGAGCCTCCTCCTGATTCAGGAAATGACAAAAACAAAATCACCCCCAAAACCAACCATACAACTGCCAATACCCAATGTTTCGACCAATAAAAAGCTTTATTTAAAACCCGTGATTTGTATGTGATTCCGCCCGCTACAAGTTGTTGATTTACTGCATTAATTTTTGGAATAAAGCTTCCTGAAGTCGATAACAGTACTGTATCTTCTTTTTCTGATTCCTGGAAAATCAGATTATTGTTTTTAACTCCAGAAAGTTCACAAACATTTCCTGAAAGGGCATTAGAAAATGCAGGAATATAAAAATCGGTAGGCAAAGGGTAATATGATTTCAGCATTTGCTTAAGATACACGCCTGTTTTAGAACTATCACCTCTTGCTTTTGTTATTCCGTCAATTGGAATCGTGGTGGTTATAGCTTTGGGGAAGGTTACTGAAAAATGTGAATCATTTCTTTTTATGAGAATATGACCCGCACCCCAATCTGTAAATACTTGCACTGGTTTTGCAAAATATGTTCTAATGCTGTCTGATAAATTTTTGTTATTCTCTTGTTTTTTTATGCTCCAACTTTTCATTTTAAAAAACTGGATTTTTAATTCTGAGCCTTGAGATAACGTCTTAGAATAGCAATAACCAACATCATTTATTCTTGTGGATTTGTCGAGGATTACAAGCCTGTATTCGCCATTTTTCTTATGAATAAACGAGTTGAATTCAATTTCGCCATTATTTACTGAATTAAGAAGTTTAAGAGTTAAGCGGTCAGCAAATAAATCTTTGAGCATATAGTAACCATCATCAAAATCTTTTAATCTTCTTAAAATATAATCACCAGTAACTCGAATATTAAAAATGGTAATTATGCTGTTTTTTCCTATTTCGTAAAGATTGATATTTTCGTTATTGATAAAATAATACAAACAACTATCTGTATTGTTGATTTTGTATGAAAAGGCTCCTTTATCATACGATACTGTCATATACTTTTCAGGTATACCTTTAAAGCACACATCGGAGTTCTCGCCAATGGTTAAATCATTGCTATTGGGCAAATCAAATTGTGTAATTGAGAAATACAAACGATCATTCGTGGCATTTATATATCCGAACCATACAATACTGATTGTAGCTAAAATAGTTGCAACCGTCATACCAATAAACCCGTTTTGGAATGGGAATTTGAATTTCATTCTTTATTCTCAATTATAAGATTCAGAAAGATTGCGTAGGCCCTGGATAAACGCATGAGGTATCTGTTTGCTGCTTCAGAGGTTTTTGCATTGGGTCGCAGTGGCATCAGCAAAGTTGCATTGGCAAAAGGTGTATGTAGCCATTGTCAAATCTTTAGTCGCGACTTAATATCGCCATATTACGTCGCAACATATTCTCTGAACAACTGTACTCAATAACAAAATAAATACACATAAAATATATAATGCCGACTTAAGTCGACTACACGGAATACACTAAAACAAGACGAATAATGAAGCGTTACGATAAAAAAAGCTTTGAATCGGCGGACTTTGGGTGGGTGTATGTGGCATTTTTGTATATATAATTTGCAATTACTGACCGCCATCACGTACTACAAATAACTCACTCTCAATGTATTCAACATTTTCAACTATATAAACGATTAGTGTAAATTTTTATTAAAAATCACCGAAAAAGATCAGTTTTACAGCATAGCTACCAGTCTGTTATTGATCGAACTTTGTGTATCTGTTGTGCTGCGCACCTGGCAATCAGACTCATGATAAGCTCACAGCGGCATTCCTCACTTTCCAAAATCTCACTTTGCACAACATCACGTTGAGTGAATACTCTCAAAACCCATATATTTACCATATCTTAACGGAACCAAAATTTTACGTACGAGTTGACCCCTGACACGCAGGTATCTGTTGGCTGATTTATCGCCAACAGAGCCCGCATACATCGGCAAATTGGATATGGTTTTGCTTCTGTCAATGTTGCACCAGCAACCTGAACAAGAACTTTTTCGGGAGGTAGCGCTTCTCGACAATAATAACGCACTCAAATGAGTACAAGAGTTTCATGTATCGACATCGGCACCAACACCGCCCTGCTGCTCATTGCCGACCTTGATCCGGCAGCGGGCACTATCCTGCCGGTTTACCACAAGCAGACCATTGTTCGGCTGGGCAAAAATGTGGATGCCGCCAAAACCATTGACGCGCAAGGGTTGCAGCGCCTCATCGACTGCATGATTGACTATCGCCAGCTCAGCGATGAGCACGAGGCCGACACCATCATTGCCGCAGGCACCAGCGCCCTGAGAGATGCCAAAAACCGCACGGAGGTAATCGAGGCGGTTGAGCGTGCTGCCGCGATAACCATTGAGTGTATCTCCGGTAAAGAGGAGGCTGACCTCACCTTCAGCGGCGCTGTCGCCGGTATGAGCGATATCCCCGAACTCTTTACCGTCATCGACATCGGCGGCGGCAGTACGGAGATCTCCATGGGATCACCCGGCGCCATCACGGAGAGCGTCAGCCTTGACATCGGTTCGGTGAGGCTCACGGAGCGCTTTTTCACCACACTGCCCCCGTCGACAAGTGAAATTGATGCTGCCAAAAGCTGCATCGACCAGCTCCTCACAGCTAACATCATTCCCTTTTTTGCTTCCAGAGAGCACGTCTACGGCGTTGCCGGCACTATCACCACCATCGCCCAGGTTGATCAGGGGCTGAAACATTTCGACGCCCTGAAGGTGCACAACTACCCCCTCACCTACGAGGAGGTGCACTCCTTTCTCGACCGTCTCAAAACGAGCACCCTTGAGCAAATCATCGAGCTTGGCATCCCCGAAGGAAGGGCCGACGTCATCACCATGGGAATGCTCATCCTGCACCAATTCATGCGCCTGCTTGGTGTCGGCGAGATCCGCGTCAGCATTCAGGGGCTGCGCTTCGGCCTTGCCCAGAGAGAGCTGCTTCGTCTCCAGAAAAACAACGACTAAACCGCAGGGTCAGTCATTAATAATTTTCATCCTTCCAGCCAACTGCATGAAATATTGCGGCCTTGACCAAATTTTCAGCGGCTTGATTATTATACGAAAGTGTTGATTATCAGAACTATTGATCCCATTTTTGCTGAAAACAAAAAAACGGTTAATCCGACAAGCTGCGAACCATGAACGTTGAACCTGTCAGCCCATTTTCCTCTGTTTAAATCTTGTTCCGATCAAGATGAATTGCGTTCCTCGGGGGTGCACCGCTTCAACACACATCACACAAAAAGGCAAGCACTTTTGATAAGAAGTTTCTACGGCGGCCTTTGCGAGGGTGAGTGGTACATCATACGCTACAAATAACTTGCCTCCAATGTATTCAACATTTTCAACTCTGAAAACATTTGAGGTAAATTATCACTTAAAATCAGCTAAAAAGCTCAACTTTACGCCGTATCCACTTGCCAGAATCAGAGAGCGCACCGCTGGCGATCGAGACTGTGATATGGCTCACTGAAGGGGCACCAACTGCACGCAAGGCAGGGAAGGGATTTCTCAACCATCTTGAGGATGCAAACCATACAATGCCAATTCGGAGATCACGCGACTTGCGGTGAGGGTTGCGACAGGTGCAGGCAACTCTTTCTTTCAACGGCAAACTTCTGAATTTCCGGTCGGGAGACCGTTGTATCCCATCTCTTTGCCTGGCAGTGATATGTTCCTCGGAACAAGCTTGCGAAGGGTGATGCTTAAAAAAAGGCAAAAAAAAAGCCCTCCAGTATTAGTGGGGGGCTTTTTTATAAAAACTCGGCGACGACCTACTCTCCCGCTTTTAGGCAGTACCATCGGCTCTCCAGGGCTTAACTACTCTGTTCGGAATGGG
>CAIJWE010000026.1 GCA_903824295.1 uncultured Chlorobiaceae bacterium
CCTCTCGGGGAAAGAGCGGGTGGGGGGGAGTAGCACCATTCGACAAAATAGCAGCCGTGCGAAATGTCTTCTGAAATTCAAAAAAGCTCAGGCTGAGCGCATATCCTTGTTGCTTGAATTTGTTGTATAATATTAGTTATGTAAAGTAAATAAGATATCAACAAGTATTACAACACTTTACGCAACAATATTTTGTTACTCGTTGAGGGTTTATGCAATAAATATTGTAGCCGTTACATTAATATTGATATCATACAAAACATATCCTGTACAATAGTTCGTTCTTACAATAGTTCATAAACGTGCTCTTTCAACTGTTTCAGGCTGGTGGTTCGTAGTGCATCATCAAGTTTCACTCATCATTTTTGTTTCCCTCTTCTTAATCCGTTTTGCTGTAAAATAAGCGCAAATTAAAAGCCTTTTACAAAAGATTATGTTTATTTTTGAGCGTTATTAGCAGATGCCAGGAAATAAGATATAATGTTTAAGAGCTTATACTGATAAACTTCAGAAAAATCATCTATCGCTCATTCATTCGATAGATTTTTTTAAAGGCATCAGAAAACACTCTCGCCTAACCATTAATGAGGTAGGCGAAATAAAGAAAACATGTAAATGAAAAAAAATGAAAGTGATTGTTCCTTTGGATGAACAAGCTGGTTTGGGTTCAAAAATATGTGAGCATTTTGGAAGTGCTCCCTTTTACGCTGTTGCTGATACAGCCGTAGATTCTTTGGAGATTATTGCTAATGATTGCATGCATCATGATCACGGGCAGTGTAATCCACCTGACTTTTTCTCAAAGCTTGGCGTTAGTGTACTGCTCTGCCATGCGATCGAACCCGGTGCTGTCCACAAATTGCAAATAATGGGCATTGCCGTCTACCTGACAACGGTTGTTGCAACACTTGATGAGGCTTTATTGCTGTTCAAGCGTGGAACCTTGAAGAAAATGACTCCCCAGAATGTTTGTGAGGGCCATGCCTGTCATGTATAGTGCTTTTCTGTTAACAAATTGAATTAAAACTCAGCCAATTTTAGAAATTAGCAATTACCCTGGGAGCCGCTTTCTGTTCCGTTGTGTTATTATGATATGCTCCTGCTTTGTAACGCGATAGTTGCTTTTTTCTACGATTGCCCCCACCGATTACTGTTTTCATTAAAAATGAATCAACATAACTCTTTTCTTTATAGTTATTTAATCATAAAATAACTATCCATATTATTAATTCAATATATATTTACATAAATACGTACATCAAACAATACGCATATATAACAATACAACAATAAAGGGTGCACCAGCTTTATACCTGTTCATCTTGAGAACCAGTGCTTCTAAAAAGAGTGATGCCATGTTCAAAAACAACATCGAATGCATAGCCGCCGTCGCCCTGACCAAAAAACCTACGAAGCTATCCGAAGCTGAATACGAAAAAAAATATGCCGCCAGAGAGCTGCAAAAACAGAACGAGGAGAGCGCACAACCGACGAGGGCAACGAATAAATCCAATAAGCCAAGAAGGGATACCGTATAACCTATGCCCAGATTTTCACCAGTTTCCGCATCGAAACCTACAGATGTGATGCTCGACAACTGCTGCGCCCTCTTTGAAACCTTTCATAAAAAGGAGATACTTATGGCAACAACACTGAGTTTCATTCCAGACAAGGGGCTCATCATGCTCCCGATTGGCGACCAGATGGCCCTTATCGATACCGGATCGCCAGCAAGCATCTCCTCCCACCCCTTCGACTTTGGAGGAGAGCGCCACACCACCCCGGATCAATTCATGGGTTTTACAACCAGGCAACTCAGCCATCTGGCCGGTATCGCCATCGATATCCTCATCGGCTGCGACATCCTGTCACATCATAAACTCAGGATCCGCTGGCAGGAGCAAGGTATCGACATCGGTGACGACACTCCTGACGGCGACACCGTCGATGAGATGGAATCGATGAGTGGATGCCCGATTTTCCCCCTTCGTATCGCCGGCAACAACACCAAAGCCCTCTTCGACACTGGAGCACACCTCTCCTATATCTCTCAATCGCTCGTAGCCGGCATGACGCAAACAGGCCAAAAAGCCGACTTCCATCCCTTTAAGGGCCACTTCACCTCACCGACCTACACAATAGAAACCGCTCTCGGAGGCAAGGCCTTTGCCATGGAGTACGGCACACTCTCCGGCGAACTGGGAGCAGCCGTCGATATGACCCTGAACATGACCAATACCACAGCCGTTATCGGCACCGAACTCCTTCAGCACTTCGACTGCACGCTCGATTGGAAAGAGAGGAGGATTTCATGGAGTTTGATCGAAGGGAAAAACTGAGATTTCATGGATAGCCCCCGGAGTCACAGATTACTCTGACTCCGTTCCGGAAGAGCTGTTTTCAGCTTGACGTCTTTTGATGATCTCTTCAGCCGTGAGGCGCACGACCTTACCGTCAATCATGGTGATAATTGCTGTATTGGTACGAATGGCGAGATCCTCGGCAGCTCTTCCTGCACGTTATTAAATCTGCATTGACAAAACGAAGCCTATGAGCCTCCTGCGGAAGAAAGTCTCTTGCGAATGTCGTTTTACCTGCTCCATTAGGCCCAGCTATATTGGTTGATGCAAATCCCTTTTGTAAAGTTAAAACATTTATCTCACTCTCTTGCATAGAGCACATCATGATCCAGCGCTTCCCTTTACACAAAGAGAAGTCAGAGACCGAAAGTGCCCGGTTAATTGTTGCCTTTGCGCCCTTTCCGCTCCTACCCCACCCGTCGTGCCCATGATAATGCCTTGGCGGGCAGGGCATGTTCCAACTCCCAGATAAAGGTGATCGGCTTTGAGCCTTCGTGCTTGTGGTACCGAAGCGGACCGGCAAAAAAGTAGGGGGAGGTCAAGCCGTTGGAGAGCCGCTTGCGGTCACGGATAAAGAGTATCGGCGTAAAGCCTTGCGCTTGATGCTCAATCAAGCGCCTCCCAACCGCAGAGGTGTCGCTTGTCTGGGATTGGCTCTGCCAGTGAAACAGGTCATCGGTAATGGCATAATCTTCGTACATGGTAGTCGGCGAAAAGTCGGCCTCGGTTTTATTGATGTCGGCAAAGAAGAGGTCGAGTTTACGACTTGGAACGTGCAGAATCCCTTCTCGGGAGCTTATCGGGCTTTCGAAAGAGCCAAGCTGAAGAGCATGTGTTATCTGCTCCCGGCTGTACGATGCGTGCAGGGTGAGTGGGCCGGTTTGCTGCTCAAAAACCTTGTTCGGCAAGGGGGTTCGGGTTTTCAGCAGCCAGTCGAGCAGTTCTGCTACATCATGAGCCACTCCCTGATGGCTTGTAATGAAGCGCTGGGCGTAGTCAAGGGTTCCTTCGCCGGGCCTGTTGGTTCCCCATAAGAGGCTGTGCAGAAGGATTTGCGTAAAGGGTGAGTTGCTGTTGCCGGTCGCAACAAGGCGCCGGGCATCTGCAATCAGAGAGGTGTCGTCCATGAGGGCAAGGCGTCGAAACCCTTTGGAGAGTTGATCGTTTAACTCCATCAGGTTGGCCTGTGGCTTCCCTTCTGCTTCGGCGAGTAGTTGATGGGGTAATCCTCTCCGATAAATTTCGTCGGGTGAGTCGATATTCAGATAATCAATCATCTGCTGCAGGCTTATGGAGCCCTCAATCTCTCTGCGCAGTTGACGCAGTTCGCTCAAAAGCCGTTCACCTCGCAGG
This sequence comes from uncultured Chlorobiaceae bacterium, assembly GCA_903824295.1. Taxonomy (GTDB): domain Bacteria; phylum Bacteroidota; class Chlorobiia; order Chlorobiales; family Chlorobiaceae; genus Chlorobium. The sequence goes on from CAIJWE010000026.1 coordinate 3,714, forward strand.
TTGGCCGTGGCTGAGCGGATATTCTGGAGCACATGCTCCTTGGCCTGCTTTTCGAGGTGCAGAAAACAACCCGCTGGAAGATAGGGCATATCCGATTCGATTTGCTTGTCGATGCGCAATTCCGGTCGACTCGTCAGTGCTTTGAAGCGCTTTGCGAAGCTGAAGTTCCGGTGTTGCGGAGCAATGAAATCGAGAACGGTCAGGTGTGATTTTTCGTCATGCAGGCGAAGACCGCGGCCCAGTTGCTGCAAAAAGAGGGTGAGGCTCTCAGTAGGGCGCAGGAAAAGGACGGTATCGACAGAGGGGATATCGACGCCTTCGTTATAGAGATCAACGGTAAAGATAAAGCAGATCTCATGGTTTTCAAGTCGGCGTTGGGCCTGGCTTCGCAGCTCTTTTTGAGACTCTCCGCTCAGTGCGATAGAAGGGACGTTGCGGGAGTTGCAGAACCGGGCCATAAATTCAGCATGGAGGACGCTTACGCAAAAGCCCAGCCCCCGCAGACGCTTCATGTCGGTCACATAACGCTCAGTCTGACTCATAACCCACTCTGCGCGAGCCCTGTTGCTTTCCAGTTGATTGCGGAGTTCCGTGATGTCGTACACTCCCCGCTTCCAGGCCAGCGCTGAAAAATCGAGCCCATCAAGATCGGGAATGCCGAAATAGTGGAACGGTGAAAGCAGCGCTCGTTCGACCGCTTCGGGCAGGCGAATTTCATGAGTGAAGGCTCCGCCGAAATCCTGGCGAATATCTGCTCCATCAGTTCGTTCAGGAGTGGCGGTCAGGCCAAGCAACGAGAGAGGGCTGATATGAGCGATCAGCTTCTGATATGAGGCGGCACTGGCATGATGGGCTTCATCAAGCACGATATAGTCAAAATGCGTTGCCGGAAACTGGTCATACCCCCGGCTGTTCCAGCTTTGTACCGTGCAGAAGAGGTGATCGGTTTGCGTTGGTTGTGCGTTTCCTGCAACAAGGTCGCCAAAACTTCCATCCCGCACTACCTGACGGAACGCTCCCCGTGCTTGTTTGAGGATCTCTTCTCGATGCGCAATGTACAACAGCCTTGTTCGTCCGACGTTATCCTTGCAAAAACGGCTGTAGTCGAATGCGGCGATCATGGTTTTTCCGGTACCTGTTGCTGCTATCACGAGGTGCTTCTGTTTTCCGGCTCCCCTTTCAGCGGCAATATCTTCAAGGATAACCTGCTGATAGCCATAAGGGCGAATGTCGAAAAAGGAGATCGTGTCGTCCGTGCCTGCTTCAGAGCGCTCCTGCAACAGGGCTTGCTGAAGGGTTGGTAAATCCGCTGTTCGGCACTGCGTGAATTCTGCTGTATCCTCCCAATGTGATGCAAAGGTGGCTATGGCGTGCTGCCACAAATGATCGGTCTCATATTGGCTTATTTTTGCCGTCCACTCCAGCCCTTCATCAAGCGCAGCCTTGGAAACGTTGGCCGATCCGATATAGGCTGAGCCGAAACCTGTGGCCCGATGGAAGAGATAGGCCTTGGCATGGAGGCGGGTGCGCCTGGTATCGTAGGAGATCCGTACTTCCGTATTGGGTAGTTCAAGCAAGCTCTTAATGGCCTTCAGATCTGTTGCGCCCATGTAGGAGGTCGTTGCAATGCGCAGGCGAGGCCCGCCATCAGGTGCGGCACTCTGTGTGAACTCGCGCAGGGCAGGAAGCAAAGGCAGGATACCCGCAAATTTGATGAACGAGACGAGCCAGTCGGCACGGTCACAGCTTGCAAGTTCCTTGATGAGCTGTGTGAGCAGTGATGGAGTTCGTGATGAACCGGTAAGCAGGGCCGATACCGAGAGCGGTGTATCGGGGCGAACTGCAGGTGCCGCAAAAGGTGGAGGTGGCTTGATTTGTTGAAGTGTCTCCGCTGAGAGCGGACGAAGCGCCTCAATAATTGAAGAGAGGTATTCCGATGTTTGAAATGCCAACTGCAGTGCTTGCGTCAGCGCCTCTCCCCTTTTACCGGCTATCGCTTCACTGATAAATGCGGCAATTTCGTGTGCCAATGGGATGGCAAGGTGATGGTGAAACTCTTCTGCAGAAAAGTCTGACCAGACGGCACGCTCAAGCAGGCCCGCTTTTTCGAGTCGCTTGTGCAGTTGCGTGGTATGGAGCAGATCGTACAAGCCGGCTGGAAGCTCTTTTGCTGTGGTCACAGGAATTCCCTTTTGCTGAACATGATGATCTTCTTTTTTTTGCTTCCTCTCTGCCATGTTAATCTCAGTGTTTATGTTATTACTTCAGTATGTATTACTTTTTTTATAACAATACTGATGTACAACAAGAAATATTTATTACAAACTGACAACAAAGATTTACAACACGTCAAAAAGAGTTAAAACATTTATTTATAAAGATTTGGATTCACATAAATCCTCTTCAGACGGCAGTGGATCTCCCTACAAAACCTGCGCAAATTCACGAGAAAGAGAACATTACGAATTGTATGATTCATGATGTTCGAGACCTGAGGGCCAACACCCTTCCCTTCTCGGTGCTCATAAACTTGGGGTTGAGCACATCTCCAACCCTTGTCAAGTCAAGACGGTCGGCGTCCCAGCATGTGCCGATAGTTGCCTCTTCAGTTACTCTCCCTCCGGTATGCTCTCGGAGGGCTTCAAGAAGGAGTTGGAAGGAGTGGTCGTCAATCTGATAGATGACTCCCCTTTGCGTTGCAGCAAACTCTGCAGCACGGTTACCGTGCCCATGGTCAACATCGTCATTAACCCGGCAGGAATCGTGAAACCAGGCAAAAAGAGTAACCACCATGGTGTCAGCTCCGCTATAGGGGGCAATGAAAAGGCCATTCTCTTCTACCTTCGTCCAATGAGAAACCCCATGAATGGACGAATGCGCAGATGGACCATAATGCACCTCTACTGCCCGCAACAGCTCAACCCGGTCTACCCACCTTGCGTCAACCTTGTTACTCTTCACTTCAGTATCCATAATGTTACGTTAAGAAAAAAAAGCGATGATCATCCATCCACTAATCTCCATTTTCATCATCACCCAATTCAGCGCCCTCAACCGGGGGCAAGAGCAGTTTTAATTCAGCAGCATCCAAAGACTCAACACCCCGAAGCTTGCGCTGGATAGCTTTGGTCCGTTTGCCCATAACGTCATCCAGTTGGTTAAGGCCGGTTTGGATGTTTTTTTGCGCTTTTTGCATGAGCCCGCCAAAGGTCTCAAATTCAGTTTTAACCGCTCCAAGCACTCTCCAGACCTCGCTGCTTCTTTTCTGGATGGCAAGTGTTCTGAAGCCAATGTGCAGGCTGTTTAAAATTGCCGCAAGCGTTGTTGGGCCGGTAACGACAACCTTGTAGTTCCTCTGCAGGTCATCAAGCAAACTTGCCTTGCGAACCACTTCAGCGTAAATGCCTTCAAAAGGCAGGAACATAATAGCAAAGTCGGTGGTATGGGGCGGGTCAAGGTATTTGTCGCCAATATCTCTGGCCATTTTTCTGATGGTGGTGTCGAGGTTCTTTTGAGCCGTTTCGATTTCAGTGAGGTCAGCGCGATCATAGGCGTTCTGCAACTGCTCGTACACATCTTTCGGGAACTTGGCATCCACCGGTAACCAGACCTGTGCGTTATCCTCATCTCTGCCAGGCAGTTTGATGGCAAATTCGACCAGTTCGTTACTTCCCTGCTTGGTTTTGACATTGGCCTCGTACTGATCGGGCGCAAGAACCTGTTCGAGGAGCATTGAGAGCTGGATTTCGCCAATGCCGCCCCGCATCTTGACATTGCTGAGCACTCTTTTCAAGCCGCCAACATCCTGGGCAAGGGTTTGCATTTCGCCGAGCCCTTTTTGAACCTCAATCAACTGCTTGCCAACCGTTTGAAAACTCTCGCCCAGTCGGTCGCTCAAGGTTTTTTCAAGCTTTTCTTCAACCGTTACCCGGATGCCTTCCAGTTTCTTTTCCGTACTGAGGACGAGTTCATCCTGTTTCCTGCCCAGCCCCTCAAATTTCTCTCGCTGCAGGTCGTTAAAGGAGTTGACGTTTTTCTCAAACGAGAGCTGAAAGGCATTGAAGACGCTGGTCAAGGTTTCACGTGTTGCGTTGTTGTCTGCTTTTGCCTGATCGTTCAGCTCTTTGAGTTTCAGCTCAACTTTACCGGTGATTTTTTCCAACTGGGCCCCCGTATTATCGGTGAGTTGCTTTTGCTCGTCTTTCAGCGCCTGAAACCGGGCATTCTGCTCGGCAGTAAACTCTTTGAGTGTTGCGTTTAATTCGTTGCGGTTCTCTTTGGCAATGCCGGATATTTCCTGCCGATTAATTCTGAAATCCTCTTTTAAATTATTCTCAATCGTTGTAAGACTCTTTTGCAGGCCAAGAAGGATGTTCCCCAGTTCCGGCGACCCATCAACCGCTTTCCCTTTGCTGATGATGGTTTGCATCGCGATAAAAAGCAGCAGCAAGAGAACAATTGCCAGAAGTGTAATTTCCATGTGATCAACAGTGTGTTTTCAAGATTGCCACGTTATACGTTTATTATGCTGAAAGCAAAAAATGCAGGCCTCGCTTTTCGTAATGTTCCACGTGAAGCTATTTGCCTGTTGACGGCCCGTCACTCCCCTCTTCGGTGGCTATTCGTGCGGTTAGATTGGTCAGCCTGCTGTTGGATTTCTGGATTTTGACGGCCATGGCGAGCGCTTTAGGCTCTCCGATAATGGTGACCAGCTTCTTGCCCCGCGTGACGGCAGTGTAGATAAGGTTGCGCTCAAGCAGCGTGTAGTGCTGCATGGCAAGCGGGATGATAACGGCTGGATATTCCGACCCTTGGCTTTTGTGGATGCTCGTTGCGTAGGCGAGCGAAACTTCGTCGAGCTCTCCGAACTCATATTCAATCATCCGGCCATCGTAGTCGACCAGCAGGATACTCTCTTCGGTATCAATTTTCACAATCTGCCCGATGTCGCCATTGAAGATCTCTTTATCGTAGTTGTTGACCGTCTGGATCACCTTGTCACCGGGAGCAAAAGTGGTGCCGAATCGGGTGATTTTCGGTTCTGCTTTTTCGTTGAGCGCCCGTTGCAATTCAATATTAAGTGAACGGGCACCAAGCCCTCCCCTGTTCATCGGTGTCAGTACCTGAACATCCCTCACCGGATGCAGGCCGAACCGTTTAGGAATTCGTTCGGTGATGAGCTGGATCAATTTCTGGTAGATCTCTTCGGGAGAAGAGGCCGGAATAAAATAAAAGTCGGAGAGGTCGGAACCTTCACGGTTGAGGGGCATCTCTCCGTGGTTGATGCGGTGCGCGTTGATAATGATGCGCGAGGAGGCTGCCTGACGGAATATTTCGGTCAAGCTTATCGTTGGTATGCTTCCGGAGTGGATAATGTCGCCAAGCACCGCTCCAGGGCCTACGGATGGAAGCTGGTCTACATCGCCAACCAGCAACAGGGCTGCTTTGTCGGGCACTGCGGCAAGGAGGCGGTTCATGAGCACAATGTCGACCATGGAGGCTTCGTCAATAACGATCAGATCGGTTTGGAGCGGGTTGTCGCGGTTTCGTTTGAAGCCGAACGACTGGGGATCGAATTCCAGCATACGGTGGATGGTTTTGGCTTCAAGGCCGGTTGATTCGGAGAGCCGTTTGGCCGCCCGTCCGGTCGGGGCACAAAGGGTAACCGAAATCTGTTTTGCCTGAAGCATGAGCAGTATGCTGTTCACAAGGGTGGTCTTTCCCACACCGGGGCCGCCGGTAATGACTGCAACCTTGCTTGAGAGTGCGAGGCTTACGGCTCTCCGCTGGGAATCGGAGAGGGTGAGGCCCGTCTTCCCTTCTACCCAGAGAATTGCCTTTTCAACATCAATTGCTCCCCAGGGCACCTCACCACGAAGCAGCCGGTGGATACTGGTGGCCGTACCGATTTCAGCGCGGTAGAGTGGTGTCAAAAAAAGTGTCGAAGTACCGTTGATCTCTTCAGAAACAAAATTCTCTGCAGCAACTTCCGCACCGATCGCTTGTTCGATAATCTCCGGAATAATGCCGAGCAGTTTGGCGGCCTCGGTCACCAGGAACTCCCTTGGGGCGGCACAGTGGCCGTTGCCGGAGATCTCCTGCAGAACGTGGCGTACACCCGCCTGTGCGCGAATGAGGGAATCAAGGGCAATACCAAGCTTCATGGCGAGGGTGTCGGCAGTCGTGAATCCTATGCCGTGAATATCGAGGGCAAGGCGATAGGGATTTTCACTCACCTTGATGATCGACTCATTGCCGTAGGTTTTGAATATCCTGACCGCACGTCCTGTTCCGAGCCCGTGGGACTGGAGAAAGACCATGATCTCACGAATCACCTTCTGGTCTGCCCATGCGGCGGTAACCTTCTCCATCCTTTTCTGGCCAATGCCGGGAAGTTGGAGCATGCGCTGCGGCTCTTCCTCGATAACGGTAAAGACCTCCTCCCTGAAGGCATAGACCAGCGCTTTGGCAAAATGGGGGCCAATTCCCTTGACCATGCCGGAACCAAGGTACTTCTCGATCCCTTCAAGGGTCGTGGGGGGCACAACGCTCAACTGCGTCGTCTTGAACTGAAGACCGTAGGTACGGTCGTTCTGCCAGCTTCCAAGGCATTCAACATATTCACCGGGAGCAATGGAGGCTGCAGAACCGACAACAGTAACAAGGTCGCGACGCCCTTTTACCCTTGTCCTAAGGATGCAGAAGCCCGACTCTTCGCTGTGAAAGGTGACCCGCTCAACCGAACCGGAAATGCGTTCGGGCGGGGGGCCGCTACTACTGAATTTGTGCGAGGAAGAAAAGCTACTCGCCATCAGATTTAAGGCTTTCACTCACCGCACTCTTGAACTCCTTCGATATTTTGAACGATGGTACGTTTTTGGGTTCAACCGTCACTTTTTCCCCCGTTCTCGGGTTCCTTGCCTGGCGAAGATTTTTGTGTCGAATGTTGAACGAGCCGAATCCCCTGATTTCAATTCGCTTTCCGGCTTTCAGTGAATCAATGATGCTTTCAAACAAAGAGTTAACCACAGATTCCGTTTCGTTTTTTGTCAGACCGGTCCTGTGGGCAATAACATTGACCAGATCAACTTTTGTGGTTGTGGTTCCCATGGCTGTGTGGCTTTAATATTATGGGAGAATCTTCATAACCATTCAATTTACTATTATTTGGCTTGATTCGAAGCTGCAAGAAGCTCTATATTTTACTATTTCTGCTTTAAATGAGAGGTATTTACCGTGGCAGTGAAAACGTAAAAACAGTGCCGCCTTCGGCAGGTGTTTCAACCCAAAGCCTGCCGTTATGCTTGGTAACAATGATATCCCAGGAAATACTCAGCCCAAGTCCTGTACCTTTCCCCGGGCTTTTTGTTGTAAAAAACGGGTTGAAAATGCTTTTCCTGATTGCATCGGGTATACCTGGTCCATCATCAGTAATTGAACAAAAGAGATGAGTGCGGTCGAACCAGGTATGAATGCTGATTATACCGTTTGACCTCCGCCGTTGTGACTGTATCGCATGGATACTGTTGACAATCAAGTTGAAAAGCACCTGTTTGATCTGCTCGGGGTTGCAATGAATCGGTGGTAAATTCCCAAGAGCTGTTTTGACATTGGCAAACAAACGGTATTCATGACGGGTAAGGGCGAGAATGTCGATGATCCCCTTGTTGAGATCAAAATCAATCTTTTTATCATGAACATCTTGGTAAGAGAGATTGCGAATGCCATTGATAATGGTTGTGATCCGATTAAAACCACGTTGTGATTCAGCAAGAATCTCCGGAATATCGTTAACAAGTGTGTCAAGAGCCAGCTCTGTCTCTTTTTGACTCAACTTCTGCAGGTCAAGCGGAGAAAAGGTTCCTTCCTCAAGTTTTTTTGTAACCGTTTGATACTCTTTAACCATTGTCTTCAAATCTGAAACGGCCTCCTGAATGTTTGCAAAATTAATGGCAATAAAGTTCAGTGGATTATTGATTTCATGCGCAAGACCAGCCGCAAGCTGGCAAACCATATCCATTTTCTGGGAGTGGTAAAGCTGATTATGAAGTTTTTCCCGCTCATCCTCAGCAATTTTTTTTGCAACAATGTCCCATGTCAAGTTGGCGAGAAGATCGACCCACTTAGAGCTTATTCGTAAATAATTTTGATATACGTCAGAAAAGTATTATACTTCCCTCATAAGTAATTCATTACAATGGGAGAGGTTATGCCAAAGATCAAGTCATGGGAAGTATCGGATTCATTCTGGAGTATTGTTGA
>CAIJWE010000027.1 GCA_903824295.1 uncultured Chlorobiaceae bacterium
GCGTAGGCTTCACCCTCTTTCTGATGTTCGGTGATGACTCGTGAAGTGCCGTAGAGCATCCGTTGCAGGTAATCAAGCTCCCGCTCAAACTGTATTTCAATAATGATGATTTCTTGCTTGCTGTTTTTTACCTTGAGATCGACACGGTTGAATTTATCCTTTCTGCTCTCCTTGTTGCTTTCGCTTTCGAGGATTTCAAGGATAAGAATGTCTTCGCCCAACAGCTCGCTTAAAAAACCTTCAAGGATTTCAAAGTTGGCCTTGCTGCGCAGCAGGCGCTTCATAGCCCAGTCGAAGGTGATCAGTTTTCGGGGTGATCGGGGGTTCATGGCGTTACTGTTCACAGGTTGCAAGTGGGGCGGTGCACATAACCATTCTTGGCGCACTCCCGCTGCTTTATAATACGCTTATTTATTCTTGTGCAAAAAAGCTTGTTTTGATTCACTCCGGCTGGATGAAGAATGATATTAAAGGCACCCTCAATGCCAACGCAAACGCCATCATGGTCGTCCACAACCACCAGTCCGGCAACCCCAAACCCAGCCGAGCCGAAAAAGCGCTAACCATCAAACTCATCCAGGCTGGCAACATCTCCGACGTAGACGCGGCAAGTGCTGCTTTTCCAAAAGAGAAAAATATTTGCACATCAAAAGTTTACTCTCTCTCTTTTTCGCTATCTTTGGCAACTTTTCGGAACATTTCTCAAGAATACGAAAGGTTCTAAAAAGGGAAATATTGAGAAATTGGCGAAGTTTTGGTATGTCGTTAAGCGAATATAAAGTTTAAAAAACAGGTTTTCCCTTCTGATGTAATCCTCTCATTACCTTATGGAACGACGTGAGTTTATAAAAACAATGCTGCGGCGCACGGGTATTGGAGCCTCTGTTGCTGTGGCAGGAACCGCCGGGCTGGTTGGTTATTATCAGCCTCGAAAAGAGTTTTACAGCCAGGGTGTTGAGGAGGCTGGGGTGAAGGAGAGGCTTGAGCAGCAAAAAAAGGTGGTTGTTGTTGGAGGTGGTCTGGCAGGGATCAGTGCCTCCATGGAGCTGGCCCGCAGGGGTTTTGAGGTGACGCTTGTGGAGTCTTCGGATGCGCTGGGTGGCAAGCTTACCGGCTGGGATCTTGATGCCCTTGGTGAGCGTTTTCCTGTGGAGCACGGCTTTCATGGCTTTTTTGATCAGTATTACAATCTCAATGAGTTGTTTGCCTATGCTGGCGTCAGGCCGGATGTTTTTACGGCATCTCCCGGTTATCCGGTTCTTTTCAAAGACTCTCCAGAAGAGATTTTTGGCCAGACGCCGAAATTGTTTCCCCTCAATGTGCTCTCTATCGTCGGGCAGTCACGCCGGCTTGATTTAATCTCCTTTATGAAAAATATCAAAGGGATGGGCTCAATGGGTGAGCTCTTTCGGTATGAGTACAAGAGGAGTTTCAGCAAGTATGACTCGATTGATTTTATGACCTATTGCCGCAATGGTGATGCGCTTCCTGCATTTGTTGATACCGTGCTGCACCCTTTTGCGGATGCGACGATGAACCGCATGGAGGTGTTGTCGGCAGCCGAGGCGCTCCGCTATTTCCATTTTTATTTTATGGGGAGCCCGGAAGGGCTTGCGTTCAAAATAACCAATCGAGACTGTATGAGCGCCCTCATTGATCCTCTTGAGGCTAAATTGAAGGAACTCGGGGTGACGCTCAGGACGGGGAGTACCGCAAGGAGCCTCAAGGTTGAAGGGGAGAGGGTTTCAGGAGTTGTGATCGATTCGCCGGAGAGCGGCAGCGCCCTCTTTTTGAGTGTTGATCCTGCTGCAGTTCCACAAAAGGGTTTTGCCGGGTTTGCTACTGCTGATGGTGTGCCGATCATGGTCGGGCGCAAAGGGAGCGGTTACGTGGCCTATGACGGACGCTGCACACACATGGGGTGTCCGGTCACTCCTGATGCTGTCACGGGCGGCTTTTACTGTCCCTGTCATGCCGGACTCTATGATGCACAAGGCACTCCGGTGAGCGGCCCACCCAAGGCTTCGCTTGCAAGGCTTGCTGTTGTGACGGAAGGAGATAAGCTTGTTGTGCGACGTGAAGGTGCCCTTGGTGGTGGAGAGGGGGAGCTGCTCGCATGTGATTATTGTATTGTGGCATCCAATGTGCGGGGTACCCGTGAATTGGTAAAAGCTTCGCAGTTAGGCCGTCCCGGGTTTGAGTCGAAGGTAGCTTCGCTTGGTGAGGCGGATCCCTACGCGGTCTACCGTCTCTGGATTGACCGCCCGCTTGATTCGGCGGAGTTTCCCTTTTATACGGTTTCGGGCTATACCTACACCGACTCCATCTCTCTCTACTCACATTTTCAGGAGCCGTTTATTTCCTGGGCAAAAAAGCATGGCGGTACCGTTGTTGAACTGCATGCATACGCCATTGCGCCAAAGGATATCAGGCCGGAAGAGGAGATTAAGGCGACCATGATTCAGGAGCTCCACACCATGTTTCCTGAAAGCGTCGGAGCGAAGGTGTTGCAGGAGCTCTTTATGATGCAGTCAAATTTTTCGCGCTGGGCTCCGGGTGATCATGCCCGCCGACCAGGCATTGCAACACCGTTTTCAAATCTCTTTTTTGCCGGAGACTGGGTAAAGGTTGATGCGCCGGTTTTTCTTATGGAGGCGTCGGCTTTTACCGGGCGAATGGCCGCAAACTTAATATTCCGTCAGGAGTCGCTGAAGCTGATCCCACTTCCTATTGTGCCGATGACGGGGCTGTTTGCCTGATCGGCAAGCCGAGGCACCGGGCGACGCTGTTGTGGAGCAGCGGGCGGAATTTGCGGATTTTGATGTTTTCTGACGAGGGGTAGACCCTGTTGCTGAGCAGAATGACCGCAAGTTCACGCTCCGGATCTACCCAGATGCTGGTACCGGTGTAGCCGAGATGGCCGTAAGAGGAGTCGGAAAAATAGTCACCGGCTGAAGAGTGTCCATCAAGAGAGCGTACATCCCATCCCACTGCTCTCTGATGGCCATTTCGTGCAAGAAATTTCCGGAGTGTTGCAGCCTGGAAATAGGTGTGGCCCTTTAAGGTTCCTCCATGCATCAGCATGCTGACCATATTGAGCAGGTCGCCAGTGGTTGAAAAGAGCCCTGCATGGCCGGCAACGCCTCCGAGAAGGGCTGCATTCTGGTCGTTGACGAGGGGGCGCGGCACCTTGAATGGCCAGAGGGTATCTTTTTCCACCGGTGCAATGCGCCAGAGCATTGATGTCGATGGCGTGAACAGAGTCGAATGCATACCAAGTGGCGCGGCAAACCGTTGGTGAAAGTTTGCGGCAAGGGTATGGCCGGTGATTTTTTCAATGATTCTGCCAAGCAGCATAAAGTTGAGGTCACTGTAGAGGGTTGCTGTGCCGGGTGCCGTGAGGAGGGTGTCGGCCTCAATAGCCTGAAAAAGCTCTTCGGGGGTGGTGCAGCTTTTCGCAAAAAAATTGTGGGCCCGCAGCCCGGAGGTATGGCGCATGAGTTGCTCAATGCTCACCCTCTCTTTGCCGTTCTTTGCAAAGCCCGGCAGATAGTTCGATACAGCCGACTGCAGCGAGAGTGAATCGCGTTCAACGAGCTGCATGGCAATGCTTGTTGTGGCAACAGCCTTGGTCAGGGAGGCAAGATCGTAGAGGGTTGTCGTCTCGGCAGGAGGGCTTTGGGGGCTGTAGGTCATTCGTCCGAAAGCTTTGTGAAAAACAACCTTGTCTTTGTAGAAAACTGCGAGGCTTGCTCCCGGAAAAACCGTATCACTGACCGCTTTTTCCATAACAGCCTCAAGCGGTCTGAAATCATAAGCAAAAAGCATTGCCGGAAGCGTGGTGCTTAAACCGGCAAGAATCATGCATGAAAGGATAACGAAGCGAAGCAATTGCACCGGTGTTATCGATATTTAAAAAAGTGAAAACTTGACATAGCGACCCGGTTTTCTTTTCAGGTCAACGAGCACCGAATCAAGTGAAGAGAGTGCCCTTGACAGGTTTGTATACAGTGTTGGATCTGAGGAGAGATGCCCCAGTGTACCGTTCTCATTGTTGAGCTTGGTGATCAGTTCCTGAGTTTTCAATGCCGTCTCGTTAAGTCGTTCAATGGTCTCGGTGGTATTTTTTGCCATCGCCTTGTCGTTAAGGAGCTTGGGCAGGAGTCCATCTCCATGCGATGCCTTCTGCGTTATGTTTGAGAGTTCCGCAGTTGTGGTTTTAAGGCTGCTGATGGTTTCGGCCAACTCGCTTCCCATTTTTTCATCCGAGATTAGTCGGCCAGCCATTCCTTTGCCGCTGTTGAGATGATCGAGGAGCTCATTGATTTTGATAAAGGACTTGTTTGCATTGGTCGTGAGGCTCGCCATGCCATCCTCGGTGTCAAGGACGATGAAATCCCCGTTGGTGACGGGAGCCGCTTTTCCTGTTTTGATATCAACATATTTGTCGCCCAGTACGCCGAGGGATTTGATGGTTGCTTTGGCATCCTTGGTGACAAGGGGGGCAAACTCGTTTTTAAGCCTCAGGGTGGCAACGACGAAGAGTACACCGTTCCTTCTCTCAAAGTTCATTTTTGAGACGGTTCCTATCTTTTTGCCTGATACAGAGACAAAGTTGTTTTCAGCAAGGCTCTGTACATCGCTCGAAAGAATTTTTATGGTGGTCACACCGGAAAACAGATTGCTGTTTTTACCGATGACCAGTCCCATATAGGCCGCAAAACAGATGCCGAAAACGAAAAAAATACCGGTTTTCAGATCGCTCCATTTCAAAGCGTTCGGATTTTTCATACAGGTGCAGGTCTTGTTGATGTTATAGTTCGAGAATTTTGTCTGATAAAATCGATCGTATAAAGGGATGGTCGGCTTCGTGCAGTTTTTCGGTCACATCGTCAAAAATGATTTCGCCCTGATAGAGCACCGCAACGGAGTCGGCCACATGAAAGACGTCATCAATAATATGGGTGACAATGACTGCGCCAAGGTTATTGTGTTGACGAAGTGAGCTGATGAGCGACAATATTTTTTTGGAGCTGACCGGGTCAAGTCCGGCTGTCGGTTCATCAAAAAGTATCATGTGCGGCTTGAAAATCAGTGCCCTTCCGATGGCAACCCGTCGGCGCATTCCGCCACTCAGGCTTTCAGGCAGTTGATCTTCATACCCTTCAAGACCCGCAAACTGGATCTGTTCGGCAACTTTCCGGCTGATTTCAGCCTCCGGGAGTTTCAAGTTTTCACGAAGAAAAAAGCCAAGGTTCTGGCTGATGGTTAATGAGTCGAAGAGCGCATTCCCCTGAAAAACCATGCCCATTTTTCGCCTTATACTGTAAAGGCTGCTTTCCTTCATACAGGTGATATCGGTGCCGTCAACAATGACATGCCCGCTGTTCGGCTTGATAAGGCCGAGCATCAGCTTGAGAATCGTGCTTTTTCCGACGCCGCTTGGCCCGAGGATAGCCTTGATGGTGTTATCCTTGATGGTCAGGGATACATTTTTGAGGATCTCCCTGTCGCCATATTTTAAACTGACATTCCGTAATTCAATCATGCACTTACATATTTTCCAGCACTATCTTTGAAACGTAAAAATTGGCAATCAAAACAAGCCCTGATGAAACCACAATGCCCTTGATCGTCGAGCGCCCGACACCTGCGGTTCCTCCCCGCGCCGAAAAACCATTGAAGCAGCTCACCAGTGTGATGATGACGGCAAAGACCGGCGCTTTCAGAAAGCCGACCACAAAGTCTTTGGGTGCAAGCCGGGGGTAAACGGCGTTCCAGAATATTCCAGGATCAATCCGGTGGTAGTGTTCAGCCATGTAGGCAGCGCTTTGCAGTCCGGCAAAGTCGGAGAGCGCGGTCAGTGGGAGAAACATGATGAGAGCGGCAAGAAGCCGCGGCATGACCAGTTTGGCTATGGGGTCTGTGCCGAAGGCGCGCAGGGCATCGATCTGTTCTGATATCTGCATGGCACCGAGTTCGGCCCCGTTTCTCGATCCGAAGCGGGCTGAAAGCATGAGGCCCATGAGCAGTGGCCCGAGTTCGCGGATCACCGAAAGTGCTGTTGAACGTCCAAGCATTGTTTTTGCACCGAAGTCTTCAAGCAGGTTTCCTACCTCAATGGCAAGAAGCGCTCCTATGGAGATCGCACTGACCAGCACAATGGGAATTGAGTCTGTGCCGCAGATTGTTGCCTGATCGAGCACATCCCGCCAGTAGCGAATCATTTTTGGAAAGGCCATGAACGCCTTGACCGAAAAGAGAAAAAACTCCTGCATGGTAAGAAAAAAATCTTTCAATCGCATGACAAGCTTTTTTTCCAGGCTTCTCATAAAAAGTAATGGCATAAAAAGGGTAAGGTGAGGTGCGCTGGCCTTGGAACGTTCTGTTTTCATGCGTGTAAAAGTCGGCTTTTCATTTTTGCCACCCATTCGCAGGGTATGGTTACCTTGCCAAAGAGGTCTTCATCTCGCTCTCGCATTCCGTGATAGTCGGAGCCTCCTGAAAAAAGCAAAAAGTACTCGTTGGCAATTTCACGATAGTAATTCTGGCGATAGGCATCGTGAGAGGGATGGACAATTTCAATGCCATCAAGTCCGAAGGTAATCAATTGTTTCAGCGTCTCGTCGGGCACATTCTGCGCCGGATGAGCAAGAAAGGAGAGGCCGGAGGCCTTGTTGATGAGCCTGATGACGTCCGCTGGGTGTGTTTCTATGCTTTTGACATAAGCTGGACTGTGTGAGCCGAGATATTTACTGAAAGCTTCGCTGAAGCTTTTTACATAGCCTCCGTCCTGCAACACTGCTGCAATGTGAGGTCGTCCGACACTTCCGTTCTGTGCCTTGACGATGATCTGCTCAATACCGATCTTTACGCCCATTTTGGCAAGTTTGCTCACCATGCGCTCAGCACGCTCGGTGCGCAGATGACGGCAGTGGTCGAGATATTCTTTCAGCTCTGAATGCTGATAATTAAAAAAATAACCAAGGATATGAATATCATAGCCCTTGTAGGTCGAGCTCATTTCCACACCAGGAATAAGCTCAATGCCTTTCTCTAAGGCTAATGGCTTTGCTTTGTCAATACCTAAAACAGA
>CAIJWE010000028.1 GCA_903824295.1 uncultured Chlorobiaceae bacterium
CACTCTTTCCCTACACGACGCTCTTCCGATCTTCATTATTTAGATGGTAATTTTTTTTATCACCTAGAAATAAATCGCCGGATTTAAAATAAATTGGGTGTTCTGTCCGGCACTAACTCAAGATTTTCAGGGTCATGGGAGACGTTACCGGTTTCATGCTGCTTTTCAAGTCCACCGATACGATGTTCCAGCCCTTTGGTTCCCGGGATTGCCCATGAGCGAACCTGACGCTCGTCGCGTTTGTAGGGCAGAAAGGGAGCCGCTCCAGGCTCTCTTGCAGGCTGAAAGCGGGTCTTAATCTCAGCAAGGTTGTCCGGACTTTCAACCTTCCAGGGTTCTGAACTCAGGGCGAGGTAACCGTCAGAGAGACAGATGACCGGTGTCATATGCTCAACAGCGATTCTTGCAGCTTCGTAGGTAGTATAGAAACAGTCAACGGGAGAGTGCGCCGCAATAACCGGCAGTGGCGCTTCGCCATGACGGCCGTACAAAGCCATTAACAGATCAGACTGTTCCGGTTTTGTTGGAAGGCCGGTAGATGGGCCGCCTCGCTGAACATTGATCACAACAAGCGGGATCTCAAGAATAACGGCCAGACCAAGTGCCTCTGTTTTCAGCGCAAGTCCCGGACCGGAAGTGTTTGTGGCGGCAAGCGCACCGCCGTAAGCTGCACCGATGCTGCTGACGATACCGGCAATTTCATCTTCTGCCTGAAAAGTCTTTACGCCATACTTTTTCTTTTTTGCAAGAGTCTGCAAGATCTCAGTTGCCGGCGTGATCGGGTATGACCCAAGAAAGAGTTCAAGCCCGGCTTTTCTGGAAGCTGCGGTCAGAGCAATAGCGCATGCTTCATTACCGGTAACGCGGCGATAAACGCCATGCTGTTTTTGCGGAGAAATATCGAAGCGTCCAAGGTTTGCAAAGAGTTCAGTTTCATCACCGAAGAAATAGCCGGCCTTCATCGCCTTGATATTCGCTTCGGCCATCCAGACATTCTTCTGGAACTTGGCATACATGGTCTCCATCGTTCCCTCAAACGGAAGGGTGTAGAGCCAATAGAGCAAGCCCAGCACAAACATGTTTTTACAACGGTCAATCTCCTTGCTGCTCAGGCCGCTCTCTTTCAGAGCTTCACGGGTAAGCTGCAGGATCGGCACAGGAAAAACAATATAATTATCGAGGGAGCCGTCATGCAGGGGATTTGCTCCTTCGGGATAACCCGCAAGCTTTAGATTTTTCTCGTCGAACCCTTCAGTACCGGCAATAATAATGCCGCCACGGTGGAGGTTTTTCAGATTAGCCTTCAGTGCCGCTGAGTTCATGGCCACCATCACATCAAATCGGGCACCTGGAGTATAGACCGGCTTGCTGCTGAACTGGAGCTGAAAGCCTGAGACGCCCGCAATGGTCCCAGCAGGGGCCCTGATTTCGGAAGGAAAATTCGGGAACGTATTAAGCTCCGTACCGTGAATCGCGACGGTATTGGCAAACTGAGTGCCAGTCAACTGCATGCCATCGCCCGAATCTCCTGCAAAAAGCACAGAAACGCTGGTTTTTGATGTTACATTGACCTGTCTGGTTGTCTTTTTTTTATCAGTCATTGTCCCTGTTAATTACTTTTCAAGGTTAGTAAACAGCAAGAAAATCCCCGTGGTCAATGAACATCGCCGCAGGGAGCCCATTGAGTTGTTATCTGGTGAAATGTACTATTGGTGGGTAAAGAGAAGACAAAAAAATAACAGCACAGTCTTCTGCAAGAAAAAAATATAAGAATTCAAGGGTGTTAAAACAAGCTTCGCGCTGTTTTTCCTAAGATTTTTTTTCTATGACAATATTATTTTTTGTCAGGTAATCCTGCCACTCCTGCTCTTCCAGAATAGGGCAATCAGCACTCAAATCGCAGAAATCACAGCGTTGAATGCCATAAATCTGCTCCATCCAGCAGCCGGTTGCGCTTTTGGAAACCTCATTGACATGATTGGGATTTGCCTTCATGATTCTGGACGAAAGATCCATGAGTTCCAGAATATCCTTTCTTTTTTGCTGATGCTCTACTCCCCAACTCATAATGGTGCTCCTGTTTTAACCATGAATAAAGACGGGCGACAACACCCAGAACGCAACTCCAATAATATAGTTTTTTTAAAAAGAAAAAATTGTAATCAGCACTGCTTCCCGGCGACTCTTGTCGGGGAAGAGTCAGGTATGGCTGAACAGCAATAAATTTTAGTTGGCAACAAGCTCTAAAAAAGAGTAACTTTGGGGACGTTAGGGATGCCGCATCGCTTCAGGTAACGGTACTACGGAAAGCATTATAACAAGATTAACAATCTCTATGAAAGCCCGGGAAATCAGACAATCTTTTTTGGATTATTTCGCTCAAAAAGGCCATACCATCGTTCGTTCAGCCCCCGTTATTCCCGCCGATGACCCCACCCTGCTCTTTACCAATGCGGGCATGAACCAGTTCAAGGATGTTTTTTTGGACAAGGGAACAAGACCATACCTGCGGGCAGCCGATACACAGAAATGCATCAGGGCATCAGGCAAGCATAACGATCTTGAAGATGTGGGCCGCGATACCTACCATCACACTTTTTTTGAAATGCTCGGCAACTGGTCATTCGGTGACTACTACAAACAGGAGGCCATCACCTGGGCATGGGAGCTTTTGACCGAGGTCTGGAAGTTGCCCAAGGAGCGCCTCTATGCAACCGTCTATCAGGATGACGACGAGAGCTGTCAGATATGGAAAACAGCGACCGATATCAACCCGGAGCACGTTGTCCGCTTCGGTGACAAGGATAACTTCTGGGAGATGGGCGAAACCGGCCCCTGTGGCCCCTGTTCCGAAATTCATATTGATCTTACCGAAGATTGTTCGGGCGGGAGCCTGGTCAACGTCGGCGACTACCGGGTGATTGAGCTGTGGAATCTGGTCTTTATTCAATATAACCGCCAAAGCGACGGCTCCCTCGAACCGCTTCCCATGAAACATGTCGATACCGGCATGGGCTTTGAGCGGGTTGCCGCCGTGATGCAGGGCAAAGGCTCCAACTACGACACCGACGTTTTCAAGCCATTGTTCGATCGCATCACCGAAATTACCGGTGTTCCCTACGGCGCATCAATGGATGATCCCCTTGATATTGCCATGCGCGTTATTGCCGACCATGCCCGTACCCTCACCTTTGCCCTCTCAGACGGCGCCATGCCCTCCAACGAAGGGCGCGGCTACGTCCTCCGCCGCATTCTCCGCCGTGCTCTGCGCTACTCCAAAAATCTTGGCTATAATGAGCCCATTCTTCATCAGCTTGTCGGCACATTGGCCGCAGCGATGGGTGACGTATTCCCTGAACTGCAAAAACAGCAGGAGACCGTCAGCAAAATCATCAAAGCCGAAGAGGAGAGCTTCATCGTTACCCTCGATCGCGGCATAGAAATCTTTAACGAGGTTGTTGAGCGTGTGCGTGCCGCCGGCAACACCACCATAACCGGCGAAGATGCCTTTAAACTCTACGACACCTTCGGCTTTCCCTTCGATTTGACCAGCCTCATGGCCTCCGATGCAGGCATGCTTGTTGACGCTGAGGGTTTTGAGCGCTGCATGCAGCAGCAGAAAGTTCGCGCGAGAACCGACCGCAAGGAAAAACAGCAGATACAGGATGACGGCTCCCAATGGCGCTGGTTCAGCGACGTGCATCGCACCGAGTTTGCCGGATACGACCAGCTTGAGATGGCTGTCTCGATTACCGGCATCAAGCATATCGAAGGCAAGCTGCTTCTGGCGCTCGACCGCACCCCTTTCTATGCCGAAAGCGGTGGTCAGGCAGGCGACAGGGGATGGATAGAGCAGAGTCGTTACCGCTTTCAGGTCACCGATACCCTCAAGGATGGCGATACCTTTGTCCATGTCATTACCGATATTTTCGACACCATTTCCGCTGCACCCGTCAGCCCCGCAGAGATTGTGCTTGATGAGGCGCAGCTTTCAGCCAACGCCGTTGTAGAGCGCCAGTCGCGTCAGGATGCCGAGCGCAATCATACCGCCACCCACCTCATGCACGGTGCGCTCCGCAACATTCTGGGTCAGCACGTCCAGCAGAAGGGCTCTTATGTCAATGCCGAACGGCTCCGTTTCGATTTCAGCCACTTCTCACGCATGAGTGATGAGGAGATTGAGGCCGTCGAAGCTCAGGTGAACGAAGAGATCCGCCGAGCGGAACCGGTGCTCAAACATGCCGACGTCCTCTATGATGACGCCATAGCCAAAGGTGCACTTGCCTTTTTTGGCGACAAGTATGCCGACCGCGTCAGGGTCATTGAGGTGCCAGGCATCTCGGTAGAGCTTTGCGGCGGTACCCATGTCGATAACATTGGCCGCATTGGGCTCTTCAAAATTCTCAGCGAATCCTCGGTAGCATCAGGCGTCAGGCGTATTGAGGCACTCACCGGCAAGGCGGCTGAAAAGCTTTTGTGGAAAGAGTACCGTGAAGTGCAGCAGATTCGTCAGTTGCTCAAAGCAAAAGGGGATGAACCCGTTGCAGAGCGAGTCAGCGACTTGATGGAGGCCAAAAAAGAGCTTGAGAAAGCGCTTCTTGAGGGAAAAATTACCGCTCTGCTCAACACCCTGACCGGAGAGCTTCAGAACTCTGCAGAGATCGGCGGCTGCCGGATTATGACGAAGGTTGTTGACGGGGTGGATGGCGACACCTTGCGCCAGGCCGCACTTGCCTTGCGTGAAAAGCTCCCTTGTGCTGCTGGTTTGCTCTGCAGTGTTGAAGATGGCAAAGTCTCGCTCATCAGCTTTGCCTCCGATAAAGCGGTGCAAGAGTGCGGCATTGATGCGGGCAAACTGATTCGTGAAGCCGCAAAACTGGTGCAGGGCGGAGGCGGAGGCAAGGCAGAGTTTGCCACAGCCGGAGGCAAAGATGTGTCAGCCATTGACAAGGCTTGTGAAGCCTTTACCGCATCCATTCACGCGGCGCTGCAGGGATGAAAAAACAACCACGGAGAGGATTGCTGCTTCTTGACTGCTTTTTCGGGCGCTGCTCAAAACCCTCATGCGACGGCTGCGCCCTGAGGCTCGTTCGTGTATTGCGCCTCACCCTCAAGTCACGTGCGATGCAGAAGCAAGAAAAGTTGGCGGTTGCTCCGGTCGGCTCGTGGGAGAAACCGGAGGCGGTAGCGCTGCACGCCCACACAACGCCACACAAGCCGGAGACAACGAAAAAAAGAAAGCGGCTGATCGCCCCAAGGGAGGAGATTGCGTGGTACCCTACGATCAAGCCTGAGCTTTGCAACGGTTGCGGCGACTGCAAGGTGCTCTGCAAGCCCGGTGTTTTTGAGTTGGGCGCACCCGACCCTACAGGTATCTGCCGCCCAAAACTGATTGTTGCGCATCCCTTCAAATGCCTCGTACTCTGCACCCGATGCGTGCCCATCTGTACCTCCGGAGCCATTATTCTCCCTCCAAAAGAGGAGTTTGAGCGCTTCGTTGAATATATTGATTGACATGGGGGTCAATTCATTTTGGTTCCCTGCTGTAGGGTCAATCCCTTGTGGTTGCCCTGTTGAATATGGTGTACGGGCGAACCCCTCGTGGTTGCCCTGTTGAATATGGTGTACGGGCGAACCCCTCGTGGTTGCCCTGATGGATTAATGCTGGTAGACAGGAATACAACGTGAACAAACCAAAAAAACGAAGGCTTCTTCTCCCCCGCGAAGAGATTGCCTGGTTTCCGGAACTCGACACCACACTCTGCAACGGCTGCGGCGACTGTGAGGATCTCTGCAAACCGGGAGTCTTCAGCCTCGGTGAGCCCGAAGGAGTCAATCGGGCAAAAATGACCGTTGCCAACCCCTACAACTGTGTTGTGCAGTGCACCCGCTGCGAACCAATCTGTCCTTCCGGAGCAATCAGCCTGCCCCTCAAGAAAGATTTTGACCAGTTTGTGGAGTATGTTGACTGACCGAAAGGTCGTCTCGATCCCTGAACCCCATCAGATAGAGAATAGCATAAAGCCCAAGGGTTGAAATCGCCTGCTTTGCGCTCTCCCTAACCAACGGCCATCCTCAATTTCGAGCGTGTTGGCATAGCCATAGTAGATATTGGTTTTTTTTTGCAGAGAGTAGCCAAAAGAGGTCAAGCCACCCGAAATGATGGCCCGGATTGTATAGGTTCAATTTTCACCTCAGCCTGGATGACGAAGGCCCTTCGCTTGATTACAGCTCGCTGTATTGTCGCCGGATACTCCGAAAGAAGGTGTTCTTTTGTGGTAGTTGTCCGGTATTTATGAGTGTGTTTATTTGAAGGCATGATATTATTTCGTTATACTTTCAGTGAGTTATTATTGGGGTAAAACGAGCGATCGAAAAATAAGATAGTGGCGGACTCTCGAACAGTTTTACTGCGGTCTGTAGATCCTCAGGCATTGCAACACGGCCCGAAATTACTGGAATTATTTCGGGAGGCTATGCGTGTTCGTCACTACAGCAAGAGAACAGAAGATACCTACTGTGCCTGGGTCAAGCGTTTTGTTCATTTTCACAACATGAGGCATCCAAAGGAGATGGGTGAGCTGGAGATCAATGCGTTTTTAACCCATCTTGCCATGAAGGAAAAGGTCAGTGCATCAACGCAGAATCAGGCATTGAGCGCACTGTTATTTCTGTACAGGAATGTGATTGGCAAAGAAATTGGTGATCTTGGTCATGTCATCCGCGCCCGAAAACCAACTCATTTACCCGTTGTATTAACACGAGAAGAGGTGAAAACTCTTCTTGCTCAGCTTACCAGCGACAAGTGGTTAATGGCATCACTTATGTATGGCGCAGGATTGAGACTGATGGAGTGTCTTCGCTTGCGCGTACAGGATATCGATTTTTCCCGTAATGAAATTATGGTTCGTGATGGCAAGGGAGCAAAAGACCGGATAACTATGCTGCCTGAATCACTGAAAAAGCCTCTCAGCGACCATCTGAAAAAGGTCAAGAGCACGCACGACAAAGATCTTGCTGAGGGCTGGGGGCGTGTACTTTTGCCAGGAGCCTTGGACCGCAAGTATCCCAACGCACCTGCAGAATGGCGATGGCAGTGGGTTTTTCCCCAGGAAAACCGGTGGGTGAACACAAAAACCGGCGAAGAGGGACGGCACCATATCGATGAGTCTCTGATTCAAAAGGCTGTCAAAGATGCAGCTTTTCAGGCACAATTGACAAAACGGGCCACTTGCCATACATTTCGGCACTCTTTTGCTACTCACTTGCTGGAGGGCGGGTATGATATCCGCACTATTCAGGAATTAATGGGTCATAAAGATGTAAGCACTACGATGATTTATACTCATGTTTTGAACAAAGGCGGTCATGGTGTAAAAAGTCCTGTTGACGGCTTGTAAGCGACGTTGTTATGCCGATCCATATAAGACGCTGAAATAAAAAGCAACAATAGATTTAAGTGCTTTATAAAAAATCGGTTGGCGATGTTTTGAGTGGTTTGAAAATGATGTCTTATACGGATTATAATTCAAAAATCCGCAGTATAGGCGGATCAATCTAAATATTGTTAGCGCTGACAAAGAATAAAAAGAGGGTGTGACTATGATTGCGTGGGCGGGTGTTGTAGCCAAATTAGCAGAATATATCGCAACCAAGCTGATCGGCAAGAAGATTGACATGACTTTAGATAAGAAATCTAGAGCAGCAAAGGCATTTCTCACGTTTCATAATGCTTTTATTGAACTGGACGACGTTTTATCCAAGACTATTGATCTCTTGGATAATGCATGTAACCGTCGGAAGCCAGTCATATTTAGTAAAGAACTATTGCGGTTGGTACCAAAGATACAAGAAGTTTCAAAGTCTTTCTTGTCGTCCCTGAGTAGCACAACAGCCGCTATACAAATAATCGACCCGAGGTTGTCGGAACTGCTAAAGATTGTCGCCAGCTTTAAGGGCACCTATTTCTCACCACTTGCCAAACTACTTCTTACAAATAAGTTCGAAGTTGAGTTTACAGGTTTGCACCCATTTAAGACCCTTTCATTTACTAAGCCTGATTCTAGTGTTCTGGAAATTGACTACGAAACGTATTACGCTATGACCGCCGATGTTACGCACTTGTTGATTCCAGCTTCATGGGCACAAGAACAACTCGTCAAGGCGATGCAACAAGGAATTTCACAATACGAAATCGGTCCAAGAGATTATGACAAGGCACGTGCTCTTTGTATCGAACTAAAGGAACACCGACAAAGAATTGCTGTTGCACGGGAGGCTCTCAGAGAATTTATTTCAAAGACATTTTCGATCGAGGATCTACTTTTTCACTAGAATCGCTAACCAGGCGTTGTAGCTGACCGATCACGCTTGCAAGAGGGCTACCGTTCAATGGGCAGAGGCGAAGGTAAGTTCCAAGGCGCCCGCAAGCGCGCCGGCAGCTAAACGCTACGTTAGGGCTACAAATAACTTTACGGATACCATCAATGTTTCAGTTATACCTGACTTATGTGAGCACAGAGAAAGAAGCACTCGAAAATTTTTGGAATCGCTCTAGAGCAATTACTAGTCAGCGCAGGGGGTCGTCAACTTGCAAGCCAGAATCCCAACTTGGAAGAATTGAAGTGCTTTTTTTTGCTGATAACAAAGTAGCGTTAAATAGATTTCATGAAACGGATTTTAAACCGCTAGCCATCCATTTAGAAAATGACTTATTGCATATTAGCGCTACAGATAACAATATATATATTC
>CAIJWE010000029.1 GCA_903824295.1 uncultured Chlorobiaceae bacterium
CACCACTGAGGATTGGGGAGATAGCGGAGTGTTTGAGGGGTTGATAGACCAAGTGGAAGGCAAAATTGGGTACGTTTAAACAAACGACAGAAAAGTTTCATAGGAATTTTCGTAAAACCTTGCCCAGATTGTGTTTTAGTCGAATTTTGATCGTCAAAAGTAAGGGGCGACGCGCACCAGCGCGGCGTCCCGCTTGACTGCGGGGTTAGGCGGCGGTGCTGAAAAGGCGCACATGCCACGCAACCCATAAATGGTAACCTGCCCAAAACCCGCGTGCCAACTGCCAGCGTACAAAAGCCAAAACAACCTCTGGACAGCAAGCGCACACAAAGCGCGGTCACTGCAAAAAAAAGAGCAGATAACGCAGATGCGACGGGGGCTAAAGGCAAAAAGAGCATATCGATTTGAGCTGCCTAACTCCCAAATTTAGCGCGTATCCAGGGGTGGATTTTTGGGAAGCGCCAAACCAATAGAGTCGACCATCCGCTCATCAGAGAAGTCGAACTCCCCGTGCAGGTTGAAGTGTGCCCAAGTAGCCACCGATCCGTTGCGAATGGCTTCGATCAACTGCACCCTGCGATCTTCGTTTTTCTCGGTAGCAAGCTCCCGTGACAGGTAGAGGTAATTCCAGCACACGATCGCGTTCTTGATCAGCCGTCGGCAGGCCTCGGCGATCTCTTGGTCTTCCTTCTCGCTTTGGATGAATTCATGACTGTGACCGAAAGACACTGCCTTGGAAAACTTGTTTGATCCCTCGACCTTATTGAGCTGTTTTTCGATCGCCTGCCGAAAGTCAAGTTCGTCACAGTACTTCAAAATAAAGAGCGTCTTCGGAATCTTCCCGAATTCCTTCAAGGCGCGGTACAGCGGGTGCTGCTTGGAATAAGAGTTCAGGCGTTTGAAGAGCTGAGAGGCGGTCGTTACCTTGAGTCGGATGGTTGCGATAAAACGCAGAACTTCGTCCCATTGATCATCAATCAAGGGTTCGCGGATATAGCGGTCGGGCAGCATTGTGCATCCTTGTTCCGTGTAATGATCGCGGTGCTTGAAAGCACACAGTTGTTGCCGACCCAGACCCTTGATGCGTGGTGCAAATTCAAATCCCAAGAGACAGGTTGCCGCGAAGATGATTTCAGAGTACCCGTGCGTGTCAGTCGAATGAATGTCGCTCTTGATCACGTCGTTGTGCATCAGCCCATCGATCACATAGGCCGCCTCCCGTTCGGCGGAGCTGATCACCGTAGAGTGCCACATCAGATCGCGCATGTCGATGAACGACACCACGCTGACACCCTTGTCTTTGCCCAGGTACTTGTACGAGTAGTTGGAATTCAGGGAATCCACGGCTACCTCGAATTTCTGACCATCGCTGGAAGTGTGTAGCACGTCGGCGTTGCGTCGATAAATATTCGGCAAATTCAACTGATCGACAAGGCGCAGAATGCGGTCGTTGGCACCCTGCACATTCTGTAGCGAGAAGTACCAATTGACTGCGTTGTCCAGCTCGCCCTCGTCGATCTGCTTGGAAATCTGTGCCAACTTGCGGTGGCCAATATCACAGCCATAGCCAATGATGCCAGCAAACAAAATTTTCTTGGCTGGCTTGGCACGCTGGTATTTTATTTGCCAATGCTCAAATTCATCAAGGAAGTGCGTGGCCTGATCCACCGTGGCCAACATCTCCAGCATGGAAATATATTTCCGATCCGGAAAGAAACTGCCCAAGGACAGGCATGCCACCTCTTCAAGGTTAGGCGTACTCATATGGAAGCTACCGTTGGGACGTATGGTCAAATACGGGTTATTACCTGCATTGAGGTTTTGGTTTGTTTTTTCGTAACGAGCCTCAAGTGCTTTTTCCAGCTCGCTCAAGGTGGTTTTCCAGTTGGAGAAATCATTGAGTTGTGCGCGTTGCAGGTACTCGGCACGGTTGACATCCCAATCAGCCTTTGGGATCATGTATTCGTCGAGAGATCGGTATTTTTCCGAGTGCACCAGATTTAGGAGTCATAAAATAATAACTTGAACTTTTATGTGCTGTGACATAAACTCAGCGCATGGAATCAGACGCATTGATAACGGCTCGACATAAAGCCATCG
>CAIJWE010000030.1 GCA_903824295.1 uncultured Chlorobiaceae bacterium
ATATTGACAAAGAGGAAATCAAAAAAATAGCCGTCTCCTGAACCGCTGTGCCGTAATCAATCATGCCGGATTGAAGATGCTTTTAGACACAAATAGCAGGCTTGATTATGCACGTAATGCACTAATAAATTTCCAATCTTTTGTGTTCTCATCTTCATATTTCCAAAGCTGCCACCCGTTGCAGGATTTCCAACCCGTGATGTGTATTCCGACTTTTGACGGTGACGTATATTCGCTTCCATTACATCGCATATCTCCCTGAGGTGATGGCTCAATATACAATGCCTTAAAAGCTGCGTGTATCAATGGCAGACCAGCGCTATGACGGACCACCAGGGGCGGCAGTCGGCAGCCCGGCGGAGCCTGCCGGAGCGTGGCTGAGCGGGTTGCTCGAGATTTGAATGCGTCTCTTTGGTGACAGGGTGACTTACGTTTTTACTCACTAAAGTAGCCGGACAGTCGATTGTAATCGCGGTTTTCTTCTGCAGTTACAAAGCCACGAATAGCATTTCTATAGGCTTGTTCCCGGGGTGTCTGCTTGTTAGGCGTCGGGCGTTGCGGAGCGCGCCAGCACATCATCCAGGGAGCGGGCCACAACATACCTTGCAGGCGTCTCGCCAACACTGAGTGCCTTGAAGTGGGCCTTGCCGCACTCAATCTTTGCACTCTCTTTGTCACGCAGGTCATCGGTGAAGAGCCCGCTCTTGGTCTCGACAACAAAGTATATCCGTTCTTCTCCGTCCGTTTCGACGAGTACCGCCCAGTCTGGATTATAGGTGTCGAGAGGAGTAGGAATCCTGAACCATCCCGGCAACTTGGCATAGACCTTGATAGCCAGATTTTTCTCCAACTGGTCAGCAAAAGAGGCTTCAACGTCTGAGTCATAGACCACTTTTTCATAGACCGACTTTTCGACGGGGATCAGGTTCTTGAGGTAACCAGTAAGTTCTTGTTGCTCAAAAAGCTCCTGGGCGTAAAAATGTTCGTCACCAAGGCGGTGATACTTGATGCCATCCACAACAGCCAGTTGCTTGCACCGTTTGATAGCTTCGGCAGCCAGCTCAATGAACTGTTGCGGGTTACGCTTGAAATCATCGAGTCGCCCGGAGGCCGTCAGAATACGATGAATCGTGCGGCGGGTCAGCCGTGTGCGATCCTGCAGATCCGTAAGCAGGTCAGGCAATTCAATATCGTTTTCATCAAGCACAACCGTTGCTGCACCACTTCGTTCAGTAGCTTCAACGCCCGATTTGCCAATCACAATATCCGCCTTGTGCCACTGCATGCGTGTCTTCAAAATTGCCGGAGCATTTTGTAATGCCTTGATGCAACTCTCCACAAGCTTTTCATTGTCGAACTCTACGCGGTAAGTTGTTTTATGCTTGATACGCTCCCAAAGCTCTTTGAACTCCGGACTGTGCAGCACTGCCTGCCGGGTGAGTACCTGTCTCCGCTCATCCGCATTCTTGATCTCCAAACGACCGGCAAGCTTTTTCAGCACTGCGGTAATCTGATCAAGCAGTGGCTTGAATGGCTCCGGCACACGAAGAGTCCCCTCCTTGAGCACACGCTTCAGCGAATCCTGCACCTTGCCCTTGCTGTCAATATAGTTTTGCTCTTTCAGATACTCCCACAAGAGCTTCGACTGCTCGAATCCAAGAGGAATTGAGACTCCTTCGTCAGTAGTAACGGAAATCGCCGCAAACTGGTGTTCTTCGACAATCCCGAATCGAATACCGGTTTCAGCCTCAATCTCTCTCTGAAGATTTTCGGCAAACTGCTCATAACTCTCGGTTGCAATAACCGTCAGCGTATTGACTTCAAATCCACGCAGTCGCAGGCCATGCTGATTGACGCATAACCGCAGACCACGCCCTATCGTCTGGCGGCGTTCACGCTCTGAGCCCATTTCACGCAGTGCACAAATCTGAAAGACATTGGGGTTATCCCACCCCTCCTTGAGAGCCGAATGGGAAAAGATGAATTTCAATGGAGTCTCCAGTGAGAGCAGCTTCTCTTTCTCCTTCATGATCAGGTTGTAGGCCCGTTCAGCGCTCTCCCGATTTCCCTGATTGTTCTCCTCTGTATTGGTCCAGCCACCTTTTTTGTCGATTGAGAAATAGCCGTTATGCACCTCTTCGGGGGCATGCGTCAGGTCAACTTCACTGAACAGCGTGAGGTAATCAGGCAGCTTTGCCGCCCGGCGGTACTCCTCCTCGAAAATGCGGGCATAATCACCCTTCACGGAGTTACCGTCAGTGTCGTAAGAGCGATATTTGGCAACCTCATCAATAAAGAAGAGCGAAAGCACCTTGATGCCCTGCGGACGCAGACGCAGCTCTTTGTCGAGGTGTTCCTTAATAGTGCGGCGGATCATTTGGCGCTGAACGGCAAGAGCATCCACATCTCCATACGCCTCGCCAGGTTTCAGGAACTGCTCACCACCGGGGAAGCGCAACTCCATAAACTCCCTGCCCTTTTCAACACGGATTTCACCGATAGAGCAATCTGCATAGATCGCCCGGCTGGTAACCATTTCAAGATTATCGCCATCAACCACAACAGCCTCTTTTCGCCTGACACCGCTGGCCGTCAGCTTGTCGAGTTCAACAAGTGCGGAAATTCTGCCACGCTTGTTCTCGACCTTCAAGAGACGGAGATATGGCTTGTTGAAGGCATCTTCCACTGTAGCAGCAGCAACTTCGATCTGCTTGACCAGCCCCTTATCGTGCGCATCAACCGCATCAAGACGATAAACCATCTGGTGCTTGTCCACATGCGTAGCGGAATAACGCAGGGTACAAAGGGGGTTCATGGCATCAAGCGCAGTTTTGCCTGCACCGGAGAGACCACCATCCACACTTTGCGGTTCATCAATAATCAGAATGGGTCGCACCGCCTTGACAAGGTCAATTGGCTTTTCCCCGCCGGTCGGCTCATTGGCTCCCTTGCCGTAAATATTATTGACATCCTTTTTGTTGATGGCACCAACCGTCATCACCATAATCTGTATTTGCGAGCTGGTAGCAAAATTACGCACCTGCCCCAGCTTTGCGGAGTCATAGAGGAAATATTCAAAAGGCACGCCAGCATAGAGCCCCTTGAAGTGCTCTTCGGTAATCTGAAGGGTTTTGTAAACCCCCTCCTTGATTGCCACTGACGGGACGACAATGACGAATTTGGTAAAACCGTACCGCTTGTTGAGTTCAAAGATGGTACGCAGATAGACGTAGGTTTTGCCCGTTCCGGTCTCCATCTCTACCGTAAAGTCACCGGAAGCAAGTATTCCGGAAGGCGGCAAACCATTGCGAAGCTGAATATCATGCAGGCTTTTGAGCAGGTCATCATCAAGCAACGTCAGCCGGTTGCCAATGCCAAGATCACTCTCCATGCCAGGAAACTGCATATCTTTCGTCGTCGGCATGGTAACGGTAAACTCCGTGCGGCAGATCTCCTGCCCGCGAAAAAGGTCGCAGACCGCTTCAACCGCCTGTAGTTGATAGTCAAGGTTCGGTTCAAAGTGCAGTTTCACTCCTGTTCCTCCAGTGCGCGTGCGGCTTCAATTGCATCCCGTTCACGCTCGATCTCCAGACGAAGCTCTTCCTCTGTTGGCAGCACCAGACGGTAGCGGGTCGCAAACAGTTGTTCACTCTCATGCAGCACGGAGTAGCGCACAACGGATTGATCTTTGTGTTCACACAGCAAAATACCGACAGTCGGGTTGTCGCCTTCGCCACGCTTGAGGTCGTCATACATGCGCACATACATGTCCATCTGCCCGATATCCTGATGCACAAGCTTGCCGGTCTTCAAGTCAATCAGCACAAAGCACTTGAGCAGGTAGTTGTAAAAAACAAGGTCGATATAAAAGTCCTGTGACTCGGTACTGATGCGCTGCTGACGGGCAACAAAAGCGAAGCCCTTGCCCAGTTCGAGCAAAAAAGCTTGCAGCTTATCCATCAATGCCTGCTCCAGCTTTGACTCCAGCAATTTACCCGTGCCGGGCAGACCAAGGAACTCCAGCATCACGGGGTCACGCACAAACTCCCGGGGGCTACGAGGCAGAGCCGCGATATTGGCATCAGCCTCACTCTCTACACTGGCCTTGTCGCTGCTGAGCAACAACCGTTCAAAGTAGAGTGTACCAATCTGACGATCCAGTGCGCGAACATTCCAGTTGTGCGTAGCGGACTCATTCATGTACCACATTCGGGCTTCCTTGCTCGTGACTCGCAGCAGTGTCCGATAATGCGTCCAGCTTAATTCGTGACGCAGCGCGTCACACATTGGAAAAGCCTTATAAAAGAGTCGCATATAACGCAGATTGGAGGCATCAAATCCCTTGCCAAACTCACGGGTCAACGATTCCGCCAGTCGCGGCAAGAGCTTTTTGCCATAAGCAGCACGTGCCTCGCCACCCTGCTCAAACTCAACGATATGGCGGCCAATCTCCCAGCAGGTTTGCACCTGCACCCTGTCCACGGCACGGAGTGCATGCTGTCGTCCTTGTTGAATGAGTTCCCGCAAGGCATTCAGCAATCCTGTTAATGGAGGAGTTGTCGGTATCAGATTTGCCATGGCTACAAGCTCCTGATGATTTCGAGCCCATGCTGCTGAAGAATGGCGGCAAGGTTTGTTTTTGCAACATCGTCAGCAAAGGCACTGTCGCGGAAAACAGAGGTTGTTTCTCCTGCCGGTGCAAGCTCCTTGTGCCATGCAACAATGCCTTGGGCGAGAGGCTCAACCTCATCACGGGTGATATGAGTAGCAAGGCAGACAAGCAACACACCACCGCCGACGGAGTGAACCTCTTTACCTGCAAACGTCCGTTTCTCGATAGGAACACAGAGGTCAAGGCCAAGTTTGAGGAGCAGCTCATAGAGAATATCCGCTTCACCGCGATCAGCCTTCAGATGTTCAACGGAGTTAAAGAGTGTTGTTTCGAGATCGTTGCGATCCGGTTCCCAGGTATTGATGTTGCTTGAATCAAGCTTGAAGACGCGGAATCCAAGGTCACCGGGGAAAAGAGGATTTTCATCCTTGATTTTCCGAGCCGCACGGCGGAGGCGCTCTTTGGTGAGTTCAGCGATGTTTCGAGGCTTGGAAATTTTATCACAAAAAGTTGCAGAGTTTTTCTGCTCCTTATTCTCTGGATCAAGTGGTTCGGGTAATTGAACAAGAATATAACGTCGGGTACCTTCATCGGATTGATTTTGTTCAAGAACAGCATGCCCTGCTGTTCCAGAACCCGCAAAAAAATCAAGTATCAGATCTGAATCGCTTGTAACGGTTTGAAAAAGTTGCGCAAGAAGATAAGGTGATTTAGGAGATTGAAAAAGTTTGGCCTTCGTGCCGAAAAGAGCATTAAATACTTTTTGGCCACGTTCTGTGTAATAGGATTTGTCGAGTAAGATTGTTTTAAGCATCCGATCTGCACCGTTGGCGTAACTCTTTCGATAAATTTTCCAACGGCCATATACCTCTTTCGCAAATAAAAAGTCACCATCTTTCTTGGCTTTGTTACTATCCCACGTCCAGCAGCCTTCAAACCCGTCATCCCATAAAGGAGTTACCTTGTGAAAACCCTCCTCTTTTTCGAGAAATACCTCACCGTCATCGTTCACATAAAAAGGATAAAATAGATTTTTTCGATTATGCTTCCCAAATTCCCGATGTGTATTGCGCAGCTCTAAAAGACGATATTTACCTCCATCGTCTTCTTCGGGATACTCAGCTTCGATTTGATCATCTTCTTTTGCAATAGCAAAAGCCCCTTTTGGTAATGGTCTCTTACTATAAATCAAAATATATTCGTGGTTTGTAGCAAAATATTTGTCCTGTGACCGACCTTTCGGATTGCATAACAGTGTTATTGTTGAAATAAAGCATTCTTCACCAAAAATATCGTTACATATTATTCGAAGATTTTGAAGCTCTTTTTCATCAATCTGATAAAAATCACCCCTTCATCCCGCAGCAAATTCCTCGCCAGCGTCAGCCTTGGATACATCATGTTGAGCCAGTCGGTATGAAAGCGCCCACTGGCTTCAGTGTTGCTGCTGATCTTGCGGCCACCCTCAACCTGGCCGGTGAGTTCGAGGTAGTTTTTGATGTTGTCCTGGAAGTTGTCGGGGTAGACAAAGTCCTTGCCGGTGTTGTATGGTGGATCAATGTAGATGAGCTTCACCTTGCCGGAGTAGCTCTTCTGCAACAGCTTGAGCACTTCAAGGTTATCCCCCTCAATCATCAGATTTTTTGTGGTGTCCCAATCCACACTCTCCTCCGGGCAGGGGCGCAGGGTACCGGTGGATGGGGTAAGGGCAAGCTGCCGGGCTTTACGTTTGCCGTGCCAGTTGAGGCCGTACTTCTCTTCCTGTTCTTCCACCGAGCCACCGAGCAGTTGGCGGAGCACCTCAAAATCAATCTTGCCTTCCGTAAACGCTTCAGGGAAGAGCGTTTTCAACTGCTCAATATTGCCTGCCAGAATATCGGCGGATTGGGCTTCAGGGTCATTTGCGGTTAACGGCTTGATGGTCGCCTCTTCGTATTCGGTCATAATTTTTGTTTTGTTGTTGCCAGTTCTGCTTCAATCCGCTTGAGTTCCAGGTTCAGCTCCACCTGCCGGGGTATCTGCCTCTCTTTTGCCGCAAGAGTGCGCAGACGGACGATTTCCTCATGCAACACTCCACACTCCCGCAAGGCATCACATCGGGTTGCGGCATACTCTGCGCTATCTGCAAGAGCGAAACTCCCCGTCACCATTGCTGCATGCAGCGCCAACACTGAGTCAAGCCAACCCTGATAGAGATCACGGAGGTTTGTGCGTGGTTGACGGCCAAGCGGCAGTGAGTTATGGAAATCGACCAGAATGAGTGAATCAACCTCGTTTTTCCATTCGACGGAAACAATATCGCCCTCAAGCACCGTTTTGCCAGCCTCACTCTGCGACCACCGCTTGTGGACAACAGAGAGCGATAACTGTGCACCCTGCCGGGTCAAAAGCAGAACAGGATAAGGAATCGCCCGATGCACCAGTTCCACCAGCCGCTTTATTTTGGCTCCGTCACGCAAGGTAAGCAGCAAAACGGCAATTTCCAGATATTCATGGCTTTCGTCCCGGAACTCAGGAACCCCGACAGTTACCGGCTTGAGTGCCGCAATCCAGATCAGCTCTTCAATCCCCTCGTTGATAGAGCGTTTGTCGGCAGCAGTGGGTGCACCGTTTTCAAGCAGCAGCTTCCTGGGTACCCGCTGGTTCACCAGGCTGCTATCCGGCAGGTCAAATGCTGCGATCAGCGCTTGACTCTTCATACGGTTGCCTCCGGCAGAATAACAAGGTATGCCATCACCTCAAAATCGTTGATGCCGGCAAATTCTCCCTTCATGGCGTGCGTACCGCCGGGAGTGAAAAGGCTTGCAACAGCTCGTTCCTGATTCTTTCCAGCTACGGAGGCTACGGCTGCGGCAAGCAGGCGTTGTGCTGCAAGCATCTCTTCCCCCTGTTTTGTCGCCTTGTCGAATCGGGCACACGCACCGGCATCGGCCATATCACGACCGAGGCAGAGACGCTTGAGCCGGTCAAGAATCTGCTTCGCTTGTGTGTAGGGCAGAATCACCGATCCATCGTCACCAACATGGACGAGGTAATGAGTGCCAAGGGGATACCCGGCGTCAGGAATTCGCCGGGCCGCTTCACCCTCCGCACGCAAACAGAAAATAATGCCCGGTGCAATATCCGCCTCTGCTGTGGTGGTAACGGCAAAGCTTCCCGGCGGCAGCGTCTCCAATACTTCGGGATTGGCTTTCAGATATTGGGCAAGGTCAAGGCGAATGTCAGTCAGGGTGAGGTCAGCGATGGAGACACCGGAGGAGAGATCCTCCAGATCGATCACGGTTTCCTGAAGCTTGAGCAGTTGCTTGCGGCGATACTCCAGATCGTTCATCTGATTGCCGGATTGCTGCTCAATAAGGTTCTCCTCACCCGTAGCGGAGATGTCGAGAAGCACCATTTTGCCGCTTACCCGCTGTTCAAGATTGATATACTCCTCAAGCTCCATATTTGGCCAGAAGTTGACAAGCTGAATGCATCGGTTTGGCGATCCGATACGGTCAATCCTGCCAAAGCGCTGGATGATGCGCACCGGGTTCCAGTGAATATCGTAGTTGATGAGCCAGTCACAGTCCTGAAGGTTTTGCCCTTCGGAGATGCAGTCCGTTGCAATAAGCAGGTCGATATTTCCTTCGTTGGAAAGTTCTTCGGGACGCTCCTTGGAACGGGGTGCAAATGCACTGAGAAGAGTGGACTGATCCTTGCGCAATCCGGATAAGGTTGTCTGATTACTTCCGGAACCGGCAATAAGAGCGCTCTCAAGGTGAAGCTCAGACTTCGCCCACGGAGCGAGCTGATCGTAAAGGTATCGGGCTGTATCAGTAAATGCTGTAAAAACGATAACCTTGCTGTTACCGGGATTGATGGGGTTCCGGTATTTGGTGGCAATAACGTCACGCAGGGCTGCCAGTTTGGCATCTCGCTGTGCATCAACCTGGGCCGCCGCTGCGTATAGAGTTGCCAGCCTGTTGCGATCTTCAATGAGCTCCTGCTTCCATTTGATCAGATCTACATCCTGAAGCAAGACCTTGACTTTACGACCAACAAGCAGGCTTTCAAAAGCGGGATCGTCAAGGTCAACATCGGCAATATCAATCTCCTCAAGCTCGGTCGTTTTTGACTCAATACGTGCCAGCATTGCTTCAACATCGCGGAGTTGGCGTTGAACGGTGAGCGCAAATGATGAAACGGCACTCTCCATCCGTTTGAGCATGTTGATACGAAGCAGGTGGATCAGACTCTCTTCACGGTCAGCCTGCCGGAAAAAGCCTTCGCCTCCCCGTACACGTGTACTGTACTTACGATCGTATGCTTCCTGCTTGTGCGGCAGTACATATCGCAAAGGAGCATAAGAGGCAAGGTTCAGACGGCGAATCTCCTGATTAATCTCCCTGATGGGCCGAAACTCACCAGCCCGGTCAACGTCAGCCTGGATG
Organism: uncultured Chlorobiaceae bacterium; assembly: GCA_903824295.1. Classification (GTDB taxonomy): domain Bacteria; phylum Bacteroidota; class Chlorobiia; order Chlorobiales; family Chlorobiaceae; genus Chlorobium. Next base: position 9,046 of record CAIJWE010000030.1, read on the forward strand.
TTGATTGGTTTCAGGCGGTCAGGGAAGCGTCCTGTTTCGGAGATTCCATAATATTTTTCAACATGCTTGCGGGAACGTGCGATAGTCAGAAGATCCAGCAAGGTAAAGTAATCGAAGCCAAGCATTTCAATCAGACGAACCGGGATGCGCTCCGCCTCATCAAGATCCAGCCAGCGATTGAACTGCTTTTGTGCAAGCCGGGTGGTGCTGTCGATACTGCTGATGCCGTGGGCGAGCAAAGCCGAGTCGTTGCCTTCAGTGGCAAATGCAATCTGGTTGCGCAGATCAGCCAGCCTGTTGTTGACCGGCGTTGCCGAAAGCATGAGCACCCGGGTCTTGACCCCCTCTTTGATAATCTTGCGCATCAGATGATCGTAGCGGGTTTCCTTTCCTTTGTTGGCTGCCTTGTTTCGGAAGTTGTGCGATTCATCGATAACGACAAGATCGTAGTTTCCCCAATTGACGTGCGAAAGATCAATATCGCCGGAGAACCCGCCGTCACGGGAAAGATCGGTGTGGTTCAGGACATCATAGTTGAAGCGGTCGGGAGCAAGAAAATTCCGACGATCATTGGCTTTATAGAGCGTCCAGTTGTCACGCAACCTCTTCGGGCAAAGGACCAGCACCCGGTCGTTTCGTAGTTCGTGATATTTGATGATGGCAAGAGCCTCAAAGGTCTTGCCCAGCCCGACACTGTCGGCAATAATGCAGCCGCCAAAGCGGTTGAGCTTGTCAAGCGCACCAATCACACCATCACGCTGAAAGCGGTAAAGCTTCTTCCAGACCACGGTGTTGCGAATACCTGTAGCAGACTTGACGATACGCTCTTCATCAAGATCTTCGTCACGGTCGCGGAAGATGTTATACAGGATGAGCGAGTAGACGAGGTAAGGCTCTCTGTGAGAGGCGAGTGATTGTAACAGACCAATCAACTCTGTTTTGGCCTTTGGATTCTCTGCAAGGCCCGACCACTGAGCATCAAACCACTTGCTGAGCAATAACGCCTCTTCAGGCGTTTCAGAAGCCTGAATCAAATTCAAGGGGTTACCAGGTGTCAATCCAAGACCATCAGTAGTGAATGCCAGCGAACCAAGAAGCACCTGCTCGGGCACTGCATCGCCATCACGAACAACAAAAGCGCCTTGCGGCACTGCACCGGGAGCAAGCTTCACTTCGCTTTTGCTTTGAAGCCATTGCTGCAGGCGACTTGCAATCCAACGGTTTTGCAAACGGTTACGAGCAGCACGATCGGCTTCAGACCCAAGAATTGAAAGTTCTGTAGTGACTGGTGGCAAAAGAAGACGGCATGTTAAAAGTGCCGCCATTTCTTGAAGCATACCGAAAAAGGCGAACAGCGAAAAAGAGGGGGTTACCATATCAAACTGGCAACCTGCGGTGAGTTTTGATCGAAGGTAGTCGATGACTCGGTCTGTTCCACTGTTTTGAACAAGCTTCATAGGCGGTGACTTCCGGTTTGAATCGTAACCAATCGGTTTATAATGGAAAAGAAGAACTTAACTTCATTGGGAATGACGAGATTACACTCTGTACTCTTATTTATCATTTATTCACATCAAACGAAAGAAATAACGTAGGTTACAGGCAAAATTATTGCCGGTTTTATGTGGAATAAAGCACAGATAAAAGAACAAATGCTGTCCGGAGGATAACAAATGCTGATTTCTTTCATAAAAGGTTTTTTATACACCATTTTTCCCCCTCATGCCATCATCCAGCAACGATTTTACTATCTCAAAAAAAAACTTCGTTTGAAGAGCTATGCTTCATCTCATCGAAGCGGGTAACTTTACCATGCCAGCATGTTATCCCCTTTTACATTCAAACCGAGCCTTGATGCCGTCACTCAACCTGCTCAATACAGTTGCTGCCCTGATAGCGGGCATTGTTTACCTGTGTTGATACCGGATACATGTCCAAAATGCCGTTATCAGCGGGAACCAGCATCGTTGCAAGTGTTCTGGGATCAGCTTCAAGCCATGTTTTCCAGTTTTCGGGTTCGAGAATTACTGGCATTCGGTCATGGAGAGTTGCGATCTGCTCATTTGCCGCAGTGGTGATGATGGTGCAGGTCGTGATTGCGGGTTCTTCGGTATTCTTTGGCTTCCAGGTGTCCCACAGTCCGGCAAATGCCATGGGCAAGCCATCCGCCCGGTGGATGTACCAGGGTTGCTTCTTTTTGCCTTCGGTGCGTTCCCACTCATAAAAGCCGCTTGCCGGAATCAGGCAGTGGTTCCGCCCAACCAGATGCCGGTAATAGGGTTTCGTGACCAAAGATTCAGCCCGTGCGTTTATTGGCCTGATTTTGGGAAGTTCCTTGGCCCAACGGGGAATCAACCCCCATCGTGCCGAGGTGATGTTATAGGGCTCATGGCTGGCCTGCAGGATGATAATATCCGTTTCCGGAGGGATGTTGTACCGATTTGTCTTGGGGTAATCCTGATACTCTTCAAACGGCAACTCCAGTTGGCGCAGGAGGTCAAGGAAGTACTTCAATTCGTAAAACCCGAATCGTCCGCACATATTTTCGCCTTATTTTTCCGTTGACAAATATTCCTGTTCATCACACTCTCTGTACAAGAATATAGCACTACGATGACGTATATGGAGTGGTGGCCGCTTTTTTACCAACTCCCCATCTCCTCTTCAAAATGTATATTCCGGTAATGAAAACATGCGAACGACGATGCGACTCTCCAAAATACATGCCGGCCCGGTGCTGGACTTCTTCACTCCTGACTTTACAATGCAGCTTGAACTGCCGCTTGCCGGCACGGCTATTGCTGCGGGTTTCCCTTCTCCGGCTGAAGAGTATCTGGATCTGGCCCTTGACCTGAACAAAGAGTTGATCAAGCACCCGGCAGCCACCTTTTATGCGAGGGTGAAAGGTGGCTCGATGGTTGATGCGGGCATTCAGGATGGTGACTTGCTGGTTATCGACAAGGCCCTTGAGCCAAGAGAGGGCGCCATTGCGGTTTGCTATCTTGACGGGGAGTTTACGGTGAAGCGACTGGCTGTGCGGGAAGAGGGCGTCTACCTGATGCCGGCCAATGATGAATTCAGGCCGATCAGAATCACTGAAGAAAATGACTTTCTGGTGTGGGGCATCGTTGCTTATGTAATTCACAAACCGGGATAACCCCCCTGCTGGAGATAGACCCCATGTTTGCCCTTGTTGACTGCAATAACTTCTATGCTTCGTGTGAACGGGTGTTCAACCCCTATCTGCGATTGCGCCCGGTTGTTGTGTTGTCGAACAACGATGGCTGCATTATTGCCCGCTCTGAAGAGGCCAAGGCGCTTGGCATTCAGATGGGAACGCCGGAATTCAAGTGCCGCCCATTGATCAGGCAGCATGATGTGGCGGTCTTCTCCTCAAACTTTGCCCTCTATGGCGATATGTCGTCACGGGTGATGATGACGCTTGCCGCTCTTGCGCCTGAAATTGAAGTCTACTCCATTGATGAGGCTTTTCTGGATATGTCTGGCTTTGCGCGCTTTGACCTGACGGAGTACGGCAGACTGATTCGCAAGACAGTCCGGCAGCATACCGGCATTCCGGTCTGTGTGGGCATGGCGCCAACAAAAACGCTTGCGAAAATTGCCAACCGGCTGGCAAAAAAGAACCCGCACTATCAGGGTGTCTGCGTGCTCGAAACCCGTGCCGAGATCCAGGCCGCGCTTGAGCGAACGAAGGTTGAGGATATCTGGGGCATCGGGAGGCAGTGGAGCAAGGTGTTGCAGGCAAAGCGGATTGAGAGCGCCGCTGACCTGGCGGATTCTCCTGCTGCATGGGTACGCAAGCACCTGCACATCGTCGGCGCAAGAATTCAGGCTGAGCTGCAGGGCAAATCCTGCCTGCCGATGGAGCTGGTTCGGCCTGCAAAGCAAAGCATCTGCACTTCACGATCATTTGGTCGCAGCGTTACCAACCTGGAGGAGTTGCAGCAGGCCGTGGCGACGTTTGCGGGCAAGTGCGCGGTGAAGCTGCGAAAAGAGAACACTCTGGCTTCGCTGATTACCGTTTTTATCGCGACCAGCCCGTTCGATGATTCATGCGAGCGATACTGGGGCACCAGGACGGCTTCCCTGCCCTGCCCTACAAATAACTCCATTGCCATTCTGCAGTCAGCGCAAACAATGCTTGACGGCATCTTTCGTGCCGGGAAGAGCTACAAAAAGGCTGGTGTTCTGGTAAGCGGTATCGTGCCGCAAGCACCATGCAGCACCACGCTTTCGCTTTTTGCTGAAGAAGCGCCTGTACACAATGAGCGGGATCAGAAGATCATGCAGGTGATGGACACCATCAACAATCGCTATGGCAGTGGTGCCGTGCGGCTGGCGGCGGAGAACTCTGAGAGCTGGAAACCGCATCAGCAGCGGCTTTCTGCACGATATACGACACAGTGGGATGATATTATTGAGGTGAAGGTGTGACTGATGCGTGGCGCCTTAACCTTTATCTGGAAACTGTCGACAGAGCTGCCCATCGGACCCCATGGCACGCACTGCGCTGTATAAAATGCTGTTCAAAAAAACAAATCACTTCCATCCATTATTCCATTCCGCTTGTTCTCGCTTTGCTGCGAGGAGTTGATCAAAATTTTACCAGCACCACCGTACTCTCACCGGCCGAAAAAATTATTTCAGGAATTAATAAAACTCCTCCCCTATAAAATCCACGAAGAAGCTTATTTTATGCTCAGAACTCTGAGGATAAACGACCGATTTTTTTCATAACAATATCCCATTCGATGACCGAACCGCTCCATAATATAACAGACTTGTCCCTCAAGGAACTTCAGCAGGCACTAAGTGCGCTCGGAGAACCGTCATTCAGGGCGACACAGATACATCAGTGGCTGTTCAGTCACCATGCTGCAAGTTTTGACGACATGACCATACTGAGTCTTGCTTTGCGCAAAAAGCTTTCGGAGAGTTTTTCAATCCACAAGTTAAAGGCTGTTGACCATACGGAGTGCTTTGAAGAGAGTTGCGAGAGTCCTACAGAGAAAATTCTGCTTGAGCTGCAGGATATGAACAAAGTGGAAAGTGTTCTGATTGCATCGGAAAACAGAATGACTGCCTGTGTTTCATCACAGATCGGCTGCCCGCTGCAGTGCCCTTTTTGTGCAACGGGAAGAATGGGTTTCCGACGCAATCTCACTGCCGGAGAAATTACCGGTCAAATCTACGCACTCAACGAACTGCTTGCGGCGCGGGAGACGGGCAAAGCCATCACCAACATTGTTTTTATGGGCATGGGTGAGCCATTGCTGAACACCGACAACGTCATTGAGGCCATTGAAACCCTCAGCACAAGAAATTACCGATTCTGCCTTTCACAGAAAAGAATCACCATTTCAACGGTCGGTGTGATCCCTGAAATTCAGCGGCTGGGAAAATCGGGGATGAAAACAAAGCTTGCCGTATCCCTCCATTCTGCCGATCAAGAGAAACGTGAGTCACTGATGCCGATTGCAGCAAGGCAATATCCACTCAAGGAGCTCGGAAAATCACTTTGTGAGTACAGCTCTTCGACTGGAATGCCTGTCACCATTGTCTATCTGCTCCTCAGGGGGATCAACGACTCACTTGATGATGCAAAGATGCTTGCCCGGTTTGCCAAAACCTTTTTATGCAAAATAAATTTGATTGATTACAATTCAATCAATAATATTAAATTCAAACCTGTTTGTAGCTCAGCCAGAGAGATATTCCAGCAGTATCTCATGAATTCAGGACTGCATGTCACCGTCAGAAAAAGCTACGGTTCCACCATTAATGCGGCATGTGGGCAACTGGCAACAATCGGGATGCAAAACCGGCAATAATCTCTAACCGTCTTGATAATCATGGAGTTGATCGATCTTATTCCTTTCAAAAGTGAATTAACCAAAGCCTACCATGGTCTTACGAGTAATGCGACGCACACCTCGGAAAACCCTGTTTTCAATGAATTGAAGGTGCGCCGGTACGACCGGCCAATCGCCGACGTCTCGGAATTTATTCTCAGTAAAATTGATCACTGGATCGGCTGGAACCTGATAAGCGAAAGAACCGCGGTTGGCGGTATGGTTACCATTCGAGCCGAAGTGAGCTCCTTTATCCTTTTTGGCCTGAAAATCAATGTCACCTTCGGGCTTCTTGAGGAAACGGATCTTAATGGCCGTTTCATCACCACGGTAAATGCCAAGGCAGAAACCCACATAGAATCGAAGGGCGATCTTGGTGAAAGCCGCCGCACGATCAGAATGATGCTTGGTGCAATGGATTTTGCATTCCGGACCGAAATGATCACCGAAGAGGATTATCAGTACCGCTCACTGGACGTACAGGGCTCTGCTGCAGCCTCCCAGCAACTTTTCAATGATCTCCAGTTGCAGCATCATTCGCAGCCTGAAGGCGCTTTGAAAGGCACAACAATCGAATTCAAGAAAAAGCCTACAAAACAGACTATTCAGCTTAAACCCGCCGCTAAACCTGACGAGCCACTCCTTGCACCCTCTCCCATTTCAGGCGCTGAAGAACAGAATGGATTATCGACAAGCGCCCCCGCAGACAGTACCGCCGATGAAGAAAGAAGAGTGACAAAACCAAAAATCATGATTGTTACGACAAAAAAAACCCTATAAAATCAGTTTGATGAGAATTATTCTACTGGGAGCACCGGGGGCCGGAAAAGGCACACAGTCGAACTATATATCAAAAACCCTCGGGATACCGCAGATATCGACTGGAGACATGTTGCGTGCTGCGGTGAGCACAGGAACTCCTCTGGGTATCGCGGCAAAAAAAGTGATGGATAACGGACAACTTGTTTCCGATGAGATTATTATCGGTCTGGTCAAAGAGCGCCTGACTGAGAGTGATTGCGTCAATGGTTGTCTTTTCGACGGCTTTCCACGTACACTCAACCAGGCCGAATCGTTGAGAAAAGACGGGATCCACATTGACCATATTGTAGAAATCAATGTTGCCGATCGAGAGATTATTGAACGCATGAGCGGACGCCGCGTACACCTTGGATCTGGCAGAACCTATCATGTAAAGTACAATCCACCAAAAAAAGCCGGCGTTGATGATGAAACCGGAGAGCTTCTGGTACAAAGAGATGATGATCATGAAAATACGGTAAAAAAACGGCTTCAGATCTATCACGCTCAAACTGCACCGCTGATCGAATACTATTTGAACCTGTCAAAGAACGGTGACCCTGATGCTCCGCGTTATTACAAAATACAGGGTACAGGAAAGGTGGAAGATATTCGTGACAGGATTCTTGAAGCTCTGAGTGTCTGACTCCACGAATAAAGAGTCTTCAAATAGAAAAGTCAGTACTTTTGTACTGGCTTTTTCTCTTTCATTATTATGTACGCACTGATCGGGACAGAAACGTTATTCAGAGGCGAACCCTTTATCGCCATAGTGCCTGAAATACTGGAACACGATATCCGTACGGGATGTATGGTGCTTCTTTCGGTAAAAGCGGGTAATGGGCGGATCTCAATAGGCTATATTCTGAGCCTGACGAACCAGAATAGTGGCGAAGTATCAAGCGTGGAACTGCTCGATCTGCTCTACGGCGGAGAGCCCGTGTTCAGCCCTTCCCTTTTGCGGCTGACCGAATGGATGGCTGATTATTATCTCACAAGGAGAGTTGATACCCTTATTGCCGCCCTTCCCGCGGCCGTAAGGACTACGGTGCATGATGTCGTTGAAATAACGGATTTTACGCTCAAGTCTGATGGTCAGAAAGTCATCAATACGGCACTCCGTCGCTCCATCATGCAGGTCATGATTGTAGAGAAGCGCTTGACGGTTCATCAGTTGCAGCGCCGTATCGGAAAAAAACAGCTTTACCGCACCATTGCTGCGCTTGAACGGGGAGGAGAAGTGAAACTCTCGAAAAAGTTTTCATCCACAAAAGCCCGTCAGAAACTTGCCTGGTGCCTGAGCAACTCATTGCCGGAAAATATAGACGAGATACTGAAAAGCTCTCCGAAGCAGCTTGAAGCAATCAGAAAACTGGCATCTCTGGATGAAAGCGGCGCTTTTGCTGAAACCATCGGCAGTTCAAGGGAGACGCTTAAAGCCCTTGAAAAAAAGGGATTTGTTGAAAAATTTTTAAGGGATCAAACAAGCCACTTTACGACCGGTTTTGCTGAAGTGGCACAATCACCAAAAACACCGACAGCTTTACAGCAGAAGGCGCTTGAACAGTTGATTGGTGAGTTTGACAAGGGAGAATACAGCACCTTTCTGCTTCACGGTGTGACTGGAAGCGGAAAAACCCTGATATATATCGAGCTGCTGAAAAAAGTTCTTGCGGCAGGAAAAACCGCCATTGTGCTGGTTCCTGAAATAGCTTTGACCCCACAGACAGCAGGGCGCTTTCGTGAGCATTTTCATGAGGAGATCACCATTCTTCACAGTGCCATGAGCAATCAGGAAAAATATGATGCCTGGCATAGCCTGCGACTTGGAAAAAGCAAAATTGCCCTTGGTGCTCGCTCAACCATCTTTGCTCCACTTGAAAACCTCGGCGCCATTATTGTCGATGAAGAGCACGACAGTGCCTACAAGCAGGATCGCAATCCGCGCTACCATGCTCGGGACGCTGCTGTGATGAGGGCAATGTTCAGCAAGGCTATCTGCGTGCTCGGCTCAGCAACTCCTTCGTTTGAGTCATACAACAACGCTGTTACGGGCAAATACACGCTTGTCAAACTCCCGGATCGGGTCGATGGTGCAACAATGCCCTCGCTCACACTGATCCGGATGAAAGAGAGTCCAAAGGCTTCTGCTTCCATTTCAGAGCTCCTTTGCCGTCAGATAGAGATCCGTCTGGAAAAAGACGAGCAGGTTATTCTTCTGCAAAACAGGAGAGGCTTTGCCGGCAGTATATTTTGTCTTGGATGTGGTCATATCCCGCTCTGCCGTTTCTGCAATATTCCTCTGGTCTATCACTCCACCCAGAAACAGCTTCGCTGCCACTACTGCGGCCACACCACAAGATTCACGGAGTCGTGCATGAAATGCTCTTCGACCAACCTCTTTTATAAAAGCAGTGGTACCGAGCGAATTGAGGATGAGCTGAAAACCCTCTTCCCCGAAGAAAAAATCCTGCGAATGGATGTCGATACCACCTCTACCAAAGGCTCTCATGGCCGGATTTTGAGGGAGTTTCATGACCGCAAGGCGCGGATTCTGCTCGGCACGCAAATGGTCGCCAAAGGTCTTGATTTTCCGTCGGTCACCCTTGTTGGAGTTCTCATGGCCGATATCGGGCTCAACATCCCCGACTTTCGCGCTTCAGAGAGGACTTTTTCGCTCCTCACGCAGGTTGCCGGACGTGCAGGGCGCTCTTCGATTCCTGGAGAGGTCTACTTCCAGGTTTACAACATGGAGAACGATGTTTTTCCTGCTCTTTTACTGGGAAAGGAGAGTTATGAAAAATTTTTTCTTCAGGAAACCGCCATAAGAAGAGAGCTCCACTACCCTCCGGCATCCCGGCTCATAAAATTTGAGTGCAGCGCAGAAGATGAAAAGCAGGCAGAAACTGCGGCGCTCTCTTGCAAAATGACCCTGGCACATCATCTTCCTGCTGAAAAAGGGGCCATTCTTGGACCTGCTCCAGCCTGTATTGCAAAAATAAGGGGACGATACCGCTACCAGGTGGTCGTTAAACTTTTTGATGGCAAACTCTCGCCTCTCTTTGTCCGGCAGATGAGCGACGACATCATGGCCCGCTTCCGTTCCGCAGGGCTCTCCTTTACTGTTGACGTTGACCCCCAGAACCTCATGTAGCCGCTCCGCTCGTTTTGCCCCTTTACCTGCATTCCGGCAAAAGCCCGAAAACCTCTGCCTGACCACTTGGTGCCAGCAAAAACACTCCGTAATCAGCGCTTTTTCTCGCTCTAATAAACAGGCGACTTCTGGCGCAGAGGCTTCCGTTTATGGACATACGTGTGGTTTTTTGTCAATTCACCAAAACAGCCTTACTTTATTTACATAAATGTATTTTTTAATTAAAAAAATTCTGTTACTTTTGACCTGCGCCTTAATTATTAAAAGCGATTAATTCATAAATACAAGTTTGGCCAGAGTAAACTCTTAACCATCTAAATATCAATCGCATGAAATCAGGAACCGTCAGCCTCGAAAGGAGGCACTATTTTACCCGAATGAGGGAAAATATGTCAAAACAAAAAAACTGGAAACTTGGACTGACCATTTTTGCAGGAAAGATGATAGGGCTTTGTGTGGTCATGCTGGCGATAGCTGCCCTGCCGGGTATTGTTGGTATACCGGCGCTGGCTGCAGAGGGCTATACTCCAATGGAGATGAACATTGTCAATTCCGTTAACACACTGTGGACATTGATTGCTGCGGCCCTCGTCTTTGGAATGCAGGCTGGATTTGTAATGCTCGAAGCTGGATTTGCCAGAAAGCGGGAAACCGTCAACGTGCTTATTGAGTGCGTTCTGGATACGGCGATTTGCGGCATCTCTTTCTGGGCAATCGGCTATGCATTCATGTTCAGCGAAGGAAACGGCTTTATTGGTCAGCACTGGTTCTTTTTACAAGGTGCACCAAGCACGTACGGGGCAACTGGTGTAGCGCTTCTGGCTCACTGGGTCTTTCAGTTTGCCTTTGCCGATACAGCATCGACAATTACGTCGGGCGCCATGATCGGACGTACCAGTTTCCGTGGCGACATCCTTTACAGCATTATGGTAACGGCTTTCATCTACCCAATTATTGGTCACTGGGCATGGGGTCCGGACGGTTTCCTGGTCACCATGGGTAGTGCCGGAAATTTTCTGCCTGAATTGGGCAACCCTTTTCGTGATTTTGCAGGTTCTACGGTGGTGCATACCATTGGCGGTGTTGTTTCGCTGGCAGGCGCAATTGTGTTGGGGCCCCGTATCGGACGCGTATTTCTGCGGGACGACAAAGAGAGAGGCGGTTTACCTGCGGCCCACAACTTGCCGGTTGCTGTTACAGGAGCTTTCCTCTTGTGGTTCGGTTGGTATGGGTTTAACCCCGGAAGTACACTCTCGGCAATGGATGCCATAGGCGTAGGTCGTGTAGCTGCAAATACGACACTGGCGGCCTGTTCCGGAGCATTGAGTGCCATGTTTCTGGCCTTCTATGTTGGCTCCTTCAAAGGGAAGTTTGACGTTGGCTTTACCGTAAACGGCCTGCTTGGCGGTCTGGTTGCCATCACCGCACCATGCTACTGGGTCTCACCGTTTGGTTCAATCATCATCGGTCTCATTGCTGGCGCAATTGTTTTTGGCGGTATTTACCTGCTTGAATATCTGCGTATTGATGATCCTGTTGGTGCTGTACCGGTCCATGGACTGAACGGTATTTTTGGAACCTGGGCTATCGGTCTTTTTGCCAGTGGAGAGTATGGTTTTGCCACTCCTACCGGCGCCGATAACACGGCTCCTGTAACGGGACTGTTTTACGGAGGAGGCTGGAATGTTTTTCTTGCACAGTTTGTCGGAAATGCAATCGTTGCGCTGACAACCTTTTTCGTTGCCATCATTGTCATGTGGGTAATCAACAAGTTGCCGTATCCTTTTAAATTGCGTGTTGAGCCTGAAGGTGAAACCGGAGTTGGAGGATTGGATGTTTTTGAACATGGTGCGGAAGCGTACACCAACTGATTTATTAACTCATTAAATTAAAATCGATTATGAAAAAAATAGAGGCAATCATACGGCGGTCCAAATTTGAAGAGGTGAAAGCGGCTTTACACGCCATTGATATCGATTTCTTTTCCTATACAGAATCTTTCGGAGTTGGAAATGAACGCAAAAAAAAGAATGTTTTCCGTGGCTCGGCCGATACTGACTATATTTCACGGTTGACGTTGTCGATTGTTGTCCGTGACATCAATCTTCAAAAAACGGTGGCCTGTCTTTTAAAGTCAGCATATACCGGTGAAGTCGGTGACGGCAAGATCTTTGTCTGGAATATTGAAGAGTCCTACCGTATCCGTACCGGAGAGAGTGGAGACGACTCGATGTACAATAAAGATTAGTTGAAAACGTAATCTCCGCGCCAGTATAAGACCTGGAAAAGAAACACCGAAAAGCCGCCCGTCATAAGGCGGCTTTTCGGTTTGTAATTAACGCTCTTCACTCCCAGGCTTCGTGAAGTCTCAAGCCATCGTCTTCATTCGCGCTTCGCGGTAGGCATTGATGAGGGCGTTGGTTGAACTGTCGTGACTGGAAACACGCTCATCTCCCTGGATTTCCGGAAAAATAGCTTTTGCCAGTTGCTTGCCAAGCTCAACACCCCACTGGTCAAAGGAGTTGACCCCCCAGATAATGCCCTGCACAAAAACCTTGTGCTCATAGATGGCAATGAGGCTTCCAAGAGCAAAGGGGTTGAGTTCACCAAAAAGGAGGGTGTTGGTTGGACGGTTTCCAGGAAAAACCTTATGCGGCAACAGTGCTTCAAGCTGTGAAGGCTCAGTTCCGGCGGCTTCAAGTTCAAGACGCACCTCCTGCTCATTTTTGCCCTTCATGAGCGCTTCGGTCTGGGCAAAACAGTTGGCAAGCAGAATATCATGATGCTCCCCTGCCGGGTTTTGGGTTTTGAGCGGCACAATAAAATCGGCGGGAATAAAATTTGGGCTCTGGTGCAGCAACTGAAAAAAAGCGTGCTGTGAATTGGTACCCGGTTCGCCCCAGATGACCGGACCTGTTGCATAAGCGAGCGTCTGGCCTTGCTTGTCAACCCGCTTGCCGTTACTCTCCATATCAAGCTGCTGGAGATAAGCGGGAAAACGGTGCAGATACTGGTCGTAAGGGATGACTGCGTGGGAGGAGACATCAAAAAAATTATTGTACCAGACGCCAAGCAGCGCAAGCAGAACGGGAATATTGCGCTCAAGAGGCTCATGACAGAAATGCTCGTCCATTGCATAAGCGCCATTAAGCAACTCCTGAAAGCGATCAAAACCGAGAAAAAGAGCTATGGAAAGCCCGATTGAAGACCACAGAGAGTAACGACCTCCAACCCACTCCCAGAACCGGAACATGTTGGCTTCATCAATACCAAACTCGACAACCTTTGCGCGGTTGGTTGAGACTGCCACAAAATGCTTTGCAATATGCGACTGGTCAATGGCATGAGTCAAAAACCACTCTCGGGCACTCATGGCATTGGTCAAGGTCTCCTGGGTCGTAAAGGTTTTGGAAGCAATGACAAAAAGCGTCGTCTCAGGATCAAGCTTTTTCAGGGTCTCGGCAATATGGGTGCCGTCAATATTGGAGACAAAATGAACCTGAAGCTGGCCATGGGCAAAGGGGCGAAGCGCTTCCGTGACCATGCAGGGGCCGAGATCAGAACCGCCAATACCGATATTGACCACGTCGGTCATTCGCTTGCCGGTATATCCCTTCCACGAGCCCGAAATAACCCGCTCACAGCACTCCTTCATCTGTGCAAGCACATCGGCGATTTCTGCTGAAAGATCAAGGCCGTCAACTGCCAGAGCATAGCCTGGTGGGCGGCGAAGGGCCGTATGGAGTACCGCGCGCTGTTCTGTAGAGTTGATTTGTACACCGTTAAACATCTCATCACGCCTTTTTTCCAGTTCAACGCTGCGGGCGAGATCAAGAAGCAACTCCATGGTTCGCGGAGTGATCCTGTTTTTTGAATAGTCGAGCAACAACTCGCCCCACTGAATGGAGAAGCGCTTGAACCGATCGTCATCCTGCTGAAACAGTTCCCGGATATGCAGTTTTTCAATTTCCTGCTTGTGTGTTGCAAGAACACTCCAGACTGCACGTTGTGATACATCCATCTGTTTGTTGTTTGTTTACCTGTTTATTAATATTTGCCCGCCATGTGCATGTTACTCTGACCATTCAAGAGGGATGGAAACGCAGCGTCAGCACCGATCCCTCATGGTCACGTTCAAGGGCAATGATTTCAGCAATACTGCGGATAATATAGAGCCCCCTTCCTGATAAACGGAAAAGATTCCGGGGGTCAACAGGATTGGCCTGCTCTTCGGGATTAAACCCATTGCCACAATCCCTGATGGACGCAAGAAGGGTGCCGGCAACGACACTGAGCGTACAGGAGACACTCAAGCTGTTCTGTTCGCCGTTACCATGCTTCACCGCGTTGACAAAAGCCTCTTTCATACCAAGCTGAAGCCGCTCCAAAAACAATCTGCTATACCCCTCTGACCCGGCAAACGATGCTATAAACCCTTGCAAGGCTTCATAACCGGAGTATCCGCCTTGCAGTACAATTTCTGCTCGTTTCATGAGTATGATTCCATTTCTTTGAGTATAGGGTCAATGTACGCCCTGAATGTAGCATGAAGCAAGCCTCGAAACAAACACTGAAAAATCGCACCACCCATCACTTTGTTAACCAAAAACACAATTTCGCCTAATTTTTATTACTTATTTGTATAATTTTATTAATTTTTTATATTATGCGAGTGGTTTTCTTAAAGAATTCAGTGTTTTTTTGACGCGGAAAAATAACTGATCAATACAATAAAACAAATACAAACAGGAGACGGTCAATGAAAAAAACAGCAAAATTATTAACCCTTGCAGTAGCACTTTTTGCCGGATTCGGCGGTACCGCCCAGGCTGAAGGATTTAAAATCGGCGCGGACGTTGTCAGCAGTTATGTATGGAGAGGCGGTGATTTGGGTGATTCAGCCGCTATTCAGCCAGCTCTTTCCTATACCTTCCCGGGTATCGGCGTTGTCATCGGCACGTGGGGCTCCTATGCCGTTATCGATAATGTCGTTGATGGTGCCGGAGCTAAATCCCGCTACAAAGAAGTTGACCTGTATGTCACCGTACCAGTCGGGCCATTCAGTTTGACCTTGATCGACTATTATGTTCCTTCTGGTGACAACAACAAATCGTTTGATTTCAGCAGTGACGGTCCAAACGTGGTTGAATTCAACGTCGGTTATGCAAAAGATAATCTCAGCCTGCTTGCCGCAATCAACGTCGCTGGTAATGATGCTGCCTTCGGATACAAAAATGCCAAGTACTGTGAAGCCAGCTACAAATTCTACGACAAGGATGGCTATACGGCCAAAGGTGTTGTTGGTTTAGGTGATGAGGATTACTATGGTGACAAAGAGGGCGACAACTTTGCTCTTGTCAACACCGGCATATCGGTTTCAAAAGATCGCTATACGGCCTCTTATGTTTACAACCCTGACACAGAAGCTTCGCACCTTGTCTTTATGGCATCATTCTGAAACAGGATGCAATAACGTTTTTTGCTGAAATCAGGTAAATAAAAAAAGGAGGCCTTCAAAACCTCCTTTTTTTATGTTCTCAGCATTTGCCGCTGTCAAATATCAGCTTCGTAGATAACGTACTCCTTGTAGGGCTTCCCTCCGATTACCTTTGCGAGCTTGCTCATCGCCTCGTTCGATTTGAGCACCCAGCTCATTTCACTGGCAAAAACCCCGTGCTTTCCCCCATAATCGGCAATCTGGGTGTTGAGAATACTGTCAACTCCCTTGCTGCGGTATTCAGGAAGAACCCCCATGGTTATGGTGCGTACCATTGAAATTTTGCGACTGTACCAGAGGTATTTCAGCAGGCCGATGGGCGAAAAAGGGTTTCCATTGACATGTTTCAACGCCTGATTCACATCGGGAAGCGAGAGCGAAAAGCCGACCGTGCGCTTGTTGCGATCCTCAACAAAGTAGATGTAGTGAGGATTTGCAAGGGGTTTCAGGCTTTTGGCAAGAAAATTGAACTCCTTGTCAGTCATGGGCACAAATCCCCAGTTTTTCTCCCACGCCTTGTTATAGATGTCGCGTATACGGTCAATTTCGCGGTCAAAATCCTTCATATTCATGATCCGTACCGTCAATCCCTCCCTTTTCATCACATGCCCGGCGATTCGGCGCAGGCGTTCGATATCAATAATTTTCTGGTCGATATACCATGCAAGGAGCTCCTGCCCGACACGGTGACCGTAATTCAGAACAAGATCATTATAGTAGGGTGGGTTGTAGAGCATAAGAAAAACCGGAGCGCTGTCGAATCCCTTGGTCAACATACCGCACTGGTCATTCATGGAGGGGCTTACCGGGCCGCGCATGGCATTAAGCCCTCTTTTTTTCAACCACGCGGCGGCCGCATCGAAGAGAGCGTTGGCCACCTGAGGATCATTAACCGACTCAAAAAAGCCCCAGAAACCTACCTTGTCACCGTGAACCTGATTATGCCGCCGGTTTTCAATGGCAGCAATAGTGCCCGCCATAACCCCATCCTTCCATGCCGTAAAAAGGACAAGGTCGGCATGATCATACAACGGGAACACTTCCGTATCAAGCGTTTTCATATAATCATCAATAACCGGCGGTACCCAGTACCTGTCGAGCTCGGGATCGTTGCGATAGATCTGCCAAGCAAAGGTGATAAACTTCTTCCGCTCTTTTTTATTCTGAACCTGACGAATCTCTATTGCCATTATTACACCCCCCTGTTATGTGATGGAATCGCTCTCTTTCTTCTAAAGGCAAACGCCAAGCGCTACTGGAAATTCCCCGCAACCCCTCACACACACTGGGTCATGACGGCGCGGATGGTGTTACCATTCTCAGTGAAGAAGCTTGTGCATGACAGCAGCTCCTTCACGAAGCATGCGCTCGCTCTCCTCCCATGAAAGACACTCGTCGGTAATGGAGACCCCGTACCTCAGCTTGACGGGATCCTCCGGGAAAGGTTGATTGCCGCAACAGAGATTACTTTCGATCATGACGCCGACAATACTTTTATTGCCCTCTCTTTTCTGCTTCAGTATATTTTCCCAGACGTTCACCTGCTGCTCATGTTTTTTACCTGAATTGGCATGACTGCAATCGACAAGAAGCGATTGCTCCAGTCCTGCTTTGCCAATCCATGATTCAGCAAGGGCAATGCTGGCGGCATCATAATTCGGCTTTTCACCACCACGCAGCACAAGATGCCCGAAGGGGTTTCCTTTTGTCGTAATGACACTGCTGCGTCCCTCCTGGTCAATACCGAGAAAGCTGTGAGGGTGCATTGCTGAACGGATAGCATCAACAGCAACATTAAGGCGTCCATCGGTCGAATTCTTGAAGCCGACCGGCATGGAGAGTCCGCTGGCCATCTGGCGGTGGGTCTGTGACTCGATGGTTCTTGCTCCGATTGCTGCCCAACTGACCAGATCGGCAACATACTGGGGCGATATCGGGTCAAGAAACTCCGTTGCGGCTGGAAGCCCCATTTCGTTGATTTCAAGCAGAAGCTTGCGGGCATGAAAAATGCCATGCTCAATATCGTAGGTATCATCAAGATGAGGATCATTGATAAATCCTTTCCAACCAATGGTCGTCCGTGGCTTTTCAAAATAAACCCGCATCATGAGGCAAAGATCACTTTGCAGTTCAGTGCGCAACACTGAAAGCCGGCTGGCATACTCACGCGCGGCATCCATATCATGAATCGAACAGGGCCCGACAATAACCAGCAACCTCAAATCCTTGCCGGTCAATATATTTTCAACTTCACGACGTCCGGCAGCAACGGTAGCCGCAATACGCTCATCCACCGGCAGCATCTCCTTGAGTGCCTTTGGGGAAGAAAGACGGATTATTCGTGAAACTCTTAAATCATGTAACTGTTCCATTCGTTTTACGACAATAATAACTTTATGATAATTCACAAGAGGCAAGATAAAAAAAACACCCGAATAACATGAATAACCATACTGATAAATTCAGTAAAAACGAGCATCCTGTTAAAACAGGGGCTTTTCATAATCCCATTATGAATGATTGCCTTCGCCGCCATTTTTCCTTAATAATAGTAACGGCAAAAAAAATATATTATATCAGCAAAGAATGACGGTGTCGGCAAAAGGCAGAAACCGCCTTAAAAGCCGTTGCTGGTAAAATTCCGCAAAACCAATAATAAAAAAAACATGAACGTACTGATCACTGACGGTATTGATCCTCAATGCGGTCAGATTCTCCGTCAAAACGGCTTTAGTGTGACCGAAAAGCCAAAAATCAGCAAGGAAGAACTTAAAGAGATCATTGGCGGCTTCGACAAACTGATTGTCAGAAGCGCAACAAAAGTTACAGCAGAAATTATCGAGTGCGGCACAAATCTGCAACTTATCGGAAGAGCTGGTGCCGGAGTCGACAACATCGATATTGAAGCTGCAACCAGAAACGGCATTATCGTGATGAATACTCCCGGCGGAAACACCGTTTCTGCCGCAGAGCATGCCTGCGCAATGATGCTTTCAGCCGCTCGCCGTATTCCCCAGGCAACGGCCGACTTAAAACAGGGAAACTGGAACAAGACAAAATTTTCCGGCGTGGAACTTGAGGGCAAAACCCTCTCCATTATCGGTCTTGGAAAAATCGGGCGTGAGGTGGCAAGCCGCATGCAGGCTTTCGGAATGAAAATAGTCGCTTATGACCCCATGATTCCCGACGAATACGCCTCAAAACTCAACATTGAGCTTCTCCCCTTGCATGAAAACTTCATACGTGCCGATTTTATCACCATCCACTCATCTCTCAACGAATCAACCCGTAACCTGATTTCAAAACAGACGATTGAGCTGATGAAGCATGGCGTTATCATCGTCAATTGCGCCAGGGGGGGAATCATTAATGAGGCTGACCTTGCAGAAGCCATTCTGTCAGGCAAAGTTGCTGCGGCAGCAGTTGATGTTTTCGAGACCGAACCGGTCAAGGCGGACAATCCCCTTCTTAAACTCGAACAGGTGATTGCCACACCGCATATTGCCGCATCCACCAACGAAGCACAGGAAAAAGTTGCCATTCAAATCGCAGAACAGATTGTAGAATGGAAGCGCACAGGAAAACTTGTGGGCGCGGTCAATGCTTCGGCTGTCGAACTGGCACAGGCTCCCGGAGTGAGCTCATATCTTGCCCTGGCCGAAAAACTTGGAGCGACACTGGCTCAAATGGCGCCAACCCATGCAAACAAAATGACCGTCAGAACCTCCGGAGAGTTTCTGCATACCTTCAATGAAGTCATTACCGCCGCCGCGCTCAAGGGCTTTCTTGATGTCCAGCAGTCAAAAGATACCAACTACATCAACGCATTCACCATGGCAAAGGAGTGCGGCATAAGCCTGGAACAGAAATTTGAAAAAGAAAATCCGGACTATACCAACCTTATCCGCATAGAACTTGAAAATGGAGTAACAAAGCGGATGATCGGCGGAACCGTCTTTGGTGAAAAGGAGATCAGAATTGTGATGATCGACCAGTTTCTTGTGGAATTCAAGCCGGAAGGGAACATCATCATCTACAATAATACCGACAAACCGGGTGTTATTGCCCATGTCACTCAGTTGCTTTTACAGCACAACCTGAATGTCGCTTATGTGGCACTCTCAAGAGATGAAGAAAAAAAGGTGGCGATGACCGCAATTGTTGTTGATGGCGCTGTTACGCCTGCGCTGCTTGATGAAATAAGAAACGTGAACGGTGTTGACGTAGCAAATCTTGTCCTGCTCTGAAAAAGAGAAAACCAGTACAACAAAAAACCTGCCGGTGAGGCAGGTTTTTTGTTGTTATCACTTGCTGAATAAAAGCCTTGACAACCTCAAGGTTTAGCCTTCTCAAAATCAATACTCAGCCACTTGTCTTCATAAGAGGCGCCTGTTGAATCCATACCTGCAAGGAAAATCGGTAAAGCCACAATCTTCTGATAATCACCAATACGGATGGTAAGATCATCGCCGAGCTTGAGGATTTTCGGTTCCAGTCCCATATTCTCCATAAACGGCAATCTGACACGCACCTTATAATGGCCATCAGAAACCTTTTTGATATCAATAGGATTTTCGTTAAAGAAAATATCGAGAGGATTCAAGTCACCATACACCTTCTCACCTACCCTGCGAAGCATCGCTATACCGACAACCTCATCATCAAACAACGGCACTTCAGTGATGGGGATTGGAGCAAAAGCTTCCTGAATCTGCTCAATGTACTTCTGCTGAATGGCGCGCCATTTCTGGAAGTAGGGATCAGGGCTCTGGTCAGGCATGACGCGGTTGATGGTAATACGATCAACAGTTATACCATAGAGATTAAGATAGGTCAAGGCGCGCATCGACTCCTTGATAACCATCTTTTCAGGATTCATGACCAGACGCATGGTTGTTTTGGTGCTGTCGGCAAGCAAATCAATAATCCCTTCTGTAGAAGAGAAGAGGTTGTCGACCTTGTCATAAACCTCTACAGGAGCAACAAAATCGTCTATTTTCTTGATTTTCTTTGAAAGAGGCCTGATAACAGGCTTCACCATGAACTTTTCAACATTACGGATAAGCTTGATAAACCATCCGAATGTTTCAGGCAGGGAGAGCAGACGAAGGGTTTCGCCTGTAGGCGCACAGTCAACAACAAGGAGGTCATACTCCTGCTGCTCATTGTAACGTTTGATATACGAGAGTGAGAAGAGCTCTTCCATACCAGGAAGCACACCCATTTCTTCGGCATAAACACCTTCAATACCCCGGGATTCCATCAAATGGGCAAAATGTTCCCTGACGACATCCCAGTTCAGATTGAGATCACCAAAAACGCTGACTTCCTGACCCCAGAGGTTCTCAGCAACTTTAACCGGGGAAGGTCCTAATTGAACATCGAGTGAGTCACCCAGACTGTGGGCCGGATCGGTAGACATAATGAGGGTCTTGTACCCCATATCTGCTGCTCTGAGCGCTGTTGCAGCGGCTACAGAAGTTTTACCAACTCCACCTTTTCCGGTAAAAATGATATTACGCATACGTTTTAATGATTCTCATTTAAAGAATTATTGAATAAAGCGGCTTCAAACCAACAATTATTCTCCGTCAGTTGACCAACTTGTAAAAGGCTAAAGATAATAAAATTATCCTTTATAGAACACGACGAAAAACAATTCACATCGTAAAAAAAATCCCGGCTCATCCTCACTCTCACCGCCGGTGCTTACGGGCATGAGCAGCGGCCCTCTTGTTATGATGTTTTACCGCAGAGGCCTTTCTTGATGAGGAACGGCTTTTTTTAACAGTTTGCCTGAAATGTTTTACAACAGAAACAGTTTTCGAGGGTGAACTGCTATTACTGATGGAAACCTCCCCGTCAACCTTTATACGCTGACCAGGAACAATCTTCATACTGCGACCAAGATTGTTCAGCAGTATCAGGCGCTGAAGAGTGGTGTTGTACTTCCTCGCAATAAAGGTAAGCGTTTCACCTCTTTTTACTCTGTGACGGGCTATCGTCTTCACTGCCTCATGATCAGCCTTTTTCGACTGTGGTTGCGCCGAAGATGACGAGGCACTGTCAGGTGCTCCAAAAACGATAAGCTTCTGACCAGGAGTAACATTTGCATCTGTAAGGTTGTTCCATGCTATAAGCTGACTGATATAGGCACGGTACATCCTTGCAATCGAACCAAGACTCTCCCCCGGCTGCACAATATGAAACTTCTCTGCCCTTTCCGGCAAGCCAGGCGCCGGAGCCTGAATACGAGATCCGGCATTGATACTTTCAAGACGTGCGTAAAGCCCCTCGCGTTCGGTCGTTGCCGCTGATTTATAGGCATAAATCTCCTCTTCACGCTTCTGGAACTGCGCAATATATTTTTTCGGCAGCCGTAATACGTTTGGCGATGAAGAGCTTGTTGAAGGAATAATGCCAAGCTTGTACTGCGGATTGAGAAAATGAAGATCACTCATTGGCACACCAATAGTTTCATTGATCTGCTCAAACGACAACAAGCGGGATGTTTGAAGTGTATCAATATCCTGATACAGAAATCCAGGTTCAATCGGACGGATATTATGCTCTCTATAATAGTTCATAATATAGTTGACGGCAATAAAAGCAGGAACATAGCCTCTGGTTTCGGCTGGCAGGTAATCCCATATTGCCCAGTAATCCTTTATTCCACCAGCCCTTCTGATCGCCTTGTTGACATTTCCCGGACCTGAATTGTACGCAGCAAGAGCGAGAAACCAGTCGCCATAGAGGTTATAGAGACTCCGCAAATATCGGCTTGCAGCAACTGACGCCTTGTAAGGGTCATAGCGATCCTCAATAAAAGAGGAAGATTGCAAACCGTACATTTTGCCGGTTCCGTACATAAACTGCCACAATCCTCTGGCTCCGGCTGAAGAGACTGCTGTCGGGTTCAGGGCGGATTCGACAATAGCAAGATATTTTATTTCAAGGGGAACATTATACGCATCAAGTTTTTCCTCAAACAGAGGAAAATAGAGTTTGGTCAGTCCAAGAATTTTTGCAGTAGACCCTCTCTTGTCGACAGCGTACAGTCTGATAAATCCACGAACATGCTTATTATAGACAAGGGGAATCGCTGTTTTGCGTCGGAGCACCGCAATTCTTGCGGCATAGAGTGAATCACTGAACTGAGGGACAAAGGTAGAGGGAAATCCAAACTTTTCACCCTCTTTAAAGGGAGCTGAAAAGTGTTCGTCCTTGAAATAGGTTGCATTCACCAAGCTGTCAAGAATCTCGGCAACAGAGGAATTGGCAAATAAATCCCTGTTTTTTGTCATGGAATCCGCGGCACACAGAGGTATCGCCAGAAACTGGCAAAAAAGTGCCCATAGCAACACCTTGGTAATCATGGAAAAGAAACTGATTTTCACAAGCGGCAGTTTGAATTTAGAGGAGTGGTTGTTAAACGATCCGTGCTGCAACAGCAAAAATCCTCATTGAACTATCAAAATAACATAAAAACAGTTCCTGACTATTACAATAATCGTGTACGTTTCTTTCAATAAAAAGAAGTAAATCCGCCCTCAGTAGCTCACCTTCCACAGAAAAAGACCACCCGGAAATACAGGATTGAGCTGACTCGTCATAACGCCGCTTTCAAGCATCCGGCTGAACTCTTCAGTGGAAAGCATCCCCTTTCCAGCACGTATCATGGCATCAACGAGGTAGCGCACCATACTTCGCAAAAAGCGATCGGCTGAAATGCGCAACACAAGATAATTTTTATGCTGATACCATCTACAGGCCGTTACGGTACAGATTCGTCCGGGATTATCCCTGTTCTCCCTGGAAAATGCAGAAAAATCGTGCGTTCCGACCAATTGATCGGCCAGTTGCTGCATAGGTGCAAGATCAAGCTTGCCGAAAGAACAGCCCGCAAACCTGCCATAAATCGCCGACGGCTCCTCAAGAAGAAAATAGCGGTACTGCCGCTCTCGGGCACTATGTCGGGCATGAAAATCAAGAGCAACCTCCGCCGGGTCGCTTATCCTGATAGTTTTTGGCAGAAGCGCATTCAGTGAATGGGCCATTCTGGCTGGCTCCATCAGTGACTCTGTAAAAAAGTTGGCCATCTGGGCTCTGGCATGAACCCCCTTGTCAGTTCTTCCTGCAGCCGCAAGAGAGACCTGTTCCTGCAAAATTCTGGAAAGAGCCGCCTCAATCACACCCTGAACAGTTACAAAATTACCTGACTGTCGTTGCCATCCGGCGAAAGAGGTTCCATCATATTCCACCGTAATCCGTATGTTCTTCATAAAGAGAAATAAAATCTTTAGTACATTGCCTTTCAAATAACAATCACATCCCCGAAAAACAAAAGAATCACGTTGCAGAAAACCCACCTTGCATCACTCCTTCATACGCTGAAAAGCAGTCAGTGCACAAAAGCCGGAAGCGGCTACAGCGTCCCCGGCATCTGGAGCGGAAAAGAGAACGGCACCGAACAGGTCGAGCCCGCCACATACTTTGCCCGGATCATCGAGACCATCATGAGTAACTTGAGCAGTGCGCCGAAACAAAAAGAGGGTGACTGGAGAACCAGCGCGGTAGTCTACAACCTCTTTGTCCGACTCTCAACCGCTTTTGACCATAACGGCGACGGTTCCATCAGCCCTGAACCACTTTCGTGCGGCTTCAGAGAGACCGGCACCCTCCTGAAAGCCATCGCGCTCCTGCCGTATATAAAAAATCTCGGCGCAAATACCATCTACCTTCTTCCGCTTACCGAAATAGGCATAACAAGCAGAAAAGGCTCTCTCGGCTCCCCCTATGCCGTTAAAAACCCAAGGAAACTCGATCCCCTGCTCGCTGAACCGGCACTCGGGCTTTCAGCAGAACTTCTTCTCAAAGCCTTTGTTGAAGCGGCTCATATTCTTGACATGCACGTTGTTCTGGAGTTTGTTTTCAGAACGACATCTGTTGACAGCAGTTGGATAAAAGAACATCCTGAATGGTTTTACTGGCTGAAAGATAATGAGCGTACCCGCAACTACGGACCACCCCATTTTGACCAGCAAACACTCAACCGCATTTATGAGGTTGTTGATCGCCATGAGCTGCACAATCTTCCCTGCCCCCCGCAAGAATACCGTGAGCAGTTCGTTGAGCAGCCGGTAACTCTTTCCAGTGAGGACGACACCCTGCAGGGTATTGCTCAAGACGGCACACCCTGCCGTATTGCAAGTGCCTTTTCCGACTGGCCCCCTGACGACCAGCAGCCAGCATGGAGTGACGTCACCTACCTGAAAATGCACACCCATGAGGCATTCAACTACATTGCCTACAACACCATCAGGATGTACGACCGTGCACTCGACAATCCGGAAACCTTCAATACCACTCTCTGGGACGAGATTTCAGCTATCATCCCCAGTTTTCAGGAGGAGTACCTGATTGACGGTGCTATGATTGACATGGGTCACGCGCTGCCAACGCTTCTCAAACAGAGGATTGTTTGCAAGGCGCGCGAAAAAAGGGCAGATTTTGCCTTCTGGGATGAAAATTTCAATCCGACTCCTGAAATTCGCGACGAAGGGTTCAATGCCGTCTTCGGCTCTCTGCCTTTTGTCATCCACGATGTTGTCTTTATTCGGGGGTTGCTGAACCACCTGAACAAAACCGGTGTCGCACTGCCCTTTTTCGGAACGGGAGAAAATCATAACACCCCGCGCGTCTGTTTCCGCTATCCACGCCAGGAAGCAGGGCGCAACCACTCGATCTTTATCTTTACCCTCAGCGCCATACTGCCTGCCATCCCTTTTCTCCAGTCCGGGATGGAGCTCTGTGAATGGTATCCGGTAAACCTCGGACTGAATTTCAACGATGAAGACCGGACGCTCTATCCTCCTGAAAAACTGCCGCTTTTCAGTGCATTCAGTTTCGACTGGGAAAAGAGCAACGGCCTCGTTCCTCTGAACAGCTATATCCGCAAAATTCTTGCTATACGCGCACGCTACCTCAACCTGGTACTCTCAGGCGAAACCGGCTCAATCGCCATCCCCTATACCAGCGAGCCAGAGCTTTTTGCCGTCATGAGGAGCGTGGCTGGTCGCTCACTTCTTTTTATTGGAAACAGCAACACCAGCGACACCAGGTGCGGCTTTCTTGAATTCAGCATGGAAAACGGCTCTTTCTTTGAACTGATCAGTGAAACAGAGTTTCCGATAAAAGAGCATCGGCTTGAGGTAAGCTGTAAACCGGGCGAGTGCCTGCTCTTTGAGCTGCCGCCTGAGGGGTAAAAAATGCACCGCAAAAAACGTATCTTGTAAACTTTTTCTTTATCCGTTAACAAAATCCATTTTTTTATGTCAATTCTCATTGTCGGCTCCCTTGCCTTTGACGACATCGAAACCCCTTTTGGACGCTCCGACAACACCCTTGGCGGTTCATCAACCTACATTGCCCTCTCGGCAAGTTATTTTACCGATGAGATTCAGATGGTCGGCGTCGTCGGATCCGACTTTGAGGAGAAACATTTTAAGCTGCTGCACTCCAGAAACATCGACACCAAAGGGGTTCAGATGGTTGAGGAGGGAAAAACCTTTCGCTGGGCAGGCCGTTACCACTACGATATGAACACCCGCGACACGCTCGACACCCAGTTGAACGTTTTTGCCGATTTCGATCCCGTTGTTCCCCATCAGTATCGCGATGCGGAATTTGTCTGTCTCGGCAATATCGATCCCGAACTGCAACTCAAGGTGCTCGACCAGATCAACAAGCCAAAACTGGTCATCCTCGATACCATGAACTTCTGGATCGAAGGCAAACCCGAAGAGCTGAAAAAAACGCTTGAACGGGTTGATATTTTCATTTTGAACGACAGTGAGGCGCGACTGCTCAGCGGCGACCCGAACCTTGTCAAATCGGCAAGAATCATCCGACAGATGGGGCCAAAAACCCTGATCATTAAAAAAGGAGAACACGGCGCCCTTCTCTTTACCGATAACGGCATCTTTGCTGCCCCGGCTTTTCCGCTCGAATCCATTTATGATCCAACCGGCGCTGGCGACACCTTTGCCGGAGGCTTTATCGGCCACCTCTCCCGTTGCGAAACCATCACCGATACGGAAATGCGCCGGGCGGTGCTCTACGGCAGCGCCATGGCAAGTTTCTGCGTAGAAAAATTCGGTACCGAAAAAATTGCCGCACTTGATCTGCTCGAAATTGAAGACCGCTTCCAGAGCTTCCGCGAGCTTTCAAGAACCGACGAATAAGAGGGCACGCAGCAACAATAATTTCAAAAAAAGAACGATGGAATCGCTCAACCTCCTCGACTACAGTTTCATCGTCGGCTACCTTTTGCTGACGCTTGTTATCGGCCTCTGGTTCTCCAAACGCGCCTCGGAAAATGTTGACGAATTTTTTCTTTCCGGGCGCCAGCTTCCCTGGTGGATTGCCGGTACCGGCATGGTAGCAACAACCTTTGCTGCCGACACTCCCCTTGCTGTGGCCGGATTTGTAGCCAAAAACGGTATTGCCGGTAACTGGGTCTGGTGGACTTTTGTTTCAGGCGGAATGCTGACCGTCTTCTTTTTTGCCCGGCTCTGGCGAAGGGCCGAAATTTTAACCGACCTTGAGTTTATCGAGTTGCGCTACAGCGGTGCGGCAGCCCGCTTTTTGCGCGGCTTCAAGGCGATCTATTTCGGCCTCTTCATCAATGCGGTCATTATCGGCTGGGTCAACCTCGCCATGTTCAAGATCATCAGAATCATGGTGCCTGAGCTCAACCCCGAGCTGACCATTATTGCCCTTGTCCTTCTAACCACCTTTTACTCCGGCCTCTCAGGGCTCTGGGGTGTCTCCATTACCGATGCCGTACAGTTTGTCATCGCCATGGCGGGCTGTATCATTCTTGCCGTCCTTGCCGTCCAATCGCCCGCAGTCGTCTCTGCCGGAGGCCTGACCAAAGCCCTTCCTGCCTGGATGTTCGACTTTTTCCCCACTTTCAGCTCATCAGGAAAAAGCATTACCGGAGCTGTCGCCCTTCCCTTTATCTCCTTTGCTGCCATGGCCTTTGTTCAGTGGTGGTCATCGTGGTACCCCGGCTCGGAACCCGGCGGCGGCGGCTACATCGCCCAGCGCATGATGAGCGCCAAAAACGAAAAACACTCACTCCTTGCAACGCTCTGGTTTACCGTAGCCCATTACTGCCTGAGGCCGTGGCCATGGATTATTGTCGGCCTGGTCAGCCTTGTGATGTTTCCCGACTTGCCCATGAACCAGAAAGAGGATGGCTTCGTCTACGTCATGAAAGCAGTGCTTCCCCCCGGACTCAAAGGACTGCTGATAGCCGCTTTCCTTGCCGCCTACATGTCAACGCTCTCAACCCACCTGAACTGGGGAACGAGCTACCTCATCAACGACTGCTACAAGCGCTTTCTGAAAACTGACGGTGATGAGAAACACTACGTCACCATTTCAAAACTCACAACATTTCTTACCGCAGCTTTTGCCCTCTACATCACCTTCTTTGTGCTCGACACCATAACGGGTGCATGGGAGTTCATTATCCAGTGTGGTGCAGGCACAGGCTTTGTGCTGATTCTCCGCTGGTTCTGGTGGAGACTGAATGCCTGGTCGGAAATCACCTCCATGGTGGCACCCTTTATCGCCTTCACCTGCTTGCAGCTCTTTACCAGCATTACCTTCCCCTTCTCGATTTTCATCATCGTTGCCTTTACCATAACGGCAACCCTCATCGTCACCTTTCTGACGCCTCCAACCGAGACCGCCCAGTTGGAGACCTTCTACAGAACTACACGGGTCGGGGGCTGGCTCTGGAAAAAAATCTCAAAAAATATGCCCGATGTAGAGTCCGATACCGGCTTTGTCATGCTCTTTGTTGACTGGGCACTCGGCATCATCATGATCTATGCAATCCTTTTCGGTACCGGAAAATTTATCTTTGGCGACACGCTCCAGGGAGCACTCTATCTTGGCGCAGGAATCATTGCCGGATCACTCATCTTTGCTGACCTGAACCGCAGGGGCTGGAACAACCTGAATTGACGACATCATCATGGCCAAACCGACCCTTATTCTTGCATCGCAGTCACCAAGACGGCGCGACATCCTCTCGTTGACGCTCCTCCTTTTTGAAACCATGGCGGTCGAGACTCCAGAAGTGCTCGACCCCTTGCGCTCAATCGAAGAAAATGTTACCCGAATTGCGCTTGAAAAAGCAGAAGCCGCCCTGCTGCTTCTGCCGGACAAAGAAAAAAAGAGCATCATCCTTGCAGCCGATACCGTCGTGGCAAAGGGGAACCGGATTTATGGCAAACCGGCAGGATTTGATGAGGCATTCGATATGCTCAAAAGTCTCCAGAACCGTTCGCACCGGGTCTACACCGGTTTTGTGCTCCTCTGCTGCAAAAAAATCTACACTGAATGTGCGACCACCACTGTTGAGTTTGACCCCATGTCGGACAACGAGATCAAGCGCTACCTTATGTCGGAAAAACCCTACGACAAGGCTGGATCCTACGGCATTCAGGATCCCCTGATGGCCTGCCACGTCCGGCGAATTGAGGGGTGCTACTACAACGTTGTCGGTCTCCCTCTCTCAAGGGTCTGCAAGGCACTCAAAACCTTCTTGTAAAACATTTCCGTCTTGCGGCACCGTGGTAATTGCGGAGGCAACTATTTTATTGGGATCGCTCTCTAAATTCTTAATTTCAGGCAACCAATTCCTGTACAGCATTCCGAAACCCGAAAACCATTCGCGCCACGAAAAAACTGATATTGCTCTCGTTGCTGTTTGTGATGCACGCACTGACAGCTTTTTCAATGCCTGCATTGCGCTGGGGCGGCGATCCAAGCGGCGGCGCGCCCTATGTGTATGCTGACCCGGCCAATCCGCAGTCCTATACAGGATTCGACTATGAATTTGCCGAGGCGCTCGCCCGGGAAATGAAAATGAAGGCGGAATTTGTTCCGACTGACTGGGAGAGCATTGTTGCCTCGCTTCAGCGAAAAGAGTTCGATGTGATTATTGATGGATTCGAACCAACCGAAGATCGCGCGCGCGAAGTGCTTTTCAGCAAACCATACTATCTTTTCAGACTGCAATTGAGCGTCAAACGCACGGACAAGCTGATATCCACTCTGGAGGAGTGCAAAAAGCATGGACGAACGGTAGGCACACTGGTCAACTGCGCCGCTTCGCGCCTGCTTGATGAGGGCGGATACAAATCAAAGGGCTATCAGGATCCCGTAGCAGCCTATCAGGATCTGGAACTTGGGCGTGTCGATGCTGTCCTGATGGATGTGGCCGGAGAGATGTTCTATGCGCGGCAGAATCCGAAACTCAAGGCGGTTGGCAAACCGTTCAAGAGTGGCGCCTATATTGTCGGCATCCGCAAAGAAGATTCCCTGCTGCTTGCAAAAGTCAATGCCGCCATAGAGAGGCTTATCAACAATGGCACCGTCGAAAGGATTTTTAGAAAATGGCAGTTGTGGGACGAAGAGCAGCTCAAGCTTCGCAGCCAGCAGCAGCCCGTTTTTGAGATGACCAACACAAAACTCAACTGGAGCGAGGGGTTGATCAAGCTTTTCAAGGCCGCATCGGTCACCGTTCTTCTTGCCTTCGGCGCCATGATGATTGCCGTCACTCTCGGCCTCCCCCTTGCTTTTGGCCAGTCGAACGGCGGCCCCTTCACAAGGGTGGCATGTACGGTCTATATTGAATTTTTCAGGGGCACACCGGTTCTTGTCCAGTTGCTCTTCCTCTATTTCGGTCTTCCGGTCATCGGCATCACCCTCCCCGGATGGTTGACCGCCATTGTCGGGCTCGGTTTGAATTATGCCGCTTATGAATCCCAAATATACCGCACGGCGTTCAAGGCTGTGCCTGACCGGCAGTGGCAGGTCGCCTACTCTCTTGGTATGCGCCCTTTTCTCGCATTCAGGCGCATCATTTTTCCCCAGGCATTCCGCATTGCCCTGCCGCCAATGACCAATGATTTTGTCGCACTCTTCAAGGACACCTCGACCGCCTTCGCCATAGCCGTCTGGGAACTGGCTACCGCCTACCGGGAACTGGCCAATGCAACACAGAGCTATCTCGGTATTGGCCTCGTTGTCTGCTGCTACTATCTGGCCATGAGCCTCCCCCTTGCCCATTATGCCCACAAACTGGAACAGAGGCTGCAAAGAAAATCAACAGGCATTCTTTCATCAGGAGCAGACAAATGATCAGAATAACAGGATTGTGCAAGAACATGCAGAACACCACACTCCTCCGCAACGTCAACCTTGAACTGGAGTCAGGCAAGATACTTGGAATCATCGGCCCTTCAGGCAATGGCAAAACCACCCTTCTGCTCTCACTCTGTGGACTCTTGCCCTTTGATCAGGGAGAAATCACTGTCGGCAACAAAAGCATCAGTGCAAGAGAGAGCGGGATTAACTCTGAAGCGCTGTGGGAGTTCAGGAAAAAATCAGGGATTGTTTTTCAGCATCTCCACCTTTTCCCCCACCTGACCGTCCTCGGCAATATCATCGAAGCACCGATGCAGGTGAACCACAAAACAAAAACAGAGGCCGAACAGGAAGCCACACAGCTTCTCGAAAAGCTCGGGATTACGCAGCACAGGAACAAATATCCCGAAGAGCTTTCCGGTGGTGAGCAACAGCGCGTAGCAATCCTTCGAGCCCTGGCCATGAACCCTGAAGTGCTCCTGCTCGATGAACCCACCAGCGCCCTTGACCCGATGAGAAGCGGTGACGTACGAAACCTGCTGCGCCAGTTTGCCCACTCCGGCCATACCGTTGTTATCGTCTCGCACTCCGTACGCTTTCTCAAAGGCATTGCCGATTATCTGGCATTCATGGGAAAATCGGAACTGATTGAGATGAATACAACCGAGAAGCTGATGAACTACCCGGATGATCCACGGACAAAGGAGTTCCTGCTCTACAGTGAGCTGAACTGAAGCACGACTCCAGAGCAACAGGAACGGCTCCGGTTTCAGCCATGAGCTGTTCACGACAAAGCCCGTTACGATATGACAGGCTCACCACCAAACACCGTAAAGCAATTTTTCCCGCCGCTCTTCGACTGGTACATGGCATCATCAGCATGTTTTATAAGCGTCAGCTCATCCTCTCCATGAAGGGGATAGATGGCTATACCGATGCTGCACGAAATATTGATGGTATGACCTTCAATTTCAAACGGCTTGCCGAGAGCATGAAGAATCATTTCAGCCACGGTCGCAGCATTTGAAATGGCAACAATTTGCGGCAGCAAAACAACAAACTCATCGCCCCCAAGTCGTGCCAGCGTATCGCCACTCCTTCGCAATGCGTCGAGAGCACGGCTTGCCACCTGCTGAAGCAGCACGTCACCAATCCCGTGACCAAAGGTGTCGTTGACCGGTTTGAATTTATCAAGATCAAAGAGCATGATGGCGGCCATCAAACTACTCCGTTGACACTGGGCAATGGCCTGGCCGATACGGTCTGAGAGAAGACGGCGATTCGGGAGAGCGGTCAAATAGTCATGCATGGCCATATTTTCAATAACATACTTTTGTGCCTGAAGTATCTCCTGTTTCTGCTCCGCATTTTTTTTTGCCACAATATCCCATGCGATATCAGCCAGAATACCAATCCATTTTACATCAAAATCATCATAGTTTATCCTTTTGTTGCCGACACCAAGAATCGCAACGACCTTTTCATTGCGCAAGACCGGAACAACCGCCTCACGCCTTATTTCAGCATGACCTTCCGGCATCCCTTTGCGATCCTTGAGTGCCGAATAATCGTTGTGGATAATGGCTCTCTTTTCGCGTGCAGCATCGGCCCACACCCCTGCCTGATCGAGCGCATAGTGCTGCCCCTCGCCCTGGGCATTGCACATCTTCCTGACCGTATTGGTTGACCACGCCTCCAGTGAAAGTGTTATCTGATCCTCTGCAACAAAGTGAAAAAAGCCGATAGAGCTTTCGGTCAAGCGCTCAGTTTCATCCAGCGTCAATTGAAGCAACTCCTTTATCGAATGAGTTCTTTCCATCTCAAGAAGAGCGATATGGAGTGCTGTGGAAACTTCGTAGTGTCTGCGCTCGGTGACGTCATGAACGATGACATAAAGAAAGGATTTGCCATTCGACTCAATCGTTCTGCTGTAGACTTCAACATCGCGGATGGAGCCATCAGCCCGACGGTGGCGAAATAAAAAGCTGGTTTTTTCTCCAGAACGGGTTTGCGCTATCGCAACCTCTATCTCCTCAGAATTGAGGGTATTGATCTCATGGATACGAATCCTGCGAAATTCATCAATCGTCCACCCATAAAACTTCTGGGCAGCAGCGTTGGCATCAATGATAAATCCGGTATCAGGATTAATGATAAGCATGATGGCCGAATGGCCATCAAACATTCTTTTGAAACGCAGCTCGCTTTGGTGGAGTTCCTCTTCCGTTTGACGGTGCACCAATTCCGACTGCAGGGTATCGAGTGCAAAGGAGATATCCCCTCCAATCTCTTCCAGCAGTGCAATTTCCGCTTCGGTAAAAAATTCAGCTTCGACGACATAAAGATTCAGAACTGCAACTATCGCGCCATTGAGTCGAATGGGCACTGATGCGCCAGCATGAAAACCGCCAGCGACCGCCATCTCCTGCCACTGCTGCGGAGCGGGGTCTGTCTGGATATTTTTACTGTAAACGACCTTTCCTCTCTCCAGGGCAGAAGCGATGATCCCCTGGCGGAAGGGCTCCATCTTTATATTGATCAAGGTAGACGGGAGAGCCGTTTCCCTGCCGCCATACACCGCTTTTGGTGTAACAAGAGCGGTATCATGGTCAAACTCACCGATCCATGCCAGACTGAATTTACCAGACTCCACAGCTACGCGGCAAATAGCCTGAAATAATAGCCCTTTCTCCTTGACTTGCAAAATGGCTTGATTCACCTGACTGAGCGTCGCATAAAGGCGCGAAAGATTGTTGATTTTCAACTCATGTTGCCTGCGAAGCTCCAGTTCAGCAAGCAGGTTTTCGCTGGTGCTGTTCAATGCTGCCGTTCGCACTTTGACGCGCTCTTCCAGTTCGCTGTTGAGCTCTTGCAGCCACTCTTCAGCACGCTTTCGCCTCCCCACTTCACGGTTGATAATGACAACGAAGAGGAGTATGATGCAAAGAGCCGAACCCATTCCTGCTATCATGAAAAAACTCATCTGCTCCATGCTCTTGTCAGCCAACTCTGCGCGCTGCTGCAGGAGCAGCTCCTCTCTTTTTTGAAGCTTGCCAATGATAAGGCGAACATCATCCATCACCTTCCGGCCGACGTCGGTGGCTATAAGTTGCTTCGCAGCCTCAAACCCGGCACCTCTCCTTACCTCAACAACTTTTTTCATAAAGGCCAGTTTCTCCCCGACAAGCGGCTCGAGCACCCCAAGTTGCTCTTTCTGCAGGGGGTCACTGATCAATTGATGCAGCTCCTGCAAATGCCAACCAATCCCCCTTTTTGATGAAACCGCCTCATAATAGGGTCCAAGAAATTTTTCATTTCCCATGATAACGTAGCCGCGCGGAGCTGTTTCTGAGTCGATAAGCAGAGAGAGCAGTTCATTAAGTCGAGTCTGTATCACCAGCGTTCGATAGAGCGACCGATTATTCTCGATAAGCATCTGGAGATGGTTTACGATATAGATGTTCAGTCCGACAATCATGGAGAAGGCGAGCACAATCAGTATTTTTGAATTGCGGCCAATAGGGTTGGGTTTCATGATAGATTGTTGTTATCGCCTCCAGACGAAAAAACCATCTGTTTTGCTGTTCAATAAGGCTGTTGTAATCAAAAAGGCAATCATCTCTGCGATTATGGTGCCGGTGGGGCCCTGTACTCTGTTCGCTCACGGTAACCATAAGCTAACTTGCCTTTTACCAGCAGATCATACATTCCCACAAGCCGGCAGAGCACGTGAAATTGATGGAAACCGAAATGCTCAATAAATCCGGCCGACAACATGCGAATGATGTCGCGGGTTTTTTCCTGCCGCATTCTGGTCGTTGCCTGCAGCAGTACAGCGGAAATCGAGACAAGCGTGCCAAGCAGAACTCCGAAAATAAAGAGCAGCATCAGTATGGCCGGACTGTCTATCCTGAAGAAGAGTACCAGGACGGCGATAATGTATGCGCCAGCCTCGACCACGGCAGAGAGCGCTTCAAAAATGAAATAGAAAGGAACACCAAACATTCCAGCCATCCCGTAACGGCTATTGAATGCCATGTCTCGATTCCATATCAGCGACTGAAGAATGGCCCGCTGCCAGAAATTGCGTTGTGAACAGAAGGCTTTAAGGGTTTCGGGTACCTGACTGTAACATCCGGGATCAGGGATGTAGGTAATCTCAAAATCCTTTGCCTCCTCGTGCTCATGGATATAACGGTGAAGAGAGACGGTAAGTTCAAAATCATCAACAACCGCGCCAACATTTGCCCCGCCGACAGCAATAAAAATCTCTTTTCTGATAATCGTAAAGGCTCCCGACATGCAGAGCATGCTCTTCAGTCGGGTGAGCCCCAGTCGGGCCCACTGGAATGAACGGAGATATTCAACAGCCTGAAAGAGCGGAAGCCAGGTTTCAGGCAGATTACGCTTGATAATCCGCCCGTTTTCGACGATAAGCCCGTTTGAGGGACGTATGATTGCCGCCGCCGCCACCACATTGCGGTTATAGAGGAAAGGGCGGATCATATAGAGCAGGGCATCCTCTTCAAGCACACAATCGGCATCGATCTGACAGATTATCGGATAGCGCGCATGATCAACTCCCGAATTATTGGCGTCGGCCCGCCGACCGTTCTCCTTGTCGACAACAATCAGGTTCTTGTGAAGCGCCGATTGGTAAACCGCACGAACAGGCTTTGAGGGAAGCTGCTTCTTGAATACCTTGTCGAGGGGCTCCAGTTTAAACCGCTCAATAAGGAGTTTCAGCGTGCCATCTTCTGAGCCGTCATTGACAACAATAACCTCAAACTGCGGGTAGCGGAGCTGCAAGACATTGAGAAGCGTGTGGACAATCACCTTCTCTTCGTTATAGGCCGAAATGACAATCGAGACGGGAGGCGTCAAGGGGGACTGACTGATACGTTTGAATTCCAGAAACTGAATACCCTGGTGGTAGCGTTTTTGCTCAATAGAACCGAGCAGAATGAGAAAAAAATAGATGCCGTGCATCATCAGATAGTAGATGAGGATGATCCTGATAAGGATCTCGAGAACCGCCATCATATCCGGGCTCATGGTAGTGAAGTAACGGGACTGCTTTTCAGTAGACTTCGTTCCTGCATCACCAGACGACTCACTTCGGCAGCAAACCGGTCTTCATGGGTGAGGGCATCTCTCAAGGCGGCAACGCCCTTCTGGCCAAGTTCGGCCAGCGAGTCGGCGGTGTTATAACGAACCCACCAGACAGAATCGCCAAGAGCGCCAGCAAGCGCAGAAACTGCCCGATCGGCTTTCAACAGGCCCAAAGAGCTGGCTGCGAGAGCCCTGACCTCCCAGGCGCTGTCATGCATGGAGTTGCACAAGGGTGTTACGGCTTCGGGAGCTCCAATATTGCCAAGGGCTTTTGCGCTCTGTATGCGAAGCTCTTTGTCGGGACTGGAGAGATAGGTGAGTATGAGGGGAATCGCCTGACGTGCACGCTGCAGGCCAAGTGCTCTGATGGCAAACACCTTGCCTTCACTCTTTGGAGATGGTTGCGCAAGGTAGCGCAAAAGAATCGGGACCGCTTCAACACCCATCTCGTTGATGATCTCAATTGTCCGTTCAGCAGGCCATTCAGCCGGTGCAGAGAGCTGTTCAAGAATGGGAATAGTGGCCTCAACAGCCTTTATCTTTGCCAAGGCATGGGCGGCTGAAAACCTGACCATCAGTGACTTGTCTGCAAGCGCATGAAGCAACGGCGGAATAACGGCATGACGATTTGCGATATAGGGCAGATAGGTTGCTGCCCGCTGGCGCGTCCGCCAGTTTCTTGAGTGCGAAAGCCGCCGGAGTTCCTGTTGCACCAGAAAATGTGTGCCCGTTGTCTCAAAAATATAGAGCAGCTTCTTTTGTGCAGCCTCTCCCATCTCTTCGGCAAGCTGGGCAACAAGTCCAACGAGAAACTTCTCTTCGCCATGAGGGGTACTGAAGACCGACACATGGATCTCTCCCCTGAGATAGCCCTCAAGCGCTTCGCGCAAGGCTGAACGACCTTTTTTAGCCCGAGCCTCCCGCCGAATGGCAATATTGTTGAACAAAACAACCCGTATCGACAGAAGAATGACTATGGCGGTCAAAAACACAATGGCTTTTGCAAAGAAAAAAAAAACGGTCATGCTGTCTCAAGCCTTCTCCGTTCAAGAGAGATCAGGTTGTCAAGAGTATCCGGCAATACCCATTTCGCTGTAAATCCCGTCAATTCATGCAATTTGTCGAGAATCGGGCGGCGGTGGGTAATTTCATCAATTTCCATCCCGTAAGCCTCTTTACAGGAAAGAAATGCAAACGGGGAACTGCTTCCGGCCCGTTTCGAAACAAGCGCAGCCAATTCAAGGATAGATATCTCCTGATCGTTACCGACATTGACAATCTCACCATTTGCAGCGGGTGATGATGCCAACAGCTCCAATGCAACAACCGTGTCACGGACATCACAAAACGAGCGGGTCTGCAATCCATCGCCATAAATGGTAAGAGGCAGATTATTGACTGCCTGATAAACGAAATTGGGCACCACCATACCATATTTACCGGTTTGGCGAGGACCTATGGTATTGAACAGACGCGCAATGACAACCCTGATGGTGGACTTGTACATGAATGAGTAGGCAAGAAATTCGTCAGCAAGTTTTGTAACCGCATAACACCATCGTAATCGGGCACCTGAACGAAGCACGATATCGTCTGTTTCTGAAAACCCGCCTTTTGAATTAAAACCGTAAACCTCTGAGCTGGAGGCAACAATGACCTGTGCATCCGGCCGCACCTCGGCAACTGCCCGAAAAACCCGCTCCGTTGCAGCGATGTTGGTAGCCATAACCGCCCGGGGATCCTCCAATACCTTTTTAACTCCCACAATGGCAGCCATGTGATAAATGCGCTCAACCTGGCTGACCACCTCTTTCAATCGATCCCAGACAAGGATATCGGCCTGGTGAAATTGAAAGGCAGGGTTATGGAGGAACGCCTGGATATTATTGATCGACCCGGTCGAAAGATTGTCGACAACCGAGACCCGGTCGCCCCGTTCCAGATGAAAGGCAACGAGATGAGAACCGATAAAGCCCGCACCACCCGTGACAAGTACATGCATAACCAACTCCGTTTTTACTGAAAAAAAAATTTATAAATCCACAATGGTCCCCCCACCGTTCATGGTAACTCCCCGTTGGCTATCATCTTCAAAAACAGGGCAACTATTTCCGGGTCAAAATGTGTCCCGGAAAGGGATTTGATATGCTCAATCAATTCGGCCGTTGGCAAACCCTTACGATAGGGCCGGTCAGATTGCATGGCATCCCATACATCAACAACGGCAAACAGACGCGCGGCCAGGGGAATTTGCGTCCCTTTTAATCCGCGGGGATAACCACTCCCATCCCATTTTTCATGATGACAATAGGGGATATCGATTGCGCAACGCAAGAAGGTGATCGGCGAAAGCAGTGCAAAGGCTAACGCTGGATGCGTGCGCATGAGAGCCCACTCATCCTTTGTCAACTGATCAACCTTGAAAAGAATCGTATCGGGGAGAGCCATCTTGCCAATGTCATGCAAAAGGGCTCCACGACGTATGTCAGCCATTGCCTCCTCAGGAATTTCTGCAGCTCGGGCAAGCTTCAAGGTCATCTCTGTTACGCGATGTGAGTGACCTTCGGTCGCTTCATCCCGTAAATCAAGTGCGTTTGACCATCCCTCAATGGTGGCATCATAGGCATGCAAGAGTTCCTGATTGGCTACGCGCAATTTTCTGACTGATTGATAATCTTCAATCGCCATAGCAGCCTGCCCAGCCAAGGTATGCAAAAAATCAAGCAAATCAGAGTTGTCAACCATTTTTTTCGTTGAAAAAACTCAAAGATCCCGCTCAAATTCCCCTTGACTATCAACGGTATAGAGTAACAGGTAACAAAACCTTCACTTGCTGTAAGCGAACGAGAAACAAAACAACTCTCTGTCTCGGCCAGATTGGTTATACTGAAAAACTTTTGTTCCAGTAACCGGGCTTCATCGCCATCACGCAATTTAATCTCCTGGCGCTCTATTTCCGTTGAGCGAAAGCCCCGTCCGACCATAAACCGCAAGGTGTTGCTATGCGGGTCAAGTAAAAGAATGTCAGCCGCATCAACCTGTAACTCTGAAATGGTACCCTCCAACACGTTTTTCAGTGCAAGATAGATATCGGTAGTCCCTCTGATAGCAAAGTCAATCTCCCGTAAAACATGCAAGCGCTGTAATTGACGATGCAGCTTATTCTCTGCCAGTTTCCGGTCTGTAATATCAAAGCCAATGCCGTTGATGCTTACCGGAACATGATGTTTATCGAAGGAAATGGATTTTCGATCAAAAATCCATCGAATAGCTCCATCAGGTTTCACAATACGGTACTCAGACTCGGCTCGCCCATTTTTATGAAGTTCTTCATTACTTGCTTGTGCAAGCTCTCGGTCTTCAGGATGCACCATTTGAATCCACAGCTCCGGTTTGGCATAAAACTCCTCAATAGATATACCATAGATCTTTTCAAGAGCATTGTTAACGTCTAACAGACAAGAACCATCCAAAGAAGCTGACCAGACAACATCATCCATCTGGGAAATCACTTGATCGAGCCTTTCCTTGCTCTGGAGCAAATCTTCTTCCGCTTGCTTGCGTTCGGAAATATCTATACCTACGCCGACAAGAAATGGATTACTGTCAATCATCATTCGGCTGCCGGTCATCAGGAATCTCTTGCATTCCGGGCCGCCATGAAGCAGTACCCTGACTTCAGTAATCAACTCTTCGCCGTTCTTCATAATCCGTTCTACTTTTTCAGCCATCATCGCCCGATCATCCGGGTGGATGCACTCTATACCGATAATGTCAGCCATTTCGATTTCGGCTGCATCAAAAATTTGATCACGGACGTAACGATTCCACGCACTCAATTTTCCGTCTGCATCAAGCACATAAAAGGAGCCGGGAATGGCTGCAATAATCGACCGACTAAGGAGTCTCTCATTTTTCAGCAATTGCCCGATATCGGTAATATCTCGGGCGATGATCAACAGTTGATCAATTTCACCCTGCGCTGATTGAGAGGGATATACGGCATAGCGCAGAAGTCGCCCCTCACCTTCGTCGTCCCAAGTGAGGGTTTTCCGGCTTCGCAACACCTCCTGCATCAGAGCCTGCCACTGCTCCGCTGCTTCAGGTAAAAGCAACCCGTCATATCCTTTTCCCCGGCATTCCGGCTCACTCAAGCTAAACCCGGAGCAAAACGCGTTATTGGCTTCAAGGATGATTCCCTCCCGGTCCACAAGAAAGACTGGTTCTGAAACTGAAGAAAAGAGAGCGGAAAATGACAATTCAGAGCTTTTCATTTCGTCACTCCTGAGCCGTTGGTTGCATAAGGCAGCATAGAGCACCTTCTGATTTTGAGAGTGTCCAGGTATGATCACAAGATGATACGAAGTCCAAGTTGCCCTCCATTTCGTTGGTAATAATCGCCTGCCATGCCATGCCAGTAAGCAGCAACCACCCCGACTCTCTTGAGGGGCCAAAAGAGAGCGTCAAGCTGAAGGAAGTTTGTCGTTATTGATGAAAGGCTGTTTTGGTAGACGACCTCCGGCTCAATACCAAACGCGTAAGTAACCCCAAGCCGGCTATTACCGGCAGAGACCCATTGTACCTGCACTCTGTGTGCGAGCTCCCCGCGACTATGATCAATTGATGAAACCAGAGCGGTATAGGCAAAGCGAAACTCCCCTGCATTTTTTTCAACACCGACACTCTCAATATTCGTTATTGCATCAAAGTATTGCCGCTGTTCTGCTCCAAGCGTATATCCAAATCCGTCGGGAAGCTTTCCATTCCACACCAATCCGACGGTATTCTTTGCCAGAAAATCCGGATTGGCGGCATAACTGCCACTGAGCGTGATAACACCAATTGGAAAAGAGTAGGCGTAGGAGGCTCCGATAGTCTGGTCTGATAACCCGAATCGAAAAACATCTTCACCCTGAACCGTGAGGAGCCCGAAAGCTTTGAGCGGCAAACAGGCTTTGACATACTTACTGTTCCAGTCAGGAGCGTTATCGGTCAGATAGTCTGCGGTATAGCCTGCCTCAAGGTATGGTGCGGCATCAAAAGCTGATGGCCTTGTTGCCGCACTCTCCTCTGCCACAGCCGGAGTGGCTTGCAGCAAGAGTGACAGGGCAATTGCTGCTCCCGTAAAGAAAAGAACTCTTTTTTTAAAGGGCAACACCGGTGTCTCTGTAACATTCTTCATAGTTTTTTGACAATGAACGTTGTTGGCAATTGATTCTGCGATTAATGTTTAAAGGCCGCGCCGGATGAAAGCGGTACGCTTGTTCTGGAAGAGTTCCAATGCCTCAAGGCTACTGGCTGAAGCAGTCAACCGCTTCCATCCCCTGGAGAAACTTTTTGTACGCATATTTCTCCACCCCGCATTGGCTATTCATCCATTGCTGCAATACTATGGGGGTTTGCCGACTCCCGAAAGGGCGATATCGACGACAACGCCTTGCAGGGCCAAGCCCTGACTTCAGAAATAAATATAGCGTAATTATCCAATATAAATGAACACCCGGGGTTGATTGCCAAAAATCAGCCTTCAGAAAATAAGGAGAGAGACACCGGGTTTTGAGCGTCTCTATGGAAAAAGCTTTTTTTACCGTAAATTCATCATCAGAGTGATAGAAATGCGGGTTTTTCGCTTCATAAGAACATGACACAGCGAACATGAGCGCAGCCGGAAACATTATCGTCGAACGTGCTGGTGGCGCACCTGCCGGTGCCCGCAGGGTCGAGTTGGTGGAGCGGAAAGGAAAAGGACATCCCGATACCATCTGCGACTCGGTCATGGAGGCGGTCTGTATCAGCCTCTGCCGGGAGTACCTTGCCTTGACCGGGCGAATTCTGCATCACAACATCGACAAGGGATTGCTGGTTGCCGGAAGAAGCGCCGTGAAACCGGGTGGCGGCAGGATACTGGAGCCGATGAAGATCATTTTCGGCGACAGGGCAACCTTCCACTACGAGGGTGTACAAATCCCTGTAGCCGAAATTGCAGAAGCCGCAGCATCAAGGTGGCTGAAAGAGAATCTCCGTTTTGTCGACCCGGCTCGGCATATCATCTTCCAGAACGAAATCAAGCCCGGTTCAGCGGAGCTGACTGATCTTTTTTCGAGAACGATTGTCGGAGCCAACGACACCTCCGTCGGCGTCGGCTATGCACCGCTCAGTACGGCGGAGTCCCTTGTACTCGACATTGAACACCATCTCAACTCCCCCGCCTTCAAGCTCGCATTCCCGGAAACAGGCGAAGATGTAAAGGTGATGGCATTCCGCGACCATGACAGCCTTACCCTGACCATTGCCATTGCCTTTGTGGATCGCTATATACCCGATACCGCCACCTATTTCAGGCGCAAGGAGGCGGTGCGGGAGGCTTTGCTTGCCTTTGTCTCCACCGAGCGCCATCCCTTCAAAAAGGTCACCATAGAACTCAACATGCTCGATGACCAGACGCGGGGTGAAGGTGGCATCTACCTCACCGTTCTCGGTACCTCGGCTGAAGGGGCTGACGGAGGTGAAGTGGGAAGGGGCAACAGGGTCAACGGCCTTATTGCATTCCAGCGACCGCTCAGCCTGGAGGCTGCTGCCGGCAAAAACCCTGTCCGCCACGTCGGCAAAATCTATAATGTGCTGGCACATGAGACAGCCACCCGCATCTGCGGAGAGGTTGAGGGAGTTGCGGAGGTTTCGCTCTTTCTCTGCAGCCAGATCGGCCAACCCATCAACCGGCCGCTCTCAGCTTCAGCCCAAATCATACCGGCTGACGGAGTATCGATCAACGATCTCCGCAAACCGGTCACGGCAATCATTGAGGCTGAACTGGCCGATATCGGCCACTTTACGGAACGCCTCGCCCGGGGTGAGTTCAGTATCTGCTGAAAAACCGAAAGGGTGAGATGCGGATCGGTGGCGTTCTGGACGAAGGAACCTGCTTGGCAAGAGGA
Organism: uncultured Chlorobiaceae bacterium; assembly: GCA_903824295.1. GTDB lineage: Bacteria > Bacteroidota > Chlorobiia > Chlorobiales > Chlorobiaceae > Chlorobium. The sequence continues at coordinate 51,646 of CAIJWE010000030.1, forward strand.
TTTTATCTCCTTGCTGGCAACGGTTGTTGGATGGATTGTTTTGCATTATCTTGGCGGATTGTGACGGGATTGGTGAAATTTCGGATTGTGACGGGATTGTGGGGATTTATAATTTGCGGATTGGGCGGAATTGTGACGGGATTGGTGGGGATTTGCGGATTGGGCGGGATGACCCCGCCCGTACGGGTTTGGATATGATAAAAAATATGGGTGTTAGGGAAACGCAACGGCCACCGGTTATGGTTATTCTTGGCCCTACGGCTTCGGGGAAATCGGCGCTTGCTCTGGCTGTGGCAAAAAGGATCGGAGGGGAGATTATCTCGGCTGACTCGCGACAAGTTTACCGTGAGCTTGATATCGGTGCAGCAAAGCCTTCAAAGGAGAGGCTTGGGGAGGTGAAGCACCATTTTGTTGATGAAAAAAATATTGGTGACCCCTTCACGGCTGGTGACTTTGCAACTGAAGCTCTTGAGCGGATTGGCGACATTCACCGGCGGGGAAAACGCGCGGTTGTAGCCGGTGGCTCAACACTCTATCTTGAGGGATTGATTGAAGGATTTGCTGATCTGCCTCCGGCAAACCCTGAAATACGGGCGCGACTGCTTGAGGAACTTGAACGCGATGGAAAAGAGCGGCTCTATGCGAAACTGCTCGAAAGAGACCCGGTACAGGCTGCAACCCTTGACTGCACCAAAAGCCAGCGGCTTATCCGAAGCCTTGAAATTATTGAGATCACCGGCTTGAGCGTTACGGAACTACAGGCAAGGGGAAAGGTGCGGCAGAAGGGCCTCAGCTTTATCACGACTGGACTTGCCATGCCCCGCCCCTCGCTCTACGAGCGCATCAACCGTCGTACCGACGAGATGGTTGATGCGGGGCTCTGCGGCGAAGCTGAAGGGCTCTATCACAACTACTGCACCCTCCTTCGTGAGGGAAAAACATCCGCGCTGCAATCGGTGGGATATCAGGAGCTTTTTCAATACTTCGACGGAGAGATCGACTTTGGTGCTGCAATTTCCCTGGTAAAACAGCATACGCGCAACTACGCAAAACGGCAGTTGACTTTTTTCAGCAACCGGCTTACCGTTAACTGGGTAGCAGCCCCTTTCGGAAGCAATGAGCTTGAAATGCTGGCTGATCGGCTTGCGCACTGCTGGCCAGAAAATGCTGAAGAGTGATGCACTCGATTTACCGGCTCCAAGCAGAAAGAGATGCACTCTCCCTCCCCTGCTGCTCCATGAGGAAAAAGATTATTTTCAAAAAAAGCTTTATAATGGCGCTTACAGGGCGCAAACAGGTGCTTGTATAAATTTTGCCAGAGTGACCGATCAACACCGATGAGTTGTATTATTTTCGGAATGGTTTTTATTGATACCTGTCTGTTTCCAGTGAATTAATTCCTGCAACTGTTGTTATCATAAAATCCTTTTATGCCGTTCGATCAGAGAGTGTACAGTGAAATAATCGAAAAACAGAGCGACGCGACACTTCTTTCCTTGCTTCATTCCTTTCCGGATGTGGTTTTTGTTATTTCTCCTGAAGGCACTCTTCTTGATGCCAATGCGACTTTTTTTTTCAGGTATACAGGCAATGAAAAACGGCTTGGTATCAATGTGTTCGATCTGTTGCCGCCGGAGCTTGCAGCCGAGCGTCGGAAAATGGTGCAAAAGTCCGTGCATACCGACAGGCTTGTTGCCTTTGATGATGAGGTTGATGGAAAACTCTTCCGCAGTACCATCTACCCCTATAAATCTGCAGAAGGCAACGTCAACCGGTTGCTTATCCTTGCGCAGGATATCACCGAACGAAAGCTGGCCGAAGCTGAACTGCACAAACTGAATCGCCTCCTTCTGGTGATCGACCAGTGCAACAAAGCGCTGATTCATGCTGATAATGAGAACGAACTACTGCAAAAAATTTGCAGCATCATCGTCGAATCCAATGGCTTTCTGATGGCCTGGGTTGGCTATAAGCTGGATGATGAGGCAAAAAGTTTGCACACCGCTGCCTGCGCCGGTCATACTGGTGATTATTTTGAGACGACGGTCATATCCTGGGCTGATGACCAGTATGGGCAGGGGCCTGCCGGGACGGCAATACGTAGGGGCCAACCAGTTTCTGTCAATCATATTCTCACCGATCCACAGTTCAACCTTTGGCGGACCCAGGCAATAAAGAACGGTTATGAGGCCGTTCTCAGTTTACCCTTATCAGTCGACAAGACGGTGATTGGGGCATTGACCATTTATTCTGGACTGCCAGATGCCTTTAATCGTGCCGAGATCATACAGCTCACGTCACTCGCGGACAATCTTGCCTTTGGCATCAAGATGCAGCGAAGCCGTGATGAGCTGAAAAAAAGTGAGCAAATCAATGCATTTCGGTTCCGCATACTCCAGATGGCTGATACGCAGTCGATAGAGGAGTTACTGATGACAACGCTTGATGAAGCCGAAAGGATGACGGAAAGTGAAATGGGCTTTTTCTTTTTTGTTGCTGAAGATCAGAATACACTGTTGCTGCAGGCCGTTTCAAGCAACACGCTTATAAATATCTGCACGGCAGAAGAAAAGGGGCAGCACTATCCTCTCGACAAGGACTGTGTATGGGCAGATGCCCTGCGGAAAAGAAAAGCCATTATCCATAATGATTACACAGCCCTCAAGCATTGCAAGGGAATGCCGGACGGCCTTGCTTCGGTCAAACGCGAACTGATGGTTCCGGTTTGCCGTGAAGGGAAAATCGTGGCGATCATGGCAGTGGGCAACAGGCCGAGGAACTATGATGATCGTGATATTCGACACGTGGAGTTGATTGCCAGTCATACCTGGGATATTGTTGCCAAAAAAATTGCTGATGATGAAAAGAAGACGCTTGCGGCCCAGCTTCAGCAAGCTATGAAAATGGAGATGATTGGCCAGCTTGCCGCTGGAATTGCACACGAAATCAACAACCCGCTCAACTTCATAACACTCAATGCACATGCTCTCCTTGAAGATTTTAACGATCTTGGAGCATTTATGCATCAGTACCGGCCTATCATTGAAAAAGCAGAGCGATTCCCTGCCATTTTCGAAGAGGTAGAGCAACTCCGTGAAGAAGCCGGACGGCTTGACATTGACGAGCTTCTCAACAGTATCCCTGAAGCTCTTGAAAAATTACGGATTGGGGTCGAACGCATTTCGACCATCACCCACAGCATGAGAAGCTACTCTTTCAAAAATGGCAGCGAGCAATTATTCGCGTTTGATCTCAACAAGGCAATTCATGAAGCCCTTGTCATCGCGAAACATGAATACAGCCAGATTGCCACGATTGCCTTAATGCTTGAAGAGCTTCCGCAGCTCTTTTGCGATCCGGCCAAAATCAGTCAGGTGATTCTGAACCTGATTATCAACAGCAGTCATGCCATCAAGTCACAAAACAGAAGCGCTCCAGGAAAGATTGAGATTAAGACATGGGTAAGCGGTGAGAGCATCTCTTGCTCCATTACTGATGATGGCCCGGGAATCCCTGAAACGGTGATCGGGCGGATATTTGAACCGTTCTTTACGACCAAGGAGCCGGGGAAAGGAACCGGGCTTGGGTTAAGTATCTGCTATGACATCATTGTCAAGAAACATCAGGGAAACCTCTCTGCGACTTGTCTGGAGGAAGGTGGTACCGCCTTTACCTTTACACTGCCGATGCAAACAGTGCCGAGCGCTTGAAGGTGTGCGGCAACAAAAACAAGACGATAATGCCCCCGGCAGGAAAAAGATGCCAGGCATCGAGCGTTACCGTGTACCTGTTTTCGTGTTGTGGTAACAATCGATAGCGTCGATTATGGTTTTTTTGAAAACCGGCACATCGAGAGGTTTGGTAAGTGTTGTATAAATATGGCTGGCATCAACTTCTTTGACAAGCTCATACACATTATTGGCTCCAGAGACCAACATGCAGATGGTATCAGGAAAGCGGATCTTCACCCTCCGAACCAATTCTATGCCATTTACACCCGGCATGTGAATATCCGAAGCAATGACAACCACAGGAGCATTGCTGTTACTCTCCTCCAGCAAATTGAGAGCTTGTTCAGCAGATTCTGCAAACAGTTTCACATAGGGCTCCCTCCGAAAACAACTTTTCAGGGCGCTGAGGATTTCGACTTCATCATCAACAAAGAGAACAGCGATATCAGCAAGATTTCTCATATTCCTTTAAAAAATCCTTTAAAAAAAGAGATAAATTTCTTCACCTAAACGGCAATATAAAAAGGGCAGATTGTAAGTTGCAAAGAAATATTTTGACCGGTGGTTCAGCAAGAGTCTGCGCCTGAAGCTTGTTTATGGAGTATGAGTGGTAACTCCCCCCAACCGAAACAGTAATGAGCTTGATGCGCCATCTGACTGGCTTGAAAAAAATTCAGTCGGGGCATTACGCTCTGATTGCATGGCGCAGCTTATTGACTGATGTAACAATCGCACCCGGATTCCTGTCAATAATGGAGGTGGCGAGATTGACAAGAGCAGAAACACAGCTCATAACACTGGAAATTTTAGTCAGAGTCTTGATCTTTTGATTAGCCTCCTCTATGACACCTTTCAATTCAACGACAGGAACAGCCAGTGCATCGAGAGAAAGGCCGACGGCAGCGGTGGTTGCATCGTTTGATAAACATAAAAGTGTCTGGCAAAATTCGTAAAGAGAATCATATTCAGCGCGACTTATTTTATGTTGATCCTGATTATAATTTTCATCCATATAATGCTTTACGCTGTGCTCAGCAGCGCGTAACGCATCAGCAACAGTTCGTGCGTCATCTGGAGTCAAGGCTAATGGCATGTGTATTCTCTCCTTTTTTATCAGGCTTTAGCGAGTATGGCAATCTGCTTGCGAAGGTCAAGAACAAGAGCGTAGAGATCTGTAACTAAACTTTTGTCATCAAGTTTGTTTCTGTGGTCATAGAGTTTTTGATGCCCTTTTGAAAGATTGTCAAGTACGGTCAGATAGGCCGTCACAGCATGCAAGCGCGCGCTGTTTTGCTCTCGACGCACCTCTCTCCATTCCGTCACGGCATCTTTGGCTGCACTGGAAGGGTGGCCATCAATAAGGAGGGCATCGTAATACAAATCAATATTATCGCTTTCCGCCTTCAAATCATCCTGAAAATCATTGGCAACTATCTCGCGGAGCTCCCCGGCAAGAATTGCTTGCAGTGGAGCATTGGCCTGCTCGATAATATTTTTCACCTGCCTTGCCTGGTAGGGCTTAATGAGCATTTGAACTATCGAACCAACAGCACCAAGCGTACTGGTGGAAATTCCTTTACCTGCGTGAAGCTTTGCATTCAGTGTACAGATTTCCGTATTCAGGGCATTGAAGTTTTTGCTGTAGACTATTGTACCGTCAGCAGAGAGTGTCGATAAAGCTCCCATATAATCAGAGACAACAGATAATACCTTTGTCAGCGCTTCAGCCTGAATCTGGCGCTCAATTGCGTTCGTACCATAAACCTTCTGGCGCAACGCAAACATTTTCTTCTGTTCCTCGGTTGGTTTCCTGTATTGCCTGAAATGCATCGCATCATACCGCTTCAGCCTCACCGGAGTATCCGCATAGGTCGCAACAATTCCATTAAACTGCGAAGCTTCGAGGGAGCTCTTTGACCACTCCTGCACCGCGGTCAAATTGGTGCACGATGTGGCCAGCACAACCATGCACAAACAGGCGAGAGCAAACAGCCCCCGTTTTTTGCGTATCTGGAATTTCATCAACTCTCCTTGTTATTTTGGAGCAGGATTGAACCGTAAAAAGTATATTCCAAATTAATGTAAAAAAATCACAGTAATACCAACTTTTTTTGAACTATTCTCAAGGTTTTGCTCAAATCGTCATCAATGTAAAAGAGTACCATACCAGAGAAGAGCTCCGGCTTTTTTTTACCGATACCGAGTCACTTGCCGAACTGCTGAAAGCCATCCACAAAAAAATCCGGGTAAGTCCACATCGCATGGTACACCTTAATGCTGCAAAAAACGGCTTTGAGGTTTTCTATTCGCCCGCTTCGAGCAGCGCAACGATGCAAACCGACCTCAACTTCAGCAAAACAGCTTGCGAAACCGCGTTGCGCTCATCAACTCCGCAACGCTGTAAACCGACAAGAACAAACAACTGGCAAGAGTTGCCCTGCATTAAGCGGCGTGCTGGTGCACCAGCACCTGAACGCCATGAAGGGATGGCCGCCCCCAGCTTCCGGTTATGCGGCTTGTACGCCGAAAAGCTGCTGGCGTGGGGCCTGGGGGCATCGGCGGACTCTGCGGCAATTATATTTTTGCCAGTGGTGGTTTATTTGCTTACCATTTGACGGATAGTGTTTGTTCATCAACGATGTGGAAGCTAAACCGGTTTTAGCTGTCAGCTTTTTTTCTCAGTTACTGAACGTATCCGGTATTTGAAGCGTTTCGTAGATTCCTCGTAAATACCGCAGTGCACTGCCAGCCAAACAATCCTTTAGACACTTGAATGACAATGTTTTACAGTTATTAAAGTATAGGTTTATCATGAAATACTCCGTATCAGCCCGTAAAGAATTAACCATCCTGAAAATTGAAGAGGATGTTTTCGATTTTCGCCACAGTGAAGCTTTCAAGTTGGCAATTGAAGGAATGGTGGACAAGGAGAACGCCAAAAACCTGGTCATCGATTTTTCTCAGGTAAAAGCCATTGATTCGTGCGGGATCAGCTCAATGCTGCTTGCTCACCAACTCTCGAACCAGTCACAGGGGCTGGCCATTTTCGTCTCTCTCTGTAAACAGATCAAGGATCTTCTGAAGCTGACCAATCTTGATAAACAGCTCTATATTTTTTCTTCGATCAATGAGGTGGTGACCCTGATCGAACCGGCCATGAAAAACAAGCGGGGTACAAGAGGAAAAGCACAGGCTCCAGTAGACGAAATCATTGATGAACTCCTGTGCGAAGACCTTGATCTTATCCCTCCACCTGACATTCATGACGAAGATCTCGACGAGCAACTTGTTGAATCTGATGAAATATCCCTTGAATCTGAACTCTCCGATCCCGTAACCGAAAAAGAGAGCAATTCAAAAAAACGGGGCCGTCCCAAAAAAACGGAATCTGATACAACACCGAAATCCAAAAAACACAAGGAAGAGCCTGAGTCCTGAATTGCATCCTCTCTCTTTACCCCCTTGCCACCCTATTCCCGTCCTGAACTCCGGATATGGGCAACGTAACCCCGGGAAATGGGTCGGTAACCCTTTTTTTCCAGTTCCGGGGCTGCAAATTCTGTTCGTGATGCTGCAGACAAACTTGCAGGAAACTTTGCAAACACCGCAATAATACATACATTGCACAGGTTAAACTCTCGTCTCAGAACAGAAACCATAACGATTTTTCACTATGGGGAATTTCTTTTTCCGACGCAGGGTGGAACAACTGCTGGGTGATGCCAGTATTACCGTTGGAGGCGACAATCCCTGGGATATCGTGGTACACGATGACCGTTTTTACCGCATACTGAAGGCCGGAGTCGACAAAAAAGTTTCCGGACTGCTGCGGGCTCTTTCCGGGCACGGCATGTCCAGCTCTGGCAGCTTTTGTATTCGAACCACGGAGCAGAAGGAAGATTCAGGGTACCTCGATAGTTTTCATCCAACAAAACTGACTCTCAGAACATGTTGAACAACTATTGCAAAAAACAGTTGGAGCGCCTCTTTGAGCCGGCAGATATCAGCATCAATGGCCAACGTCGGTGGGACATGCAAATCCACCAGCCGCTCGTTTTTCGTCGTACCATCACCGAAGGAAACCTTGGTCTCGGTGAGGCCTATATGGATGGATGGTGGGACTGCGCTGACCTTGAGGAGTTTTTTTTCCGACTTCTCAGTACAAAAGCTGATGAAAAAATAGTGACACCGGTAAACCTCATCGGTAAATGGATTGGCAAAACCGTCAACCTGCAACATCCTTCACGGGCATTTACCGTCGGGGAAAAACATTACAATACCGGTAACGACCTTTTTGAGACCATGCTCGACAAGCGCATGATCTACAGTTGCGGCTACTGGAAAGAGACCGACAGCCTTGAGGAAGCGCAGGAGAAAAAACTTCGTCTGGTCTTCGACAAACTCCAGCTTCAGCCTGGAATGAGGGTGCTCGATATCGGTTGCGGCTGGGGCGGAGCTGCCCGCTTTGCGGCTGAACACTATGGCGTGTCGGTAACAGCCATAACCGTTTCAACCGAACAGGCCAAAATTGCAAAAGAAGAGTGCGCGGGTCTGCCGGTCACCATCAACGTGACCGATTACCGTACCATGCAGGGCTCTTTCGACCGGATTTATTCGATCGGCATGTTCGAGCATGTCGGTCATAAAAATTATCGCAACTATTTCAAAATGGTCAGCAACTGCCTGAAACCGGACGGGTTGACCCTTCTGCACACCATTGGCATCAACGAGCCCTGCACCAATGGCGATCCATGGAGCTGCAAGTACATCTTTCCAAACTCCATGCTTCCTGCCGCCAGTCAGATCACAAAAAACTACGAAGGGCTTTTCACACTCGAAGACTGGCATGTCTTTACCTATGACTACTCTTTGACACTCAAGGCATGGCATGAAAACTTTGAAAAACAGTGGCCGAAGCTGCAATCCCGATATGACGAAAAATTTTACCGTATGTGGAGCTACTATCTCTTGAGCTTCTCAGGCTCTTTCCGGGCTCGCTCCATTCAGCTCTGGCAAGTGCTGCTCTCAAAAAACGGCCTGCCGGGCAGAACCAGCATTCCCCGGTAACCCGGTTACTCAGGGGTAGAGAGTGGGGCGTGCGGGAGTTCTCCGGTTGAACAGCTCAATTTGCTTGCGGCTCTCCTTCATAATCGTTTCAAGAGGCAACTGCTTTTTGATCATTTCCCGAAAAAGAGGGGTTCCTGCAAGCTGGTCAAAAAACGCCCCTCTTTTGTCGAGGCCGATCTCTCGGGGATAGAGGCGCTGAAGCTCAAGCAGCAGTGCTGCTGCCGTTCGGAAGGGGCTGAACGCTTTCCGGTCGGAGAGCGAGAGCTTCAAGCCATAGCAACGCTCTTTATTGAACTTTCCTGAGCTGGGCTGAAAAACAACGGGAGTAAACGAGACTCCCTCCAGGCGATATTTACCGAGAGCATCAACCAACGCTCCGCTTTTGATGAATGGGGCTCCGAACTGCATGAAGGGGGCATCAGTACCCCGCCCTTCGCTGAGGGTTGTCGCTTCAAGAAAGACGGTGGCAGGATAGAGTATGGCGGTCTCAACACTTCTGATATTGGGTGAAGGGCTTTTGAATCGAAACCCCTCGTACTCATCGCCAAACTTCCGGCGCCCGTACCCCTGCATTGCAATCACCCTGAGATCCAGTTGCTTAAAGCTCCTTTGTTTCAGCAACTGGGCAATTTCGCCAACCGTCATAGAGTGAAGAAAAGGGATATTGATCGCTCCGACAAAGGATTCATATCCGGGCTTCAGCATGAAACCTTGAGGAGGCAGAGGAATGACCGGATTGGGGCGATCAAGCACCATGAAGGGTATGGCAGCCTCTTCACAGGCCTCCATGGCGCTCTTCATGGTTGAAATATAGGTATAGCAGCGGGTACCGACATCCTGAAGGTCAAAAACGAGCAGGTCGATTTGGCGCAACTGGCCGATATCAGGTTTTCTGGAAACTCCGTAGAGCGAAACGACCTGCAGGGTATCCGAAACCACGCTGCTGCCAACTTTTTTTCCAGCTTCAACCTCAGCCGAAAAACCGTGCTCCGGAGCCATGAGAAACTTCAGTTTGACGCCAGCTCGAAGCATGAGGAGATAGTTCGGCTCCCCTGTTCGGCTGAGGCTTGCCGCATTGGTAATAAGCCCGACCCTCAAGCCGGAGAGTTCCCGGAATTTTGAGGCTTCAAGTCGATCGATACCGCAGAGGAGGGGTTCTGCCGAGGCAGGAAAGGCTGCAAGAGAGAACGCAATGGCAACAAAAAGAGGGGCGAGAAGCTGTTGTAAGCCCTTTTTTCTGAAATGGAAGAGCTGGGTAAAACCCTGATTGTTCATGCTCATAAGTGCCTCTGAACGGAAGGAGGTTAATCTCAAAACAAAAAAGCCGCCCTTTTGAGGAGGCGGCTTTACTGGTGGTGGGGACAGGACTTGAACCTGCAACCTTCGGGTTATGAGCCCGACGAGCTACCAATTGCTCCACCCCACGATGTTTGTGCTATCAATGTAAGCAATAAATATTGATTTGCAAACTATTATTGTATCTGTCTGCCATTTATTTCATTTCCTTGCGGTTCAATCAGAAAAAGCTTCCCCTCTGAGCCCTCTACGGCAAGAATCATCCCCTCTGAAACCTCATCACGGATGGTGCGATCGGCAAGATTGGCCACAATAACCACATTTTTGCCTACCATCTCTTCAGGAGTATAGTATTTGGCAATCCCGGCAAGCACCTGTTTTGTCACTGAACCAACCTGCAACTGAAGTTTCAGGAGTTTCGCCGCTTTATGAACTTTTTCGGCAGAGATGACGCGTGCAATCCTCAGGTCAACCTTGAGAAAGTCATCAAAGCTGATGACCGGTTTAAACTCCATCTTTTGCTGTTCCTCTCCAGTCTCACGCTTCAGGGCGTCAGCCAGCAACCCCTCAATTTTTGCAAGTTCCGGCGCAATATCGCTCGCCTCTATTTTTGTATAAAGAATCTCGGACTTCTCCCTGATTTTGTGTCCCTGGTGAAGCCCCGGCAAAAGAAGTTCGGCAACAAGAGATTTTCCGGCCGTTACCAGCTCTTCAATGCGCCCGTCAAAGCCGAGCATGGCATGAATGCGGTTGCAGGTTTCGGGAATAACCGGAAAGAGGGCTATGGAGAGCGCATGACAAAGATTGAGCGAAAGAGCCATCGTTCTTGCAGCAGCCTCGCGGTCGATTTTGATCACTTTCCACGGCTCTGACACGGTAAGGAAGCGGTTAGCTGCCCTCGCAATATCCATGCCGAGAGAGGCGGCCTCCCTGAAGTGAAACCCTTCATAAGCCGAATCAAGCTGCTCAAGGCTTTCGGCCCAGTTGATTCCGAGCCCATTCCACTCTTCAGCAGTAGAGAGACAAGGTACCTCGCCACCAAAGCGGCTGTTGGTAAAATCAACCGACCTCTTGATAAAGTTTCCCAAAGTATCGGCCAGTTCACCATTGGTTCGGTTCTGAAAGTCCTGCCAACTGAAATCAGAATCCTTGTTTTCAGGATAATTCATCGCAATGCTGTAACGGAGAGTATCTGCCGGGAATTTTTCAAGAAACTCGCCAAGATAGACGGCATAGTTCCTCGACTTCGAAAACTTTCGTCCTTCAAAGTTCATGAACTCCGAGGCTGGGACATTGTCGGCAAGATTATAGCGACCATCTTGACGTCCCTCATTCCATGCCATCAGGATTGCGGGCAGCATCAGCGTATGGAAGACAACATTATCTTTGCCGATAAATTGAACGAGGCGGCACTCGGGGTTCTGCCAGTACTCTTTCCATCGCTCACGACGCCCCTGCTGCTCGGCCCACGCCTTTGTAAAGGAGATATAGCCAAGCACCGCATCAAACCAGACATAGAGCACCTTGCCCAAAGCCTCTTCATTCTCAAGAGGCACCTTGATCCCCCACCCGAGATCACGGGTTATCGCCCGATCTTTCAGCCCCTGGTTCAACCACGTATGGGTGTAATTAACCACATTCTGCCGCCACGTTTCCTCATGCTCCTGCACATAGTTCTCAAGCTGATTCTGAAAACGACCGAGCGGGAAATACCAGTGCATGGTCTCGCGAAGTTCCGGTGTTGCATCCGAGAGCTTGCTTTTCGGGTTGATGAGCTCAAGCGGGCTTAAATGAGTACCGCACTGTTCGCACTGATCGCCGTTGGCCTCCGTATTGTTGCAGATCGGGCAGGTACCGGTCACATAGCGATCCGAAAGAAAGCGGTCGGCCTTGCGGTCAAAAAAAAGCTTTTCGCTCTTTTTGATAAAAATTCCCTTCTCTTCAATGTCAAGAAAAAATTCCTGGGCTGTCTGGTGATGAAGCTCTGAGGTTGTTCTTCCATAATAATCAAAAGAGATGCCGCACTTCGAAAATGCCGCCATGTTCATCTGATGATAGCGGTCAACAACATCTCGGGGTGAAATACCCTCTTTTTCGGCTGTAATGGTAATGGGTACGCCGTGTTCATCCGAACCGCCGATATGAATGATATCCTCACCCTTGAGCCGTTTATAGCGGACATATAGATCAGCAGGAAGATAGACGCCTGCCAGATGACCAAGATGAACCGGGCCGTTGGCATAGGGAAGTGCTGTGGTGACAAGGGTTTTTGTAAACTTGGGCATAGACGTTATGTTTTAACAAACAGGGCGTTGAACTTGTTCAGTGGAAACCTGCGAGTCTGGTCGCTCTTCAGATAACGAAGCCAGACAAGTTTTTTCTGGGCATCAATGCTTTCAACAACCGCAGGCCCCTCCGGCGTGTTGACCCTGCTGCCTGCAACAGGATAGGGTGACTGGGCAGAGGAGTTGGAGCGGCAGCCCTTTTCATGTTTCGAATAACCAAGGCAGCATTTCGGGCGATTACAGATCCCGGTGATATTGAAAGCATGGCTCTCATTGCCTGATATTTCGGAATATTGTGATTTTTCAGCAAAGGGATTGGCGTGGATTTTCGGGATCCAGCTCGAACAACAGAGGAGACAACCGCAAGGCCCAAAGGCATTTGCCCTTCTGGCCTCTTCGCGGGTTGTTATCTGCACCATCTGAATTCTTGCCTTGAACTCTCCTGCCAAGTCGCGCACAAGTGTCCTGAAATCAACCCGGTGTGAAGAGGTATAATAGACCGACAGTTTCTGCTGGTCCATACGCAACTCCACATCGACCAGTTTCAGATCAAGTTCATGCTTTTTAATCTTGTTCAGGCACACTTCCCGTATCTCCAACTGTCGTTTTTTCAGCTCAACAATGGCACTATTATCGTTTTCATCAGCAACCCGCAGCACAGAAGTCCACTCCTGACCGCTCTTGTCAAGCCCTTTAAGCTGGATTTTTTTTCGGGCAATCTGACCTGTCGAATAAACAACACCGAAATCATAACCGCCGTCAGACTCGATAATCACCTGCATACCGATAGTAAACGGAGTTCCTGTATTGTTGATAAAAAACTCCCGCCTGCACCCCTGTAACTCAACCTCGCATATATCATCGGAAACACCATCAGGAAAAGCCCCGTATATGGTTTCCATCTCACTGTGCAGCAATTGTGAAAGCCGCAACCTTACGTTTGCATTATCACCTAAAAGACAACTGCATATAACATTACTCATAACCGATCAATTTGGTATGTGGGAAACCACTTGTCTCTCTTTTTTTACATTTTCCGCCTTCAAGGTATGCAAATTTATACTCTTTTCACCATATCAGAAAGAGTGAACTAAAAAAGGGGGACGTTGTTGATATTGTGTATTTGAACATCATTTAAAACAAAATCATTGCATCAATACAGGCCAAAAATATATTGGGTGGTTAATTGTTTGACAGAAAGAGCGCGCAAACCGCTCTCCTGCGGATGGAGTCATGCGTTGGGCAGGTGCAGAAGACGCCTTATGGCTTCAATACGTTTGTTTATTGATGGAGTACCCGTGATAACAATCCGTGCATCGTCAAGCGTACGGTTGATAATCATCTCCTTGAGTTCGTCAAGATGCGTCTCCGTCATTCGCTGCATATATGCGGTAAGAGCGTTCTGGCCCGGAAACTCCGTGGGCGTAACCAAAAGAGGCTCCCTGAAAGATAAAAAGAGTTCCGGTTTCTGTTCATCAAGATATTCGATACGACTGACAACTGAAACAAGGTAAATCCCGGGAATCGTATCAAGGACTCGGGAAACAATTGAAGCCGTCCCCTTATAGAAAAAAAGCGGACGCTTGTCAACAGGCTCTATCTTGCCCTGGGGAAAAATCCACAAGGCATTCTGTCGCTCACTGTTGGCTGTCAATAATTCGGAGGCATAATGAATGGTGCTGACCGCACTTCTCGGACGGGAGCGATCAAGGGAAAACGCTCCTATGCGGGTAAAAAACCGATGCTTCCGCAATTGCTGATATTCAATAATGATATGCAATTGCTGATAAAAAAACTCTTCGGTACAAAGTTGCGACCAGAAACCATCCCACCAGCATGAATGATTGGCGTAAAAAATAACCGGAGTACCATGCTCCATCTGCTGTACTCCGGAATGCATAAAAACGCGTACCGAGTTAAAATACCTGCGAAACTGCCGGCGGGAATACCAGCCAAACCACAAGGTATAGAGCCTGCTGCGACGAACTTTCAGCATAAATGCCCTATTTGAACGCTCTCCTTATACGGTTTACCGCTTCCTCAAGTGAGGCAATCGACGCAGCATAGGAGAGACGGAGATTTTCAGGAGCACCAAACGCATCGCCCGGTACGGTTGCCACGTAGTGAACCTTCAGAAGATATTCAGCAACATCTGCAGAATCTTTCATGACAACACCGTTGAAGGTCTGACCGAGCACTCCGCTGATGTCAGGAAACATATAAAAGGCTCCCTGCGGAAGAGCTGTCTTGAATCCGGGAATGCTGTTGAGAGCCTTATACATGTAATCGCGCCTCTTTTCAAATTCAGCACGGCGCTCTTCAACAATGCCTTGATCACCCGTCAAGGCGGCAACAGCAGCTTTCTGGGCTATGGCGTTGGGATTTGAGGTAGTCTGCGACTGAATCTTGTCACAGGCATCAATAAACCATTTCGGCCCGGCAAGGTAACCGATTCTCCATCCGGTCATGGCATAGGTTTTAGACACACCGTTACTCACAATAACCCACTCCTTCATTTCAGGAATCCTTGCGGGAGAGAAGGGGCGGAGGTCACCATAGACAATCATGTCGTACATCTCATCAGAAACCACAAAAATACCACGCCCTTCGACCACCTTCATCAAGGCCCGAACCTCTGCTTCACTGTAGACCGAACCCGTTGGATTCGATGGAGAGTTCAGGACAAGAATCTTTGTTTTTGGAGTAATGGCGCCCTCAAGCTGGGAGGGTGTCATTTTATATTCGCTTTCCAGAGTTGTATGAACAATAACGGGTATTCCGCCTGCAAGACGAACCATTTCAGGGAAGCTCACCCAGTAAGGGGCCGGCACAATCACCTCATCACCCTCTTCGCAAAGGGCAAGAAAGGTGTTTGCCAGGGTCTGTTTGCCGCCATTGCTGACAATAATCTGGTTTTCCTCAAAATCGAGACTATTGTCGCGCCGAAACTTCTCGACGATGGCTTTTTTCAGCTCAGCAATACCGGAATTTGCCGTATAACGGGTAAATCCGGCATTGATGGCATCAATACCGGCCTGATTGACATGAGCGGGAGTGGGGAAATCCGGCTCACCAGCCGAAAGGCTGACGATATCAAGGCCTTCAGCCTTCATTTTACCAGCAAGATTGCTGATGCGCATGGTCTGCGATTCCTGCATGCTGAGTACCCTGCGGGTAAGATTTTGTTCTTCCGGAAGAGGTATATTTGGCATATATGAATGGTTTGTTATAATTTTTATCTGTTCTGTTCTTTACGTTTTTGGTGCATCATCTCCAGAACACAGGGATGAACAAATTTACTGACATCTCCGCCCAGCATGCCCACCTCTTTGATGATGGATGACGCTACATAGGTGTATTTGACATTCGGCATTAAAAAGACGGTGGTTACCTCAGGATAGAGCTGACGGTTCAAAAGCGACATCTGAAATTCGTATTCAAAATCTTTGACCTGCCGCACCCCCCTGACAATGGCTCTCGCCCCTAACTGACGGGCATAATCAACGACGAGACCGTTCTGCAACACCTCAACAGAGACTCCCCGATAATCGCAGGTAACCTCCCTCGTCATTATTTCCCGCTCTTCGGCTGTAAAAAGAGCACGCTTCTGGGAGTTCTCTGCAATAACGACAATAACTTCCTCAAAAATATTCAAGGCACGTTCAAGTACATCAAGATGACCGTTGGTAAAGGGATCAAACGTTCCGGGATAAATGGCTTTCTGTTTCATCGGCTGCAAAAATCAATGCTGAAAAAAGGTCACTCTTGTCATACCATAATCGCGATGAAAAGAGTAACGGGGCAAGTGCCTGAAATCGAGATGCGCGCTATGTTCGACGAGCAGGAACCCCTCCCGGGCAAGAAGAGCACCTGCAAATATCCTTTCAATCAGGAGATCATAATCAGGCCATGAGTAGGGCGGATCGCAGAAAAGAAGATCAAACGAAGCCGTCGCACGCCCAAGAAATGCCGAAACATCCCCGTTGACAATCTTCACGTGCTCCTGAACCCCCAACTGAAGGGCCGTTGCCTTCAGCGCTTTAAGGGCATCAACATGTTGATCGACAAAGCAGACATACCCGGCACCACGACTCAACGCCTCGAAACCAAGAGAGCCAAACCCTGCAAACAAATCAAGGATAGAGGCCCCTTCAAAATCCATCCTTGCCGTGAGCGTATCAAAAAGCGACTTTTTTACCCTGCTGCTGCAAGGACGAATCGCGAGCGAGGAGGAACTCCTGATTTTCCGTCCTTTATAGAGACCTGCCAGAATCTGCATGATGGGGGTCAGCTCAAAAAATCACCAAACCGTGTCTCGCCAAGAATGGCAAGCGCTTTTAGAGCATCCTCCCTGGAGGGTGGTTTTCCGTGCCAGTTGGATTTATCAGGCATACTTCCTTCAAAAAAGGGAACCCCTTTACCCATGATTGTTGTCGCAAGAATTACGGTCGGCTTCTGACGATCACCACACGCCTTGATTTTTTCGACGGTCATGACAAAATCCTCCATATCGTTGCCATCGCAATGACAGACATCCCATCCAAACGAACGCCATTTATCAGCAAACGGCTCAACGCTCATGATGGAGGTAACCTCACCATCAATCTGCAGATTATTGTAATCAACAATACCAATAATCTTTCCAAGCCCGTAATGAGAGGCACTCATCGCCGCTTCCCAAATCTGCCCCTCCTGGCACTCTCCATCACCCATGAGACAAAAAACATCACCTTCCCTGCCATCCAGACGCAGACCGAGTGCTGCACCGACTGCGGCAGAAAGGCCCTGACCGAGAGATCCTGAAGCAATTCTTATCCCCGGAAGCCTCGCCTCAGAGGTAGGATGACCCTGAAGATATGAACTGACCTGTCGCAGGGAGTTCAGTTCGCCGAGAGGAAAATATCCTGAACGGGCAAGCACACTGTACCATACCGGAGCAATATGACCATTGGAGAGAAAAACCATATCCTCATCATGAAGCTTCCAGAACTCATGCGGCTTATGCCGAAGAACACGAAAATAGAGCGCAGTAAATATATCGGCCATGCCGAGCGAACCACCAGTATGACCGGAATTGGCCATAGCAAGCATTCTGATAACATCGCGACGAACCTGACGGGCCATCTCCTTGAGATCGTCAATGGAGGCAAGCTCAAGAAGCACGCCTTTTTTTTCAGCAGGATACATTTTTAACTCTTTTGCCATGGTATATCAACAAAATGCTTGTGAATGAAGAAAAAAAAGCCGGAAGTTATGTGGCTGGGGGATAAATAACAAAAAAAACTCATTCATGATGCTGCTTTCTTTCCCTTACAAACTTCCATCCAGAATAAACAAGTACAAGAACAAAAACGATTGATACCGGAATACTGTAGAGTGCTGCATAACCGCCTATATCATGCCAGTTACTTCCCAAAAAATAACCTCCATAGAGCAGAAGCACGTTCCAGACAAAAGCGCTTGTCAAGGCGGCAATTAGCACAAACGGCGCTCTGAGATGCAGCAAACCGGCCATCACCGAAATAACAGCCCTCGAACCAAAGAGGAATCGGTTCACCAGAACGGCGAGGTAACCATGAGCGGCAAATTTCCGGCGAAGCAACTCCATATCCGAAGGAGGAAAAAACCGGTGGACACTTTTCGCCAACCAGTGCTGTACCGTGCTCTCCCCCGGGGCGTACAGCTTCAAGCCAAGATGCCGACTGAGCATGTATACGAGCATGAAACCGGCAGTAGAGCCAAGCGAAGAGTACACAAGCGCATCTGCGAAATGAAGCCCGCTCGTACTGATCAGATAGCCGATAAAGGCAATAGGAATATCTCCGGGTATTGGCGGTACAACATTTTCCAGAAAGGCGATCAAAAAGAGAAAGAGATAAATAGCCGCAGGATCGGCATGCTGCAGCCAGAAAATTGCGGCATCAAGCATAACCGAGCCTCCGTTTTGTCCTATTGACCTCAGTCAAGATCAAGAACCCGTCTCTGTACTTCGCTGTAGGCATCCTCCACGCCACCCAGATCAAAGCGAAAACGATCCTTGTCCATTTTTTCGTTTGTCTCAAGATCCCAGAAACGGCAAGTATCGGGACTTATCTCGTCGCCGAGCAGAATCTCGTTGTTGTGGCGACCGAACTCAAGCTTGAAGTCAACCAGTTTCAGTTTCCTGTCGGCAAAAAACTCTTTGAGCAACGCATTAATGCTCTCTGCGCGATCTTTCAGAAAAGCAAGCTCATCGAGCGTGGCAACTCCAAGCGCAACGGCGTGAGCCTCATTCATCAGGGGATCATCAAGATCATCATCTTTGAGATAGAACTCGACAATCGGAGTCTTGAGCACCGTTCCTTCGCTGAAACCGTAACGCTTCACCAGCGAACCGGCGGCAATATTGCGCACAACAACCTCTACCTTGATAATATCGAGATAACGGCACAGCATATCGCGATCAGAAAGCTTCTCAACAAAATGGGTACGGATCCCCTGAGCTTCAAGCAAGGTGAAGAGCTTGCATGAAATGGCGTTATTCACAACACCCTTTTCGGCAATACTCCCTTTTTTCTTGTTATTGAAGGCAGTTGCATCATCCTTGAACTCCTGTACCACCAAATCAGCGTCATCCGTTAAAAAAACCTTTTTAGCCTTGCCTTCGTACAATTGTGTCGTCTTTTTCATGTAGCAATAAAATTATAGTGATTGGTAATAGCAAACGCTAACCATTAACTTCCCGAACAATCAGCACCCTTGCTGACTCTCCTGATCAGAAGCCGCCTGCTGCACCGCACCGGTCAGTACAATGGCAATCTGATCATCCGTCAGCCCCTTGTCTTTCAAAAAACTCATAAACCTGAACACTCCCAGATCCGACAGCATCGCCTTCGGCTGGTACTGCTCATCAAGCCCCCTTGCGCAACTGTACTCTTCAGAAGTCTTGATCCAGTCATCAATGAACTGTTCCGACTTGCCGTTCTCAAGAAAAAAACCGGCCACAATTACTTTGACCTTGTCCATTGCCGGTTCCGGATGAGCCTGAAAAAGCAGTTGCATCTCTTCAGAAATCCTTGCCAGCACAATAACCGCCTCCCTGTCAAGGGTCTCCTCGAGGATATCTTTGGCCTGTTCCTTGACATCACTCTTCTGGGTCATAATGCTTCCCGGATTGTTGTAAAATAAAAAATTGACAAACTGGAAAATCCCGATTAAGTTACAGAATCATTATGGGAAAGAAAAAAAATTAGAACGAAAGAGGCCATGCGAAGAATGCTCTGCTGCCTTTTTATTTTTTTCACCGCTGCCTTATGGCTGCAAGGAGCTGTTACGGGAACCCCGAATCCTGAAAAAGCAGTGCTCTTGCTGTGGTGGAACGTCGAAAACCTCTTCGATGCAGACAACGACCCGGCAACTGAGGATGACGATTTTACCCCGGAGGGAAAACTGCAATGGACGGAAAAAAGAGTCATGTTGAAACAGATGCGCATCCGTCACCTCCTCTCGGCAGTTGCCGCACATCCCGACTACAGAAAATATCCCGATATCCTCGGTTTTGCCGAGGTAGAGAACCGCAATATTTTTGAGGAGACGCTCTCCGGAATTCAGGGCGCCGGCTACAAAACCATTTATCACGAATCCCGCGATCCGAGAGGCATCGATATCGGCCTCGCCTATAATCCAAAAACAATGCACCAGACAGGATCAAAAGCCTACAGTGTGCCGCTTGAAGGCAAGCCGACAAGAAAGATCATTGTTGCCGGATTTTCGGCAGCCAAGCGCCCCTTTCACCTCATTCTGAACCACTGGCCTTCACGCTCCTTCGACTCCGAGTGGAGTGAACCAAAACGTATAGCCGCTGCAAAAGTTGCCCGACACATTCTCGACAGCCTGCTTGTCGGCAATCCGGGCGCTGATATTATCGTCATGGGTGACTTCAATGATGAGCCCTCCGACCGATCTCTGAAACAGGTGCTCCACTCAACATTCGATGCCGCAAGAGCCCGGGCTGACGGCCACGGGTTGCTTTACAACTGCTGGAGCGACTACGAGGGAATCGGCAGCTACTTCTACAACAACCACTGGCAACAGATTGACCAGATACTCCTCAGCCCCGGAATGCTTAACAACAGAGGGCTCTCATCGCAACAAGAGTCATTCCACTGCTTCTCCTTTTTCCGGCTTTTCGACTACTCCGGCAAAAAGCCCTGGGCCACCTTCGAAAAAAGAACATACAAGGGGGGCTACTCCGATCATTTGCCATTGCTCTTGCATGTCCGCATTCGAGATTAGAAACAAACGAGAGGCTCCCTGTATTGCGGCTGCACGCTCACAGAGCATTATGCTTATTGTTGTCAGATATATTTTTCACTGTCCACTCAACGGTACGAATGAAAACAGCCTTGCGGACAGGGCACTCCCCTTTTTGACAGATTTCACAGGAAAAATCAAGACAGCCATCCGTGTGGACAAACAGCTCAATGCTGCCGCCAAAATTGTCATTGACCAACTTGTTGAGTTTATCAATCTGCATATGCGCTTCGTGCACATTGAAGTACCAGGGAACAGTCAAATGGCAGTCAAGATGGAGCGTACTCCCATACTTGATGATGCGCAGATTATGGAGATCAATCCACTCATTACTGCGATTGGCCTGCAGCAAACTGACCATTTTTGCCAGCAACTCCTCATCAGCCTCGTCCATGATACCCCTGAGAGAGTCGCGGATAATCTTGTAGCCGGTATAGACAATAAGAATTGCAAAAATCAAGGCAACAGCACTGTCGAGCCAGACCACCTTTGTCAGGAACAAAATGACAAGGCCTATGATAATGCCTATGGTTGAGTAGGTATCTGACTGGAGATGTTTTCCGCTGGCAACAAGGGCAAGGGAGTTGTTTTTTCTCCCTTTTTTAACGGCAAGTGCGCCAACGAGATAGTTGATAATTGCCGTTGCCGAGATCAAAAGTATTCCGTAATCAAGCTGGGCAACCGGTTTCGGATCACCAAGATTTTTTGCCGCCTCATAGATGATAAGCAACCCGGCGCAGGCAATCAAAGTCCCCTCAATAGCCGCTGAAATAAACTCCACCTTTCCATGACCGTAGGGATGACTGGTATCTTTTGGTTTGGCAGAAATATAAAGACTGTACAGGCCGATAAAACCACTGGTGACATTCACCGTACTTTCGAGCGCATCGGTAAGAATGGCTACTGAATTGGTAAGGTACCAGGCGACCAGTTTGGTGATAAAAAGGACGACACCGGTAACAACGACAATTTTCTGAAAATTATAGTTCTGTTTTGCTGGAGTCATAATGATTGATAAACGTTATCTCTTAAGCTGCGTCACCTTACCCTCGTTCTCTGAAAAACCCGAAAAACTTGACCACTTCAAACCAGAGAACACTTCCGATTCCTGCAGAAAGGCAAAGCAAAAAGTCGGGGTAATGTAAGGCGGAAAAACGGAAAAGATGAATAAAAAAGGGAATATAGAGCACAATTCCCAAAAAAAGGAGCGCCCCGGCCACCACCGGAAAAAGCGCCCTGTTGGGAAAGCGCAGGGTTGCAACAAATGTCCGACTCCAGGAGCGGTTTGTCAGAATCAGTCCAAGATTGGAAATCATAAGTGTCGTAAAGGTCAATGCACGAACCTCCTGTTCACCATCCCCTTTTGCGTATGAGTACCAGAAAACTGCGAGAACAACCGCAAGCACAATGACTCCCTGCATCAGACTGAGTACAACCATCTTCCGGCTGAATAACGGCTCCCTCGAGTTCCGGGGTAGCCGCTTCATGACATCCCTCTCCTCCCCCTCAGCTTCAAAAACAATTGAGCAGGCAGGATCAATAATCAGTTGCAAAAAAGCGATATGCGCCGGCAGCAAGAGAAGCGGTAAATGAAAAAGCACCGGAAAGAGCGATATGCCTGCGATGGGAATATGAATGGCAAAAATATAGGCAACGGCTTTTCGGATATTGTCAAAAATCCGGCGGCCAAGCCTGATGGCCTGCACAATCGAAGAAAAATCATCATCAAGCAAAACCAGAGAAGCTGACTCACGGGCAACATCGGTTCCTCGTCCACCCATTGCGATACCAATATTGGCCGCTTTCAGCGCAGGAGCGTCATTCACCCCGTCACCCGTCATGGCAACAATTTCACCATTGGCCTTGAGCGCACTGACCAGACGCAATTTCTGTTCAGGAACAACCCTTGCAAAAATATTCACCTCATTAATGCACTCTTGCAACTCCAGATCCGTCATCCCCTCCAACTCCGGGCCTGTAATCCATCTATCAGCTTTTTCCAGACCAATCTGCCGGGCAATATTGCGGGCTGTACCGGGATAATCGCCGGTTATCATCACCACACGAACACCCGCGCTGTAACACTCTGCTATGGCTGAGGGTACCGTGGGACGCACCGGGTCAGCAAGCCCGATAAGACCAAGAAATTCAAAAACAAAGTCATGCTGCAGGCCGGGCAAAACCGGTTGCTTAAAAAATGCCCTTGCCACTCCCAATACCCGCAGCCCCTGATCAGCCATTTCACTGACACCGCAGGAGAGCCGCTCTCGCTCATCATCATCAAAATGACAGAGATCAAGAATAGCTTCGGGGGCGCCTTTAGCCGCAATGGTATAATGCTCATTTTCCGATGATTTCCAGACACGAGAAAGAGAAAGCAGCTCTTTGGACAGAGGATACTCATGCACCAGCAACCAATCCTTGTGCAAATGTTCTGTCTCGGTCAGATAGGTATCACCGGCCTCTTTGATCGCCGTTTCCATAGGATCAAAAGGGTCAAGCTGACTTGCAAGAATAGCAAATTCAAGAAGTTCATGAAACTCTTCAGGAATCGAGTTCCGTGAAACATCTCCGACATCAAGAAAAGCTCCACCGGCAAAAAACTTGCTGAGCGACATGCGATTCATGGTAAGCGTACCGGTCTTGTCGACACAGAGCACCGTGGAAGAGCCAAGCGTCTCGATGGCAGGCATCCTGCGGGTAAGTACCTGTTTTTTTGAAATGCGCCAGGCTCCCATGGCAAGAAAAATGGTCAAAACCACCGGTAACTCTTCAGGGAGTGTGGCCATGGCAAGGGTAACGCCGGCCAGCAATCCGTGAAGCCAGTCGCCTCGGGTAAGGCTGTAGAAAAGGACGACCAGAATGCAGAGCGAGAGGCCTGCCAGGGCAAGATGGTGCACCCATCGACCCGTCTCCTTCTGCAAGAGCGTCTCCTCCGACTCAACAGACTGCAACACCTTGCCGATTTTTCCGATTTCGCTCTTTGTGCCAGTTGCAACAACCCTCGCAATCCCCTGCCCCTGAACCACCAGTGTCCCCGAATAGATAAACGGCAAATCGTCTCCTCCCGGATGAAGCTCTTTTTCCACCCGCATCTCATCTGATTTTCTGACAGGAACCGACTCGCCGGTCAAAAGGGATTCATCAACCATCATATTGAGACACGCAAGAAGCTGTGCATCGGCAGCAACACGGTCGCCCTCATTGACAACAAGGATATCACCCCGCACCACCTCACGCCCCGCAATACGCCGTTCTGCACCATCCCTGACAACCTGGGCCCGAGGGCTCGAAAGATCGCGGAGAGCATCCAGCGCATGTTCGGTCTTTCGCTCCTGATAAAGGGTGAGGCCCATGACAAAAAAAACAAAACCAAGAAGCATCAGTGCCTCCGGGACATCACCAAGCAGCAGATAGAGTACTCCACAAGCAACCAGCAAGAGAAACATCGGCTCGCGGACAACTCCAAATGCAAGCAAAAAAAGAGAGCGGTGCTCCGAACCGGGCAACTCATTATATCCTTCCGCCACCAATCGTTCTGCGGCTTCTGCTTCTGAGAGGGAAGCAAACCCTTCAGGCGTCATTGTGTTTTTCATAGCATCTGTCTTGATAACAACCGCCAGACTAAGCCTTTGCCAACATCAGAATTGATCAGCGACTCTCTACCGCACAACGTTCACCCTGCCGGGCCTGCGCAGTTCTGCCTCCGGCCAAGGCATAGCGCTATAACCAAAAACGGCCGCAGCATGGGGCTGGTAGCCTTCCGGAACACCAAGTCCAAGGTCTCTGAAAGCCGCAGCTCCTTCATCGTTGCCGCCAAGCATCACCACAGAATGAACCCAGCAGGATCCAATACCGAGAGAAGCAGCCGCAAGCAACATGTTTTCCATAGCCAGCAGACAATCCTGAAGAGGCGTAATAGCCTCGCAATCTCCAGAAACAATCAAGAGTGTCGGTGCGTGATAAAACACATGATAGCCTTCACGCGATGCCACTGCACGTAAATCCGCATTGTCGGAGTTCAGAAAAAGCCTCTTGCACTGCAGTTGGAGCTTTTCAAGTAAATCAGGATTCTGCAGCACGGTAAAATGCCACGGCTGCTGCCCCATGGCGGTCGGCGCATACTGCCCTGCCAGAATAATCTCCTGCAGCTCCTCTTCCGCAATTTGACGAGGCTGATAGGCCCTGATACTCCTTCGGTGAAAAATGGTCTGAATGGTCTCGTTCATGACTAATCTCCCCTGATGATTTTATATTGACAGGCAAGCCAACTTCGATAAGAGAAAATAACCATCTTTCAATCCAGATGGAGCTGAGGCAACCTTCACAGAAAAATGCAAGTATCAATATAATCAGGGTTTTTGATATTTTTCAGCCGAAAGGGAGCGGTGACCTTTTTGTGAACAGCAATTTTCATCTCTTCGAGCTTGCATCCACTGCCAAAGTTGCTTATCAATGACTTATGAAAATAAAAACAGAACAACATAGAGTGGGTGCAATAAAAAAATTGTGGGGCTCGCTCGGACCGGGCCTCATTACCGGAGCAAGTGATGACGATCCATCGGGCATTGCAACCTACACCCAGGCTGGAGCTGCGTTTGGGTCGCAGTTGCTCTGGAGTGCCATTGTCACCTACCCGTTAATGGTCTCAATTCAGGAGATGTGCGCCCGCATTGGTCTGGTTACCAACCACGGACTGACCGGCACAATAAAACACTATTATCCGAAATTTTTTCTCTACGGCATTCTCTTCATCAGTTTTCCCTCCATTACCCTCAATATCGGTGCCGACATTGCCGGAATGGGAGCTGTAGGCAACCTCCTCTGCCCGGCGATTCCAGCATTTTTTTTTTCACTGGCCTTTACACTTCTGATTCTCTACAGCGTTATTTTCTGGTCATACCATAAAATTGCCCTTATTCTGAAATGGCTCTGCATCAGCCTTGTCAGTTACATACTGATCCCCTTTCTGATCGGTGTTAACTGGACTCACGTACTGAAAGACACCTTTCTGCCAACCTTCACGCCAGACAAAGCCTATTTTATGGCGCTGGTCGGAATTCTTGGCACCACGATCTCACCCTACCTCTTTTTCTGGCAGGCTTCAATGGAGGTTGAAGAACGCAATGAAAAAAGGCTGATTGTGGATAAAAAAAATATGGACAACATGGAGGCCGATGTAAAAGGAGGGATGCTTTTTACCAATGTGGTCTTTTACTTCATCATTCTGGCGGCAGGAACCGTCTTGTTCAATGCCGGCATTCACAACATCAATACTGTTGAAGAGGCGGCCCGGGCACTGCGACCACTTGCCGGAGATCAAGCCTACCTCCTGTTTGCTCTGGGAGTCATCGGCACAGGATTTCTGGCCATTCCGGTACTTGCCGGGTCATTGAGCTACATGATGGCTGAAACCTTCGGCTGGAACGAAGGATTTGATAAAAAATATTATGAGGCACCGGGATTTTATATAACCATGGCGCTTTCACTCATTGTCGGTCTGCTTATTCACTTCATTGGCATAAGCCCCATTCAGGCATTGATCTACACCGCCGTACTCTACGGAGTTACCGCCCCGGTACTTATTGCATTGATCCTGCATATCTGCAATAACAAAAAAATTATGGGAAAATATACCAACAACGGCTGGTCCAATTTTTTTGGGATTGCTACCTTTCTTCTTATGACGGTTTCATCGCTCTTCCTGCTCTGGTATACCCTTGGCAACTGAAAAAATGATGAATCAGGAAGAAAACAGAGAAAGGCGACTATGGAACATCTCCATAATCGCCTCTTGTGTCGGGGTGGCGGGACTCGAACCCACGACCTCTGCGTCCCGAACGCAGCACTCTACCAACTGAGCCACACCCCGAAATATCTTTTTATCCTGTGCCCTTGGGCAGATTCGAACTGCCGACCAATAGTTTCGGAAACTAGTACTCTATCCACTGAGCTACAAGGGCCTGCCGACAATTCATGGAATCGAATCAGGGAATTGAAGATAAGAATTTCTCAAGAAAAGAAAAGACAAATTTCAACCCGGAAATCATCGGTTCACAACACGATGGAAGCATGACATCAAGCCTCTTTCTTTGCTGTTTTCGGAAGAGTGATAATAACCGTGGTGCCACGCATTGGAGCGCTTTTAATCCTGATATTGCCGTTCATCTCCTTGATAATGCCATAACTGATTGAGAGGCCGAGACCAGTCCCTTTTCCTGACTCTTTGGTTGTGTAGAAGGGGTGCATGATGTACTCCATATTCTTTTCGCTGATGCCTATGCCATTATCCTCCACGCTTACCACCACTGAATTGTTCACAGCAAAGGTGCGTATGAGGATCTTCATTTCAAACGATGATGCATTGAGCTGTTTTTTCTCTTCAAGAGCATCCATGGAGTTCTTGATAAGATTGAACATCACCTGCTCAAACTTGTAGATGTTGCCGGTCACAGGAAACCGCTCCTGCTCAGGTTTGAAGTCGAGGGTGATTGAACGGTGTTTGCACTGCTCGGAGACCATCAGGAGGGCATTGCGAATGCTTTTATTGATATTGACATCCGAAGAGATGTAGTTGTTATCGGTGCTTGAAAACGAGCGGATGTTGTCGATAATGGTCTGGGCCCTGATGATGTTTTCAAATATCTTATCAGATGTTGTCTGGATCTCCTTTTTGCTGCTCCAGTTGTTTCTGGAGGCCGTCATCAGCAGTTTATCAACCATCAGCCCGATATTATTGATCGGCTGGTAAATTTCATGCGCAATACCGGAGGCCATCTCGCCAAGGCTTATAAGTTTTTTTGCATGGAAGAGCTCGTTTTCGATGATCTTGCGTTGTGAAATATCACGGATAATCATCATGTACGACGATGGTGCACTATTATAATCCTGGATTAGCGCAGCGCTGATCTCTGCCGAATAAACCGTGTTGTTTTTCTTTTTCAGCAAGATCTCCCTGTTTTGAACCAGCCCTTCGCGGAGCGTTACATCAAAGATCTCTTCAATGACCTGCAGATTACCGGGGTAAACAATGGTTGAGAATGGCAGTCCTATAAGGTCTGATTTTTTGCTTGCACCAAATATTTCAAGGCCGATATCCGAAATGCTGCTTATGATGCCATTGAGATGGGTCGTGATAATGCTGTCGGGTGAGGCTGATATCAGGGTCTGGTATTGCTTGTCTAACTGACGTCTCGCTTTTTCAGCTTCATTATATTCATTCTGCTTTGTGATAAAAACAGCCAATGATTCTATATTTTTGTTCTCCTCATAAATAGGATATGCTGAAATTTGGTAGATGTACTCTGCCCCCAGAGTGTCACCGCCCTGACACTCCTGATATTTATCCTTGAAATGAACAGGTTCTCCTGTACTGAAGACATGTTCAAACTTTTTCTTTCTCTCTTCACTGAGCTCTTCTGGAAAAAGTTTATGAAAATCGTGTCCGGTCAAGCTTAGTGCTTTTATTGCATAGAGATCTCTGAACTCATTATTTTCATCAAGTATTTTACCGTCTATTGTTATGGAGCAGAGCGGCTCCATGCCGGAATTCAAAAGGTTGGTCAGGTTATTACTATTGATGAGAGTAGTGTTCTCTTCGCTATCGTGTTCGGTTATATTGGTGCTGATGCCCATATACCGCCTTACAACGCCGTCATCACTTTTCACCGGTAATCCCTGACAGCTTACCTTCCGGACAGCACCGTCAGCATCCAGGAGATGATAAACGACGTTAAATACTTTGCCCTCAGCAATGGCTTGCTGCGTCGCCTGCATAGTAATCTCACGGTCTCCGGGTGCAATTGAATTCAGCCAACCCTCACAGGATGGGTTCTTTGAATACCATCGTCGATCGCAAAACAGCCAAGCATCATCACTCCATATCATCTCCCCGCTCACCAGATCCCACTCCCAGTTACAGGTAGTCATCATCTTTACAGGTTTCAGCACCAAAACAAAGTAGCCTTTCTGCTGACTGTAAGCGGTAATATCAAACCGGCGGTTCAGTTTTTTAAAGTGGAATTCAAATTGTTCGGCAACACCGGTATCGGAAACACGTCCCAATCGATCGATAAACAACAGCTCGGCTTCAGTGATATCCGATATTCCTTCAAAAAACTTTCGACCTTCAAGCTCTCGTCTTCCGAATAATTTTTTAAAATTCAAGTTAACGACTTCATAAACAAAATCAGCCGGACGATCGCCGTCATAGATCAGACGGCAGTAGGCAAACCCATTCAGCATATTGTTGAAGAGGTTTCGATAATGTATCCGGTGGTCAAGCTGCACATTCTCGGCCAGATTAAGCGATGTAATATCGGTGTTGGAAATCAGCAGTCTTGTAATTGTGCCCTCTTTATTCGGAACAGGATAGATCGTGTGGCGGTATCTGCGCTCTCTCCGTTCATCTTCAAAAGCAAGGCGCTCACCGGTGCCAAGTACCTCGTTCAGCTTTTTTTTCCATTCCGCGGCATGCTCACGAGAAAGGTGACTGTCGATGGTTGTGCCCAAAATAGTGGTCTGTTTTGTATTGAGCCACATCATGAACGCCTTGTTGGCGACCTGAATGGTACCATCATGATCAAGAAGAGAGATCGGTTCCGCAAAAGCGTCAAAGAGAGCATCGAACGATTTTTCATCCTTGTCAGGGTCAAGTATTGTCAGCAGCAACTCTTTCACTGATGCGGATTCAGCCGCATGGAGCATACGAAGCCTGAACGCTGTAAGCGACTCATATTTCTTACGGTCGGTGACGTCATGAACAATGGAATAGAGACACTCCTCTCCGGAAATATTGATCATGTTGCTGAAGACATCTACATCACGAATAGAACCGTTTGCGCGCCGGTGACGAAATGAAACGTGGTTCTGCTTCAAAGTTCGGCTTTTTTCCATCTCCTTGTTTACCTCTTCGGGAGAAAGTGTATTGATCTCCTGAATACGCATGCTGCGGAGTTCTTCAATCGACCACCCATAATAATCCGCTGCAGCAAGATTGGCGTCCATGATATTGCCTGTATAGGGATCAATCAGCATCATGATTGCTGAATGACCTTCAAACAGGCTTCTGAATCGCTCCTCACTTTGCCGCAGAGCCTCTTCAGCATGCCGGCGCTCCGTGACATCATGGATGATGGCATAGAGAAGCTCGTTTCCTGCAACAGGGATAAGATTGCTGAATACTTCAACATTGCGTACAGAGCCGTCTGCCCGCCGGTGCTCAAATAAAAAATGGTTCTGCTCTGCAGTCCGGCATTTCTCCATATTCCTCCTCACCTCATCTGGAGTGGCACTGGTGATCTGCTGTATACGCATCCGCATCAGCTCTTCAGTTGACCAGCCGTAAAACTCCGCTGCGGCATGGTTGGCATCCATGATTTTACCCGTATCAGGGTCAATAAGAATCATAACCGCAGAGTGGCTTTCGAAGAGCCGCCTGAATTGCTCTTCATTTTTTCTTAGAGTCTCTTCGGTCTGCTTGCGCTCAGTGATCTCATCGAAGATTGCGATGCACTCCCCTTTCTGATGACTGTAGACGGAAATGTCATACCATTTGTTCAATGCTTTCAGGTAAATCTCGAATTGATCAGCAATCCCTGATTCAACCACCTTTCTGTGCTTTTCGAGAAACTCTGGATTTGACTCGGTAACACCTTGTAAAACTTCAGTCATTCTGAGGCCGATCACATTTTTCAGTCCGGTCAGCTTCTCATAACTTTTGTTGACTTCGAGATGAAGAAAATCAACAACACCCCCCTCTTCAACAATCATTCGGCAGTGTGCATAACCACTCCGCATGAAAATGATGGGGTTCACGGGATGAGTTGTGCCAGCGATCAAAGCACCTGAGGCTTCATGATTTCTAAACATTCCTGCCATTTGTCTACTCTTGTTTTTCTGATCTGCGGTCAAGGATCGCCGCAGTGCATTGTTGAGGTAATGTGATGATAAACGTGTTACCTCCTTCTGTCGGACCATCTACGGTGAGGGCGCCTTCATGTTTCCTTAGAACCTGCATGGGCAACCGGACGTATACTTTTTGCTTCGTCATGCGCATAACCAAATCACACCATACGTTATCCACCTGTCTCAACGACAATGCGACAGATATGATGCAACAACTCCTCTTCATTTTGAGCGCGAAAGCACCTGATTGTCCTGGTTGATCGCAAGAAGTGCGCGGCTCAACCGGTGAAGTTCATCCTCCCTATTTCTACACATACGAACCACTGAAAGAGATTGTTTAACTGGCTTCATCTCCTAAAAATGCAGATTATTTTTCTTATCGGCTATCATGAAGATTTGAAAAAATAATAATTGAGCCGCGTTGATGTATTTAACCGGTGCTTTCGAAGCTTTACAGGCAGCACGACAGGCCTCACCAACAGAAAAAACGTCGTAACAAAGAGAGCTTTTCCCCAAAAATCGTTCTCAGCTTCAGAAAAATTAGTAAATTCAGGCGTATTAGCTTGTTTTATTTATAAACAACGACTAACGGCATTTCTGAACAAAAGAACCTTCAAAAATCAATTTCTTTTCAATGCGTAATAACAATAAAAAGGTTCTGTTATTTACTGCCATCTCATTTTTTCTGTTACTGACTGAATCATACTTTTCAAGCCAACTATCCTCTTATTGGTCGTTATTCAGTAATATCGATATCCTGTCCGATATCAAACCGTCAGAAGTGCTCTCACCAAAATCAGCCAGGAAAACTCTGTTATCAACGAAACCGTCTGATTATCCTGACTCGCTGAAAGTTCGTGAGGTAAAGAACGTGAGTTTACCGTTCAACCAATATCTTCTTCCCGGTGTTATTGTTGATTTTAAGGCCGACACCACTCAGCCGGCACTTCCAAAAGTGATGGAAAAACTTGCTGCACTCAAAAGAGGAGAAAAAGTCAAGCTCAGAATCGCCTGGCTTGGAGATTCGATGATCGAGGGCGACCTGATCACACAGACTGTCCGGGAGTTGATGCAAAATCAATTTTCAGGACAGCATGGTGTTGGCTTTGTTCCGTTCAGGTCAATAACTGCAGGATACAGAATTAGCGCTGCTGCAAGATCATCAGGGGCGTGGCTGGATGACAATTTTAAAAACCGATTATACAAAGACCCTCTTTTTTTTTCCGGTCATGTTTTTTATTCTAACAGTGGTAAGCTCACGTTGAAGGACAACACCGTGAAGGATTCAGCGCAAATAGTTGAAAAATGGCTGATTTGCGGTCCAGTTGATTCCAACGCTGTTATCACGGTGAACAAGTCAGCCCGATCAATTGCAGCTCCATCTCTTTTCAATAGAGTCCTGATTGACAAGGCACCCGGTGCGTCAATTGATGTTACCGTTCCAACAAAACGTATGGCATTGTATGGCTTGAGCTTTGAACCTGAATATGGGGTCATGATCGATAATTTTTCATTCCGGGGAATCAGCGGCTTTGAACTTGAGAAATTCGATACCAAGTTTCTTGATACCATTTCTCAAAGCGGCACTTATGACCTGATTGTCATACAGTACGGTGTTAATGTTATGTTCAGGCCGCTTGATAAAAACTATGATTACTACTTTCGCGGTATGGATCCTGCTCTGAAAAAGCTCAGGCAACATCTCCCGAATACAGAATTATTGATGATAAGCTGTTTTGACAGGGCTTTTCCTTATGGGCAAAAATGGAAGACTGCTGTAGGACTGGATTCGCTGCTGAAAACACAGGCAACTCTTGCATATAAAAACGGAATTCCATTTTTCAACCTTTACCAGACAATGGGTGGAAACGGGACGATTGTTAAATGGGTTGAGGGCGGTGAACAACTTGCTGCAAAGGATTATATCCATGCATCCCCAAAGGGTGCCGTTATTCTTGGCAAAAAGCTTTACAACGCATTTATGAATGATTTCCAGAAAACGGCCAGCAAAGCAACGTATTAATGATGAATTTACTTGCAATTGATGGGGCTGCTTTTTTTCGGCAGTTTCTTTATGATCCTGAAAACCCGCTGCTTTTCAACAACGGTTTTTTTGTTTACTTCTTTTTTCTGCTCATCCTTCTCTACTACCTTTTCAGGGAGAGATATACTGCAAGAACAACAATCCTCTCTTTTTTTTCACTCTATTTTTTCTACAAAGCGAGTGGAAGTTTTGTATTGCTTGTTATCATTTCTGCCATCATCGATTTCTTTCTTTCCAATCTCATCTTTCGACAAAAAAATCTTGTCGTTAAACGCTTTCTGCTCTCATTGAGTATTGTCATTAATCTCGGTCTTCTTTTTTACTTCAAGTACACTAACTTTTTTATTGAAATATGCAACGATTCTCTCAATGCAGGTTTTAATCCACTGAATATTATTCTGCCTGTTGGTATTTCGTTTTATACGTTTGAAAACCTCAGCTACACGGTTGATGTCTTTCAAGGAAAGATCGAGCCTGAAAAAAAGTTTTTAAATTATCTTCTTTTCCTCTCCTTTTTTCCAAAACTGGTCATGGGTCCGATTGTCAGAGCCAGTGACTTTATTCCGCAACTCAAAAAGCCCTATGTGGTAACCGACCGTGACTTTGCTGATGGATTTTATCTTATCATCACCGGTTTGTTCAAAAAAGTCATTATATCGGATTATATAACCGTTAATTTTGTCAACTACATCTTTGATACTCCATCTCTTCATACTGGTGTAGAGTGTCTCCTTGCTGTCTATGGCTATGCGATTGTTATTTATTGCGATTTCAGTGGATACAGCGATGTCGCCATAGGGATCGCGAAATGGCTTGGTATTACCATTCCTGCAAACTTTAATTCACCCTACAAAAGCACTTCAATCACTGATTTCTGGAGAAGATGGCATATCTCGCTTTCAAGTTGGCTCCGGGACTATCTCTATATACCTCTTGGCGGCAATCGCCATGGAACTCTCCGTACCTATACCAACCTCTTTATCAGCATGTTGCTGGGTGGGTTATGGCACGGCGCAAGCTGGAACTTCATTGTCTGGGGTGGATTGCATGGCGGTGCACTTGCGGTGCATAAGGTATGGTGCCATATCAAGAAAGAGAGCCCTGGAAATGAGCGGAAATGGGCGAAAATTTTGTCAATCATCTTAACGTTTCACGTTGTCTGTTTTGGCTGGATATTTTTCCGTTCATCGAGTTTTACTCTGGCATTCCAGATGATTCGGCAGATCGTATTCGACTTCTCATTCGATGGATCAATACCGTTTATAGAAAATTATGGCCCTGTGGTTATGATGATCGCTTTCGGTTTTATTCTGCATTTTCTGCCGGCAAGCGTCGTTGAATTTGCCAAAACAAAAGTGGAAAAACTGCCCCTTGCCGGCAGTGTGCTGGTTTTTCTGGCGTTTCTCGCCATATATGCCTATTTTAAGACATCAGAGCCCATCATGCCGATATACCTTCAGTTTTGATATGCTGGAATACTCAAGGATACAACCGTGTTGATCACCTGTAACCAACAAAAAAAATTTAAGATGCGAGCACGATCACCATTTCTGATTTTTCTTCTTTTGCTCCTTGTTGTGACACCACAAACTGCCCAAACAGGTACTGCACATAAAAAACATGCTGCAACTCATGTACACAGAAGGCATGCAAACGTTCCTGTACACAAAAAACGCTCTCGGGCTTCTGTACACAAAAGGCATTCGGCCGCTTCTGCGCACAGAAGACATGCTGCGACTCTTTTACACAAAAGGCACACAGCAGCTTCTGCTCACAAAAAACGTTCAATCACGGCAAGAGACAAAATGCTGGCATACCGCCCGATACAACGAGTCGAGGTTATGACGGACAGCCTTCGCCACACACTCATCAACAGCGAAAATAACCGCATCACCAACCCGGGCCAGCTTGCCAGATTAAAAGAAAAGCTGAAACAAGCCGTTTCATCACGAAAAAAGGTTGTACGAATGGTTCATATCGGTGATTCACATATCCAGGCCGACATGATGACAAGGGTATTGAGATTGGGATTGCAATACCGTTACGGTAATGCCGGCCGCGGAATTGTTTTTCCCTGGCAGATGGCAAAGACGAACGGGCCGTCTGACATATTTTCATTTTCAAATAATGCATGGTTATCCGGTCGTCTGTCCGTAGAGAATAACCCGGCAACATGCGGGGTTTCTGGATATGGACTACAGAGTAACGTTTCGGATTGGACACTTGAAATCGGATCTAAACCTGAACGGGGGGAAGAGGACGCTTTTGATATTGTGCGCTTGTTTACCGGAAAAAATACAGGTTGCCTCAACATCAGGTACAACGGAACGGAAGAGAGCGAGGTGTGTATGGAACCCCGCAACAGTTTCGATATGGCAGAAATCGCACTTCGTATGAAAACCAATACCATATCTCTTTCCGGCAAGTCGCCGGATTCCACTGCGTTTGCTTTTTACGGTGTTTCATTCGAAAAGAAAAAGGCCTCTGGCGTAATCTATCACTCGATAGGGGTTAACGGTGCAGAATACTCATCATTTAACAGTGACCCTTTTTTCTTTGATCAAGTCGGAGCGCTGAACGCCGATTGCTACATCATCTCGCTTGGAACCAATGAGGCACAGAAACAGAATTTGAATGTCGAGGATTTTACCTTGCAGGTCAGAAACTTGTTGAGGAATCTCAGGCGGATATCCCCCAATGCCGTTTTTATCATAACCACCCCGCCACCATCATTTTTACATGGTGTTGCACTCAATCCGAAAATCAGAACGGTTACAGAGGTGCTGGTAAAGGTGAGTGATGAAGAGAATATCAGTTTATGGAATTTCCATGATATTATAGGCGGCAGGGACGGCCTTGCCATGATGCAGTCTTACGGGTTTTACCGCCCGGATGTGCTCCATTTCAACCGGACGGGATATGAGTTACAGGGCTTCATGTTGCTTTCTGCATTGCTTAAAAGCACCTTATAGATGAGATGATTGGTCGTGCGGTTTGATTCAGTATTGCTCCACCGGCTTTACACCTCAACAGCATAATAATCCCGATACCAGGCTACGAAACGGCAGATGCCCTCCTGCACGGTAGTCTTAGGCTTGTAGTGGACATCCTCCATCAATTGGTCTACATCGGCGCAGGTGTCGGGCACATCACCGGGTTGCAGTGGAAGAAACTCTTTTATGGCAGTTCGGCCAAGCTGGCCTTCAAGGGCTTCAATATAATCCATAAGCTCGACAGGAGTGCTGTTGCCGATGTTGTAGACTCTCCATGGAGCCTTGCTCGTACCAGGATCAGGTTTGAGACCTGACCAGTCGGGATTGGGTTCGGCAACGTGGTCAAGCGTCCTCAGCACCCCTTCCGTAATATCATCAATGAAGGTAAAGTCCCTGCGATGCTTGCCGTAGTTGAAGACCTGGATGGGTTTATTGTTCAGAATAGCATCGGTAAAGAGAAAAAGTGCCATATCAGGCCTTCCCCAGGGTCCGTAAACGGTAAAAAAGCGCAGTCCGGTGGTAGGCAGATTGTAGAGGTTGCTGTAGGTGTGCGCCATCAGCTCATTGGCCTTCTTGCTTGCTGCATAGAGGGATAGTGGATGATCGACATTGTCATGCACAGAAAATGGCATGGTTTCATTGGCGCCATAGACCGAACTTGATGAGGCATAGACGAGATGCTTCACGTCATTATGGCGGCACCCTTCAAGAATATTGAGAAACCCTACAATATTGCTTTCAATATAAGCATGCGGATTCTGAATGGAGTAGCGTACACCCGCCTGGGCAGCAAGGTTGACTACCCGCTCAAACTCGCCGTTCTTAAAAAGCTCCTCCATCGCCGAACGGTCAGCAAGATCAGCCTTCACAAAGGTAAAACCTGCAAAAGAGGTCAGCATCGAAAGCCGCGCCTCCTTGAGTGAGACATCGTAGTAATCATTCATATTATCGACACCGGTCACCAACTCTCCCCTTTCGAGCAGCCGTTTGCAGACATGAAATCCTATAAATCCGGCGGCACCGGTCACCAATATATTCATTGTACTTGATCAGTAATGGATTTGCGACCGCGATATGAGCAGCCCTTGAAAAGTTTGACCTGTTTTCTGCACCCATAATAAAAACATTTTACCGCATCGACAAGCCAAAAAAGGGAGTAAAAATGACGACCATTGTTGACAGGCTGCAATGACAAACAACACGATGAGAGACCTTTTATAAAAAAACTGATAAAAACGCAAAAAGCTTCTCGATATTTTAATATTATTAGGTATACTTAATTAAATTCCGAAATAATTTAAGTGAAAACTGGTTGTCCGAATATAATATTTCCATAAACAACAAGAATCCATACCTGTATGATTCGCTTCTTTGAGCGCTACGAAGCCGAAACCTCGCAGTTTTTCGACGAGGTTATCTCAAAAGAGGGAGCTCCCCGGCCTCATTACGACAAGATGCTTCACCGCTTCGGCCAGTTTTCAGCGGATGATATCAAGGCGCGTCGGGAGATTGTCAATATTTTTTTCCGGAATCAGGGCATCACCTTTACCGTCTATGGTGAGGAGGAGGGTGTAGAGCGACTCTTTCCATTTGATCTTATTCCGAGGGTAGTGCCTGCCAACGAATGGCAGACCATCGAGAGGGGGCTTACGCAGCGCATTACGGCACTCAATACCTTTTTGCACGACATCTATCATGGCCAGAAAATCCTCAAAGACAAGATCATTCCTGCTGAGCTGATTCTCGGAAGCCAGCATTTCAGACGAGAATTTGTGGGGGTCAATCCACCTCTCGGCATCTACATTCACGTTACCGGCAGCGATATTATTCGCGACGGCGAGGGCAACTATCTGGTGCTTGAAGACAATCTGCGCACCCCGAGCGGCGTCTCCTATATGCTGCAGAACCGACAGGCGATGAAACGCGCCTTCCCGGTGCTCTTCGACAAATACAAAATCCGACCGATTGAGAATTATCCGCAGGAGCTGCTCCGTACGCTGCAGGAGATCGGCCCGGTTTCGCGTCGTGATCCGAACGTCGTAGTGCTGACTCCCGGCATCTACAACTCTGCCTATTTCGAGCACAGCTTTCTGGCTCGCCAGATGGGCGTTGAGCTGACTGAGGGAAAAGATCTTGTGGTCAACAACAACAAGGTTTATACCAGAACCACCCGGGGACTTGAACGGGTTGATGTCGTCTACCGGCGCGTTGATGATGCCTTTCTTGATCCACTTGTGTTCCGTCCGGACTCGAAGCTCGGTGTTGCGGGTCTTGTTAACGCATACCGCAAAGGCAATGTGACGCTGGCCAACGCCATCGGTTGCGGGGTGGCTGATGACAAGGTGATTTACAGCTTTGTACCCGAAATCATCAAATACTATCTCGGTGAAGATCCGATTTTACAGAATGTGCCGACCTGGCTGGCCAGCAACCCTTCCGACCTGAAATATATTCTGGCTAACCTCGGTTCACTGGTGGTGAAGGCTGCCAATGAATCGGGAGGCTACGGCATGTTGATCGGGCCAGAATCGAGTATTGAGCAGCAGGAAAATTTTGCAGAGATGATTGTTGCCAATCCACGGAACTACATTGCCCAGCCAACCATTTCGCTGTCTCGCCACCCAAGCTTTTTCAATGATACCGAACTCTTTGGGTGCCATATCGACCTTCGTCCTTATGTTTTGTACGGTAAAACTGTTACTATAGTCCCCGGAGGATTGACAAGGGTGGCTCTCAAGCGTGGTTCACTGGTGGTCAACTCCTCTCAGGGAGGTGGAAGCAAGGATACCTGGGTTGTCGACGAATAAACACTAATTTCTTACTATTTATGTTAAGCCGTGTTGCCGAATCACTCTTCTGGATGAGTCGTTATTTTGAAAGGGCAGAGAATACTGCGAGGTTTCTCGACGTCAATTTTAACCTGCTGCTCGATCTCAATAAAATTACTCATATCGAGAACCCGAGCTACTGGGTGGCGCTTATTCTTGTCACCAGCGACAAGGAGCGTTTCAACAACCTCTATGATGAGTACTCAGCCCGTACCGTGACCGATTATCTGGTCTTCAACAAGAGCAATCCGAACTCCATCACCTCTTGTATCGGACTGGCGAGAGAAAATGCACGCAGCATCATCGAGAGCATTTCAAGCGAAATGTGGGAACAGGTCAATAACCTCTACCACTATCTGCAGAATGTGACGCCGCAATTCGTGCAGAACGATCCCTACGGCTTCTACAAGGAGATCAAGAATGCCTCGCATCTCTTCCAGGGCATTACCGATAACACCTTCTCGCACAACGAGGGTTGGGACTTTATACAGATTGCCAAGTATCTTGAACGCACTGACAATATTGCCCGGCTTATTGATGTGAAATACCACATGCTGCTCTCCGAAGCGCAAAGCCAGCCTGAACTCGTTGCCGGCTCGGAAGATATCATTCAATGGATGGCCGTACTCAAGAGTTGCAGCGCGCTCGAAGCCTTCCGCAAAGTCTACCTTTCAAAAATTGATCCCGACAACATCCTGCGTTTTCTCATTCTCGACCGTACCTTCCCGCGAAGCATCAATTTTTCCGTCTGTGCGGCTGAAGATGCCCTGTGGCGAATATCGGGGAGCTCCCGTCACCGGTATGTCAACAACGCCGACCGGCTGATTGGCAAGCTGGAGGCCGAGCTGAGTTATACGGCCATTGAGGATATCTTTGCGAAAGGGCTGCACCTCTACCTTGAAGATCTGGAACAGCGGCTGGTGAAAGTTGGAGAACAGGTTCACCTCACCTATTTTGCCTACCACACTCCGGAAATTGAGTCATCAGACATTGAGGAGGCCCTTCCCTTTACCGGAATTGCCGGTGGAAGAGCCAACTGGAGCCAGGCACAGCAACATCAGCAACAGCAATAACCCGACGTAAACCACAAGAGCATGATTCTGAAAGTTGAGCACTCTACACTGTTTGAATATGACAATCCAATCTATGAAACAGCGACCGAAGTAAGGCTCCACCCCGACAATAACCCTGCGGCTCCGCAGCGCTGCGCGAGCTTCAAGCTTCAGGTCGATCCGCCTGCCACGCTTTTTGAATACACCGATTTTTATGGCAATAATGTCAACCATTTCAACCTGCTCCAAAGTCATAAGCGTGTTAAAATTGTTGCGACTTCGGTAGTCGAGACCGGCATGGGGCACGCTGATGCCTGCGAGAATGAGGATATCTATCTGATGGATTTTTCATGCCAGAGCCGCTATGTCCATTTCGATAATGCCATACGTGAATTCACAAGCCGTTTTGCCGCCAATACCGACAGCTTTCAGCTTGCTGAATCGATCTGCCGCCACATCAACGATACCTTCATCTACGAGCCGGGAGTGACGGATGTTCACAGTACCAGCGCGGTGGTCATGGCTCTCGGACGGGGCGTCTGCCAGGATTTTGCTCATATCCTGCTTGCCGCCTGCCGCTACCTCGGCCTACCCGCCCGCTACGTCAGCGGTTACCTCTACGGAGGCAGCAAGCCCGATGGACACGATGAGGCGAGCCACGCCTGGTGCGAAGTCTACTGCGGCAAGGAAAAGGGGTGGATTGGCATGGATCCGACTCATAAAACCCTCTTTGTCGATCAGCGCTACATCAAGATCGGTTCAGGCCGTGACTATGATGACATACCTCCTGTTCGCGGCACCTACAAAGGCAATGCCGTTGAAAAACTGACCGTAGCGGTAAGGGTAAGCTCCATGGAGTAGATCTGTAAACGCCATATCACAAAAAAAGAGTTTCAAAACTCCGTCGCGATCACTACATTAATGCGCAGAAACGACAAGACCATTTTTGCAGCAACAAACGCACGTTAGTGATCTCCATGCAGGGATGTGGTATTGTTGTTGCGCAATTCACTCATAAGCAGAGGGGCTTTCATGGCACAAGGGCAGGCGCACAGCGTCCGAAAATGGTGGTATATTTTATTGATATCCTGCTTGATGATCGCCACTGTGCTTATGATTCTGACACCCTGGAAGAGTGGACATATCGCTGCTCACCCTCAGCCGGCTCAAAACTATACTGAGGCATTACACCTCGTTGAACTCCTCAGGGCAGAAGAGCCTCAGGAAATGGATCCGCTCAACCGGGCCAAATTGATGACCCACGGAAATAAAACTGATCGCGCCATCATTCTGGTTCATGGCTATACGAGCGACCCGCAACAGTTTCAGGAATTGGGAAGCCGTTTCTATGCGTTAGGCTATAACGTTCTTATAGCTCCACTTCCGCACCACGGTCTGGCTGACCGGATGAATGATACACATGCTCTCCTGACAGCCGAAGAGCTGGCAGCTTATGCCAACAAGACGGTGGATATTGCCCAGGGACTTGGTGAAAAGGTGATCATGATGGGTATTTCCGCTGGCGGGGTCACCACCGCATGGGCGGCACAAAACCGGAGCGATGTCGATCTGGCAGTCATCATCTCCCCTGCCGTGGGATTCAAAAAAATCCCCACACCATTGACCGCTGCCGCAATGAACATCTACACCCTCCTGCCTGATGCCCTCGAATGGTGGGATCCAGTGCTGAAGGAGAATGTTCTTCCGACGCATGGCAATCCCAAGTATTCAATGCACGCCCTGTCGCAGATCCTCCGTCTCGGGTTTATTGTTCAGGCGGACGCACAGCTCAACCCTCCTGCCGCAAAAAAAATGGTTATCGTCTTCAACGCCAATGACCTTATGATCAATAACGAGATGACGATGAAAATGGTCAACCAGTGGAAGGAGCACTATGCAAGCCTGACCACTCTGGAATTTCCTGCCAACCTGAAACTCCCCCACGACATCATCGACCCGGCCCAGCCCGACCAGCGAGTCGATATCGTCTATCCGAGACTTCTGGAAGTGGTCAACTGGTAAGCGGAGCGTCGGAGCTCCTTTGCCAGTCTCAATTTACTCCAATCCTGATAACCTGTTTCGCTGTTTGATTCTTCAAGAGGGAACACACGCTGGGCAAGAGCTCAAACTGAGCGGAAGGAGGAATTGTCTGCCCTGTTGCTGGTCGAAAATGTCGAGCTTCATGAGGGTCTTCGTGTTGGCGTTGTGTTGGCGCTTAAAAAGCTTGCAGAAAGGCTTGGTATCCGCAAAGCGCTCGCCAATACCCACAAGGGAAAGCTTGCTCTGAGGCAGATCATGGCACCGGTATGTTTAACGCAATGCCTTAATGCTAAAGTCGTTGTTGCTGAAGTCGTAATAATCTTTGCTGAGAGTGGATTTGATCTTTATCCTGTAGTTGCTTGCAACGGGAAGCAAAGAAGGAACGACCCAGGTGTAAGTCCCCGTATTTGACGCATGAGCATGGATCGTTTGATAGAAAACCCCGCCTTTCCACAATTCTATGGTAACAGGGGACGATGCTACGTCCCCGTACCGGTTCCACAATATCGTTCTTGAGGTGCCTTTTGTCCATACAATTCCCGAAGAATCGGGGTTGATGACGAGAACGAATGGGGCATGCCATACATAGTCAACACTCATCGTGGATACAACTGGAGGAGGATTCCCTCCCCATCCCGTATTTCCTGTGCGATGGTTAAGGATGATCGTACCTTTGGCCGACGGCACAGCCCTTGTCTCCTCATCGCACTTCACCCCATTGACATAGTACTTCACCGTGGTTTTGTACCAGTCAAAGCCATACTCGATAAAGGTCTTTGTGGGATCTGCCGGTAGCGAGCAGATTTTCTCATAGTTGCCGGGATGCGTCACAAAATGAACCGTCTTTGACTCATGCTCGTTGGTCAGGATTTCAACATCAATCTCCTGCCCGGTCGCCGTGTTGTAGAAAAAAAAGCTGTTCACTGAACCTTGCTGGGTTGTACCGGAGTGAGCTCCGGCTTTGATCCTTACACGGTATGAACCATACCAATAGTCACTCCTAAAAGATTCAATTTGTGCACCTTTCTGTTGCAGGTTACCGGGAACTTGCAGATAAAGGTAACCATTCGAGGCTGAAGCAAGAGTCGGGGACAAGGAGCATGACGACCAGTTCCAGGAGGTCCTGGCCCATCGGCTATTCGATGAGTATCCACATTGAGTGGAAGAGCTTGGTGCACCGGGGCACGAAGGAGTGCTTGTAAACGACCAGTCAATCCCGTCATAGAAATTGTCGTAGGTCAGCACGTCCGCCAACACCAAACCATGAAGCCCACATACCGACGGGCTAAACAGGAGGCTCAGGAACCCAACAAGTAACAGAATGTTCCGCAAACGTCCTCCTTATGCACATGCCCGTTAGAATACCGAATTCCTCGAACCCTGAAGATAACCGTATTTCAGCAAAGGCGGTATAAATTGCCAAGTGACTACGGAACCAAAACCAGACGGAAGCCAATAAAGTAGCTCCGGCGCTGGGGAATGCCGCAGTTACGATATGCCGACCGAGAGCAGTCGGCGTCGTTGCCCCAACTCCCGCCACGAAGCACACGGTACGATCCTGTTGGCGGCCCTGCAGGATTAAAAGCCCTCTCTTTCGCTTTACGGCTGTTATAATAATTTTCACCATACCAGTCACTGCACCACTCCCAGACATTGCCGTGCATGTTGTACAACCCCCATGCATTGGGCAAAAAGCTGTTAACCGCAACGGTATTTCGCGGATACACACCTGTCAGATTGTTGTTTTTGTCGGAACAATTGCTGCCATAGTTTGCCTGGTCGGCTGCCAGGATCTCTCCCGTATTGAAAGGTGTTGTACTTCCTGCACGGCAGGCATATTCACGTTCGGCCTCTGTTGGCAAACGAAACTGTTTTCCCGTTTTTTTCGAAAGCCATTTGCAATAAGCCACAGCATCATTCCAGCTCACATGCACAACCGGATGATTCTCTTCACTCTGAGGGCGCAAACTACCCGATACTCCATAACGCCAGTTTACTCCTTTCCCTGCGTTCACTTCACAATTGCAGATGATAACGCTGAAACCCGTATTATCAGCATCTGTCCGGTACCCTGATGCTGCCTCAAATCTTCTGAAATCGGCAACGGTTACGGCATATTTGCTCATCAAAAAGTCGCTCAATCTAACCCTGTGCTGGGTTTCATCGCCTTGACGATCAACCTCACTCTCCGGGCTCCCCATCGTAAACTCGCCGCCGCGGATCAGTACAAAATTTGCTCGCTCAAATAATAGTGCTGCCGATTTCGCTTGCAATACTCCGCTGAAAAGCATGAACAATGCAAGAAAAAGAGCCGTAATGATGAATCGAATACCCTTTGGTTTTATCTTTTGCACCGGATTATGGATTGTATGAAAGCACATAATTGCTGACTTGACTTGACGCATGAGACAATTGCAAAGATTCAATCTTCGTACGCAGAAGGCAACCGATTACCAATGCTCCTTCAGCGTGTGTATTGGGAAAATCGGAGCTTGATTGTTACGAAATTGCAACACATTCCAAAACGCTGATATGAAAATAATTGTCAGCCAAGCAATTATGCTTTCCCAAGTATAGCGTTTTTTTATAGAGACATCTTCATCACTGCGAACCACCAGATTTGCGGATTTTTGAGTAGTAACCGACAAAGAAGACTACTTGATCACGATTCAATACGATGTTCATCTTATCCGTGGCGTTTGACTATTATCAATGTTACGGTTAAAAAAACTGATATCATTACTACGCAAAGATCTTGAAAATTCAACAATCAGTTTTGACGAAAAATTCCAAACAACATACGTGCATAGAGAAGTTTGTTTCGCCAAATCATAAATCTTCTGTTACGTGTGACACTGCGGCAGAAAAAGCAATGCGCTGAACGGCTGTGGCGCAAAAGCGGAGCAAGGGCGATACTCCGCGCACACCGGTGGCGGCGACCAAAGAGCGATGCGCTGATGTCCTGCTGCGTGGGCAGTGAGCTTGCAGCAAGTGAGCGGTGCTGCGGCTCATGAGCGCATCGCTTCTTGCGGAGTTGGCTGGCTGCGGCAAGTGGCTTGCACGAGTTGAGCGAAGTGTGCTTGAGGTTTGGTGGCTTGGTGATTTTGTGGTTGATGTTGGGCGACGGCAGGACTCTGCGTGTGATGAAATATTCCGCCGAACTCTTTAGTTTTTATTGTTTTAATGCGTAACTTTGCCCATTACTCAGCATTGATTGAGTAAGCAAAAGTCTGTACAGATACAATTGTAACCATACCCATACCAAGGATGAATATTACTTAAGACAGATCATTCTAAACATTGTCAGACCTGTTTAGAAGCCAAAATAAAAACCATTTATATGTACAGTAAATCAATCTGATATTAACAAGGAATACATGGAGAACAAAAAAACATGAACGATCAACCAAAGAATCCATTA
Organism: uncultured Chlorobiaceae bacterium; assembly: GCA_903824295.1. Classification (GTDB taxonomy): domain Bacteria; phylum Bacteroidota; class Chlorobiia; order Chlorobiales; family Chlorobiaceae; genus Chlorobium. The sequence goes on from CAIJWE010000030.1 coordinate 96,601, forward strand.
CATGGATTAACTCTTGAAAAGATACTCTGTGATCTTGTAGATTTCTATGGCTGGGATGAACTGTATAAAATGATAGAACTTCGTTGTTTTTATAATGATCCAAGTATTAAGTCCAGCTTGAAATTTTTACGAAAAACAAATTGGGCGAGGGCAAAAATTGAAACGATATATCTAAACTTGCAAAAAAACGGTCAGGTTTTCGACTGAGCAATCCGATGCTGAACAGCCGTTCACAGTCAGGTTCAGGCAGTTTGTACAAGCTTACTGAACAAACAACGATGGTAATCGACTTTTCATGAAACGATATTTTGCGCTTGCCTGCCTGATGCTCTTCTCTCTCGGCCATGCTCCTGTAACAGCGGAAGAGAGAAACGTACAACCAGAAAATATGACGGCACTTGTTGCTGCCGCAGTAACCAATAATCCGGAACTGAAGGCCTCTGAGTCACGCTGGAAGATGTTTGCGAGCCGGGTAAAGCAGGCTGGAGCGCTTGACGATCCGATGGTCATGCTGAAGGTGCAGAACACACCTGCCAGTGATCCCCTTGTGTTCAACAAGGATTCACAATCTGCAAAGGTCATCGGCATCTCACAGCAACTCCCCTTCTGGGGCAAACGCGGCCTTCGGCGTACTGTTGCCCGATACGAAGCCGACTCTTACCGCTGGGCTTTCGAAGAGCGCAAACTTGAGTTGACGCGGATGGTCAAGGAGAGCTGCTACCAGCTCTGGGCCGCCGACAAAGAGCTGGCGATTGTCAGCAAAAACCTGCAACTGCTGAGCAACTTCATAACCATTACCGAGTTGAAGTACTCGGTCGGTCAGGGCGCACAACAGGATATCTTCAAGGCCGGTCTGGAAAAGTCGAAAATGGTTGCAATGCAAATTACCCTGGAGCAGCAGCGAAAAAGTCTGGAAGCAACACTCAACTACCTTCTCTCTCGCCCGCCAGATACCCCTGTTGGCCCTGTCGCCGATTTTATCCTGCCACCGCTCACGCTTTCGCGGGAGCAACTGAACGCAAAGGCCATTGAAGGGCGACCGCAGGTAAAAAGTTTGACCTGTTTGGCCAATAAGGCTGATGCCTCACGCCGTCTGGCACGAAAAGAGTTCTACCCTGACTTCAACTTCTCTCTGGAGTATATGATTCGTGACGCCGTATCGACGGAGATGGCCACCGATCCGGGCGACAACATGGTGAGCCTTGGCGTCACCTTTAACCTGCCGATCCAGTGGGAAAAACGACAGGCAATGGTGGCCGAATCAACTTTCGAGAGCGCAATGGCGGCTGAAGAGCTTCATGCTTTGAAAAACAGCATCTCCTACACCATCAACGAAACCCTTGTCCAACTGGAGCGCCGCCGCAAACTTGTTGAGCTATACAAGGGCGGCCTTATCCCCCAGGCAGAGCACTCCCTCCAGTCGGCACTTATCGGCTACCGGGTTGGCAAGGTCGATTTTCTCACACTGCTCGACAGCCGAATGAACCTGTTTAATTACGAGCGGGAACTCTATGAATCGCAGGCGGAGTATATGATGAAGCTTGCGCAACTTGAAGCGGCAACCGGAAGCGATCTGAAGGCAACATTCGCCCCCTCATCACGATAATGACCATCATGACCCTGAACAAAAAAATTCTCATTCCGCTGCTGGCTCTTCTTTTTGCGGTTACAGCGGGTGGCGGCTGGTTCCTGTGGCAGCAGCAGACCGACAAGGCGAATGCCACAAAAGCGATTGCGCCGACACAGCTCTACACCTGCTCCATGCACCCCTTTATCATCAAGGAGAAGCCTGGCCTCTGCCCAATTTGCGAAATGGAGCTGATCAAAAAGATTCAGGAAAGTTCTGCCCCTGTTGCCCAGACGGTGGAGCAGGTTTCACTCTCGCCCGTCCAGCGGGTGATGGCCAATGTCGCGGTTGCGGAGGCAACAACAGAGAGCCTGAACAAGGAGATCAATGCCGTCGGCATTGTGCAGTACGATCAATCGCGACAGGCGCGAGTCACCGCATGGGTTTCCGGGCGTATCGACAAGCTTTATCTCAACAGTGTGGGGGCGATGGTAAGCAAAGGGAGCCCGGTAGCAGAGCTCTACTCCCCCGATCTCCTGGCAACGCAGGAGGAGTATCTGCTGGCTCTCAAAAGCCGCGACCAGTTAAAGGGCTCGCCGTTCCCCTCCATCGCTCAACAGGGCGAAGGGCTTGTGGCATCGGCCAAAGAGCGGCTGAAGCTTTTGGGAGTCACTAACGGCCAGATTGCAAGTTTGGAAAAAAGCGGTAAACCCCTCTACAGGCTTGCGATCTCCTCCCCTTTCTCCGGCGTCGTCATCGAAAAAATGGTGCAGCAGGGGCAATATGTTGCTGCCGGAGAGCTCCTCTTCAACATCGCTGACCTCTCCCGTGTCTGGGTTGAGCTGGAGCTCTACGAAAACGAATTTTCAACTATCCGGATCGGCCAAGAGGTTGAAATCCGCTCGCAATCATCTCCCGGGAGCCTTTTCAAAGGCCGCATTGCCTTTCTCTATCCTTTTCTTGATCCAAAAACCAGAACCCTCAAGGCACGGGTGGAGATGGCCAATCCCGGCATGAAACTCAAACCCGAGATGTTTGTCAATGCAGTTATCGAAATACCAATGCAACCGGCCGTTGTGGTTCCTCTCACCGCAGTCATTGATACCGGAAAGCGGCAGGTGGTCTGGGTTGAACGCTCACCGGGAGTGTTTGCATCGCGTAACGTCCAGGTTGGGCAACGCAACAGCTTGATGGTTCAGATTCTCTCCGGCATCGAGTCAGGCGAGCGGGTGGCGGTCTCTGGTGCTTACCTTATTGACTCTGAATCCCAGTTAAAATGATAGAAAAAATCATTGAATATTCTGCCCGCAACAGGGTTATCATCCTGATGTTTTTCGGGCTTGTCATAACTTGGGGTATCTGGTCAATTTACAAGACTCCAGTTGACGCTATACCCGACTTGTCCGACAATCAGGTAATCGTTTTTACCGACTACCCGGGCCGTTCGCCGCAGGTGGTCGAAGACCAGGTCACCTATCCTCTGGCCGTCAACCTGCAGGGGCTGCCGCAGGTTCGTGCCGTGCGGGCATCAAGCGCTTTCGGCTTCTCGATGATCTATGTCATTTTCGACGACAAGGCCGATATCTACTGGGCCAGAACCCGTGTGCTTGAACGGCTGAACTACGCCGCATCGCTCCTGCCCTCGGGCGTCGTGCCCACCCTTGGCCCTGACGGCACCGGTGTCGGCCACGTCTTCTGGTATACCATTGAGGGGAAGGGGTACGACCTCGAACAGCTCAGAACCCTGCAGGACTGGTTTGTACGCTACCAGCTCAACACCGTGCAGGGTGTGGCCGAGGTAGCCTCCATCGGCGGTTTTGTGCGTGAATACCAGATCGACTTGGACCCCAACAAGCTCTTTGCCTACAACATCAAGGTTGGCAAGGTGATGGACGCCATCAAGGCCTCCAACAAGGATGTGGGAGGCAAACTGATTGAACAGGCCGACGCGGAGTACCTGATCAGGGGAAGCGGCTATGTCAAGTCAAAGGCTGACCTGGAGAACATCGTCGTCGGATCCGACATGCGCGGTATCCCCGTCTACCTCCGCAACCTTGGCACCGTCCAGATTGGGGGCGCCATCCGTCGCGGCCTGCTGGAGATTAACGGCAAAGGTGAGGCGGTTGGCGGCATTGTGGTGATGCGCTATGGCGAAAATGCCAAGGAGGTGATCGACCGGGTCAAGCAGAAGATCACGGAACTGGAGAAGGGGCTGCCTCCCGGAGTGCACATCAGGGTCTCCTATGACCGCTCCGACCTGATTATGAGGGCCATCGAGACGCTGAAGACAAACCTGCTGGAGGAGTCGATCGTCGTCTCTCTGGTCATTCTCCTCTTCCTGCTTCACTTCCGCAGCGCCCTCGTCATTGTGCTCACTTTGCCGATTGCGGTTCTGATTGCTTTTATCACCATGAAGCTGATGGGCGTGAGTTCCAATATCATGTCGCTTGGAGGCATCGCCATCGCCATTGGTGTGCTGGTGGATGCGGGGGTGATTATGGTGGAGAACTGCTATCGCCATCTTTCAGAGACCGCGCCGGAAGAGCGCGAGGCCAGGCGGCTGGAGATTGTCATCAGTTCCGCAAAGCAGGTGGGACGGGCTATCTTCTTCTCCCTCCTCATCATTGTCCTCTCCTTTGTGCCGGTCTTCATGCTTGAGGGACAGGAGGGCAAGCTCTTTCACCCTCTCGCCTTTACCAAGACCTTTTCCATGATGGGGTCGGCCATGATTGCCATCACCCTGGTGCCGGTGCTGATGTACTACTTCATGCGGGGCAAGATGCGACCTGAAAGCGCCAATCCAGTCTCAACATTTTTTATCAGGCTCTATTCACCAGTTATCCGCTGGGTGCTGCACTGGAAAAAAACGACCATCGGCCTCAACCTTGTGGCACTCGCCGAGGCCGTGCCGCTCTTCATGAATCTTGGCTCGGAGTTCATGCCCCCACTCGACGAAGGGTCGCTGCTCTACATGCCGGTAACGCTGCCCAACGTCTCAATAACCGAGGCCAAACGCCTTATCGAAGTTCAGGACAAGATCATCATGGGCGTGCCGGAGGTGGAGCATGTACTCGGCAAGGTGGGCCGCGCCGAAACCTCCACCGACCCCGCGCCGGTCTCCATGTTTGAGAGCATCATCATCCTCAAACCCAAAGAGCAGTGGCGAGAGGGCGTCAAAAAGGCGGACATCGTGGCCGAACTGGACTCCAAATTGCAGCAGATCGGTGTGCGCAACGGCTGGACGCAGCCCATCATCAACCGCATCAACATGCTCTCCACCGGCGTGCGCACCGACCTCGGGGTGAAAATTTTCGGCAATGACCTCAATGTGCTGAAAGAGCTGGCGCTTCAGGCGGAAACCATTCTCAAGCCGATCCGGGGCGCCGCCGATGTGGTGGCCGAACGGGTGACCGGCGGCAACTACCTTGATATCGACATCGACCGCGAGGCGGCGGCGCGATACGGGGTGAGTGTCGGCGACATTCAGGATGTGATTGAGACCGCTCTCGGCGGCGAAATGCTCTCTACGGCCGTTGAGGGACGAAACCGCTTCCCCATCCGCCTCCGTTACCTGCGCGACTACCGCGACAACATGCCGGCAATCGGCCGCATTCTTGTGGGCAGCATGGATGGCGCCCAAGTGCCGCTCTCGCTCGTCACCAGGATGAACATCTCCACCGGTGCGCCGGAGATCAACAGCGAGGGAGGGCTTTTGCGCTCCCTGGTCTACCTCAACGTCCGTGGTCGCGACATGGGAAGCTTCGTAACCGAGGCCAAACAGGTGCTCGAACAAAAACTCAAGCTGCCAGCAGGCTATTATGTTGCCTGGTCAGGGCAGTGGGAGAACCAGATTCGGGCCAAAGCGCGGCTGCAGGTACTTATTCCACTCGGAATGGTCATCATCTTCATCCTGCTCTACTTTACCTTCAAGTCGGTGCTTGAGGCTTCGATGGTGATGCTCTCCGTCCCCTTCGCCCTCGTTGGCGGGGTCTATCTGGTTTCGGCTCTTGATTATAACCTTTCGGTTGCCGTCTGGGTCGGCTTTATAGCGCTCTACGGCATCGCGGTTGAAACGGGAGTGGTGATGGTCATCTACCTGCATGAGGCGCTCGATAAAAAGCTGATTAACGGCCCGTGCACCGGGCAGGATATTGAGGATGCCGCCTTTGAGGGTGCGGTGCTTCGCCTGCGCCCGAAACTGATGACGGTCGCCGTTGCTCTTTTGGGGCTGATTCCGATTCTCTGGTCAACCGGTACCGGAGCGGATGTGATGAAACCGATTGCCGCGCCGATGATTGGAGGCATGATCTCCTCCGCCGTTCATGTGCTTATCATGACGCCGGTCATCTTTGTGCTGATGAAAAAACGGGATTTGAAAAAAGGGCGCCTGCACCATTCGGGGATGAAGCACTGAGTACTGCGGGCAGGCTTTTTTCTCTCTCATTTCGAACGGTAACAGCAAAATGCGTGTTATGAAGAGCTGTTACCGCGTCAATGAATCAAAAGAAACCAATGACAATGAACAGAATACCACTCTTCACGATAGCACTGATGACGCTTGCCGTACCTCTCTCCTCCTCTTTCGCCGTTGCTGGTGCCGAGAACTTTTCGGTCGGCTATACAAAAGCGCATGATATCGCACCGAATACCTTTACGGTCAAAAAGGGTGAAAAGGTCCACATTGAGATTAACCCCACCGATACTGCCACCGGCTGCATGAGCGAAATCATGATTCCCGGACTGTGGGACAAACCGCAACCGCTGGTAAAAGGCAAAAAGATTGTCATGGAGTTCACACCGCAAAAGAGCGGCGCCTACAAAATAACCTGTGCCATGGGTGTGAAACGCGGCGTGCTCAACGTCCAGTAACCCTTTTTTTCAATGACCTCCCGGAGCTACAACGTCAAGGGGATGCACTGCGCAAGCTGCTCGGCCATTGTCACCAAAAAGCTCTCCAAAGTTGAGGGCGTCAGTGAAGTCAATGTCAATCTGGCAACTGAAAAGGCAACGCTCGAATTTGACGGCAACCCGCTGACGCCTGAAGCGCTCAATGAGGTTGTCAATAAATACGGCTACTCTCTTGAGGCCGAACCGCCCCCTCTCGGGATGCAGGCAGCGGTAACCGACTCGGCCAACAAGCGGGCAGAAAAAGAGGAGGAACTGCTCAACCAGCTCCGTCAGGTGCAATTCGCCCTGCCCGTCGCTCTGCTGGTTTTTATGCTTATGATGTGGGATATCGGCTCAATGGGTTTCCAGGCTCTTCCCCATCTGCCCGTCTCCATGGAGCTGCTGAACATCCTCTTTATGCTGATTTCAACATGGATGGTCTTCCGCACCGGCAAACCATTCCTGCACGGCATTGTCATGTTTTTCCGAAGCGGGGCGGCCAGCATGGATACGCTGATCGGTATCGGAACCGTCACCGCCTGGCTCTACAGCGCACTCATCACACTCATCCCGGCAGTGAAAGCCTTTCTCCGCGCACCCGACTCCACCTACTTCGACGTGACCATTGTGGTGATCGGATTTGTGCTGCTCGGCAAATATCTGGAAGCACGCTCAAAAATGAAAACCGGTGAGGCCATCGAAAAGCTGATAGGCCTCCAGGCAAAAACGGCCCTTGTTGAGAGAGGGGGAAAAGAGATGACCATTGGGGTTGAAGAGGTGAAAAGAGGCGACCTCGTCATTGTCAAACCCGGCGAAAAGCTCCCCGTTGACGGGACGATTACAACAGGATTTTCATCCATTGATGAGTCGATGGTGACCGGCGAGGCCATCCCGGTAGATAAAAAAGCTGGCGACAAGGTAATCGGGGGCACCATCAACCGGCAAGGGGCCTTCACCTTCACCGCTTCAAACGTCGGCCCGGAGAGCGTGCTTGCCCGCATCATCAGCATGGTCGAAGAGGCGCAGGGGTCGAAAGCGCCCATACAGCATATTGCCGACCGAGTGGCAGGAATCTTTGTCCCCGTAGTGCTCGCTCTTGCCGCACTCACCTTTCTGATCTGGCTGACGGTCGGCTCCTCCTACCTTGGCTTTTCTGTAGCCCTCTCCTACGCCGTCATGGGGCTGGTGGGCATTCTGGTCATTGCCTGCCCCTGTGCGCTCGGGCTCGCAACACCGACCGCTATCATCGTCGGCATCGGCAAGGGGGCTGAATACGGTATCCTCATACGCAATGCTGAAAGCCTCGAAAAACTCAGCTCCGTCGATACCGTCGTTTTCGACAAAACCGGCACCATCACCACCGGAAAACCCCGTATCAGCGACATCCTGGTGCTCGACCATGTGAGCACTCGCGCCTCCCTTCTGCAACTCGCCGCAAGCGTCGAAAAACGCTCGGAACACCCGCTCGCACAGGCCATTCTGGAGGCCGCAAGAGAACAGGGGCTCACCCTTGATGAGGTGACCGATTTCAGGGCCCTCGAAGGCATCGGCGTCTCGGCACTCATCGGCCTCCGCCCGGTCAGCGTCCGCAAGCCGCTTGAGGGTGAAAAAAAGGGGGCTGAACTGCAACAACTCCAGCAAGAGGGCAAGACAGTGGTCATGATTGAAGAGGGTGGCATCAGCCGGGGACTGATAGCCCTGAGCGACACCGTCAAGGAAGAGGCAAAAGAGGCCGTTGCGGCACTGCACCTCCAAAGAATCAAGGTGATCATGCTGACCGGCGACAACCGTTCAGCCGCTAACTACATGGCCCGACAGGTCGGCATTGACGAAGTGATCGCCGAAGTGTTGCCTCAGGAGAAGGCGATCAAAATCAGGGAGTTGCAGGCAGCAGGCAGAAAGGTGGTGATGGCCGGAGACGGCATCAACGACGCCCCGGCGCTGGCACAGGCTGATGTCGGCATTGCCATGGCCACAGGAACCGATGTCGCCATCGAATCGGCCGGCATTACCCTGCTCAAAGGTGACCTCAATAAGGTTGCCCAGGCCATCACCCTCTCACGCGCCACCATGAGGGTGATCCGCCAGAACCTCTTCTGGGCCTTCATCTACAACATCATCGGCATCCCCCTGGCCGCCGGTGCGCTCTTTCCCCTCTGGGGCATATTCCTGAACCCGGTCTTTTCCGGTCTTGCCATGGCTGGCAGCAGCGTCTCCGTAGTCAGCAACTCGCTGCGGCTGAAACGAAAAAAACTGTGAGAGCAATGTTCTTTCAACAGTCTTCTTAATCCATTTTTTTCCTGAACAAGGAATTGCAAACTTCCCCGCAAAACATTATGCAAATACCTCGTACCATGACAATACACAGAATGATAACCATGTTGATGGTTGCCTGTTCATTTCTTCTCTATCCAATAACCTCGCCAGCCTCGGCACCAACACTCCACGATTCCATATCTGCTGAACAGTCCATGCTTTTAAACGGCGAGCCCGTTGTTGTGCTTGCTGATCTTGGAGACGGCGTTACCGGCGTAACAGGGCATATTTTTATCGCCGCATCACCAAAAAAAGTATGGGAGGTTTTGACCGATTACAGGAATCACAAAAATTACATACCAAAGCTCATCGTCAGTGATTTGCTATCGGACAATGGGGTTGATACCGTGATTTTCCAGACCGCAAGGAGCAGAATATTTATTTTTCAGAAGACGGTGAATTTAACTGTGAAAATCCATGGTGAATACCTGAAACACCTCTATTTTCAGCAGATAACCGGCGATTTCAAAGTCTATCATGGAGAATGGACTCTGGAAGAGTACCGGCACGGTCAGGGAACATTTATTACCTATCAATCCGAAGTCAAACCGGACTTTTTTGCACCACAGTTTGTCGTCAAATATGTTCAGAAACATGATTTCCCTGCTGCACTCCTCGCAATGAAAAAACAGGCGGAGTCATTAAGCGCTCCTCTTTCAAACTGAGCAACTCTTTTTTGACACTGACGTAGCAGGCTCGCTGTGTGTCAGTGGTCATCCAACGTGGCTACGGCTGAAGGTAAAAAGGCTGTAGCGGGGGTTTCCAGGCCACTGCTGGTCGTCTGCACATCGTCAGCCGCTTGTCATGGCGTACACCACATCACCAAGTTCACGGCGGAAGGCGTCATTTTCGACGAAGAGCTTATAGAACTGGGTATCGTCTTTCAGTATGAGCTGCATCACCTTGCCGAGTGCTTCGTCGTGTACCATGCGGGCGGTGTGCGGGGTGTTTTCCCGGGCGTTCCGATAGGCTGTGCTTTCGGCTACTTTCGGCGCAATGTCGTCAATGATGCGTTTGGTCGGTTCGAGCACGGCGTCCATGCGGCGGATGACACACATGGGGAGAATGACGTCGGGGTATTTGCCCCGCTTGAAGAGGTCACGGAGGACATCGTCGGCAATGCCCCAGATAAAGGATACTATTTTGTTATGAGTGACTTCGTTCATTGCTCTCCTTTTATTAAATACAACTCAACTCTTGTCATGATTTTTCTTGAAAGCAGGTAAGCGGGTATTGATGAATCAGGTGAACAAGAACGTACAACACTTTTATACGATTTGGAAGTAAGATGATATTTTTTCAGCAATTCAGGAGAGGATACCGAGCGCTCGGAGTTGTAGAAGTCAAGAGCTGGAGATAATGCAACTTCTCCAATGAACCCTTTTCGGGCATTGAAGAGGAAAAAAAGCAAAAACAAAACAAAGAATGGAAGAGATACGAGGAATCAAGAGTCTTGAAAAAGAGGGCTATTATGAGCAGTGCAGCTTTATCCAGTGCAATTTCAACGGCGCAGATCTCTCGGGTGTCAGGCTGGTCAATTGCCGGTTTGAGGGGTGCGATTTCAGTTTGGCGAAACTCAAAAACAGCAGCTTGCAGGAGGTGAAATTTGTGAACTGCAAATTGCTGGGCGTACAGTTCAGCGATTGCCGCAAATTTATGCTGGAGGTTGATTTTGAGAGCTGCATCCTGAAACTGTCGCTCTTTTCGGGGTTGAAGCTGAAAAACACACGCTTCAAAAACTGCGATATGCAGGAGGCTGATTTCAGTGAGGCGGACTTGAGCGGGGCACAATTTGACGGCTCTGATCTCCATCAGGCAATATTTTTTCACACCAACCTTGAGTCTGCGGATTTCAGGGCGGCCTTCAACTACTCGATAAACCCTGAAAGCAATCGCCTGAGAAAGGCGAAGTTTTCAATTCCTGGGGTGACGGGTTTGCTCGATACCTACGGCATCATCGTTGAGTGACCCCTAAACAAAGGAGCCGCATTGCTGCGGCTCCTGTTACTTGCTCCCGAGTCAAAAAATTGCCCGGATAAAAAAACAAGCGGTTTAGTGTTCGTCCACCTTGATTCTCATGGAGAAGAAGGAGCGGTGTACAAACACAAGCGAAAGAGCAAAGAAAATTGCGGCGGCTGTCAACGCGATCTCTGGAGCGAGCCCAATGGCAAGCTCGACGGCAAGCAGACCAAAGAGTGTGGTGAACTTGATGATCGGGTTGAGGGCAACCGAAGAGGTATCCTTGAAAGGATCACCGACCGTGTCACCGACAATTGATGCATCGTGCAGTTCGGTTCCTTTGGCGTTGAGTTCGGTTTCAACAAGCTTTTTGGCATTGTCCCACGCGCCACCGGCATTGGCCATGAAGATGGCCTGGTAAAGACCGAAAAGGGCGATGGAGATCAGGTAGCCGATAAAGAAGAACGAATCGAGGCAGGCAAAGGCAAGTGTCGTGAAGAAGACGGTAAGGAAGATGTTGAGCATACCTTTCTGCGCAAACTTCGTACAGATTTCCACAACCTTTTTGCTATCCTCAATTGAGGCTTTCTCTGCGCCTGAATCAAGCTTCATATTCTTTTTGATGAACTCAACCGCATAGTAGGCACCGGTGGTAACGGCATTGATGGATGCACCGGTAAACCAGTAGATGACCGCGCCACCCATCATGAGTCCGAGCAGGAACGGAGGCGACAGGATGGAGAGCTTGTCGAGGTTGTTGACAAGGCCGTTGGTAAGGATCATGATGATGGAGAAGATCATAGTCGTCGATCCTACAACAGCGGTACCGATAAGCACCGGCTTGGCGGTTGCCTTGAAGGTGTTTCCTGCACCGTCGTTGGCTTCAAGGTAGCGTTTCGCGTTAGTAAAGTCAGGCGAAAAACCGAACTCACTCTGGATGTTCTGTTTGATGTTCGGAATGGTTTCGATCAGCGAAAGCTCATAGACCGACTGAGCGTTATCGGTCACCGGGCCGTAGGAGTCAACGGCGATAGTGACCGGGCCCATGCTGAGAAATCCGAAAGCAACAAGACCGAAAGCAAAGACGGAAGGAGCGAGCATCATTGCTCCGAGACCAAGGGAACTTACACCGTAGGCTGCTGCCATAAGAACGACAATGGCAAGGCCCATCCAGTAAGCGCTGAAGTTACCAGCAACAAGACCTGAAAGGATGTTCAGGGCTGCTCCACCCTCTTTGGTGCACTGCACGACGTTGCGGACGTGGGCACACTCTGTGGAGGTAAAGCGGTTGACCAGTTCAGGAATGAGCGCACCGGCAATGGTACCGCAGGTGATGATTGAAGCGAGCTTCCACCACATGGTGCCGTCACCAAGCGTGCTGATGAGATACCAGGATGCGATGTAGGTAAGAATGATGGAGACAATCGAGGTAAGCCAGACAAGCGTAATAAGCGGCTTCTCGAAGTTCATTTCGGCGGCATTGCTGTACTTCATTTTGGCATAAGCGGCATTGACCCAGTAGGAAGCCGCACTGGCAAAAATCATGACCAGACGCATGGCAAAGATCCAGACCAGCAGCATGACCTGCACTTCAGGAGCCTTGATGGCAAGCAGGATAAAGGAGATCAGGGCTACACCGGTAACGCCGTAGGTTTCAAAACCGTCGGCAGTCGGCCCAACCGAGTCACCGGCGTTGTCGCCTGCACAGTCGGCAATAACACCAGGGTTGCGGGCGTCATCTTCCTTGATTTTGAAGACGATCTTCATGAGGTCGGAACCGATATCGGCAATCTTGGTAAAGATACCACCGGCAATACGAAGTACCGATGCACCGAGGGACTCACCGATGGCAAAGCCGATAAAGCAAGGTCCGGCAAAGTCAGCAGGTACAAAGAGAAGAATGCAGAGCATGACGAACAGCTCGATGCTGATGAGCAGCATACCGATACTCATGCCTGCGCGGAGCGGAATAGCGTAGGTTGGAAAGGGCTTTCCCCCGAGGCTTGCAAATGCCGTCCTTGAATTGGCAAAGGTGTTGATCCTCATGCCGAACCAGGCAACGATGTAGCTTCCGAGAATACCGATAAGACTGGCAGCAAGAATGGAGGCAACTTTAATGGTCTCCATCTGACGGAGCCAGCCGAAGTAGGCGACAATGATGGCGCCGATAAGAACCCAAAGCACAAGAATGAATTTACCCTGCGTCACAAGGTAAGTTTTACAGGTCTCATAGATCAGTTCGCTGATCTCGCGCATGGCACTGTGAACAGGAAGTTTGCGGATACCGATGTACTGTACCACGCCAAAGATCATACCGAAAAGGCAGATTACAAGACCCCACATCAGAAGAGTGTTGCCGGGAATTCCGCCCTGGACGATCCCGTCAAGAAACGATTGTGAGTGCAAATCAGGCAAGAGTAAATCAGCCTCGCTTGCATAGGCGTTTGGTGCCTGCAGCAAGAGTCCGAGAGCTCCCAGAACCGATACAGCTCTGGCTGGCCATGTGACGTTGAACGGTTTTTTCATTGTTCTTTTTTTTTCACTGTTTTTTTAAATCAAGAAAAAAAATACTATCAACAAAACCTTGAAAACAGATGTGCCTGTCAAGAACAGGACTCCTCAATTTGCAACTTTTTTCATGAATCTCAATGCCTTTTGAGGAACTTCACATCTCTGTAAGCCTTTTTTATCTCAATGTTTTTGCAGGAAGAGGCAAAAGAAACGGTTGTTACAGATTTTGCGGCTCCTCTCCGTATATTCTTACCATTCAGTTTTGCACTTTTTGACCTCAATTCCGGATTCACCCTCCGGATTTACTCTTTGTACTATGAAACTTATCGTGGGTCTCGGGAATCCAGAATCCCAGTACGCGGGCACACGGCACAACATCGGCTTTTGTGCTGTTGAAAAACTGGCTGACTCTTTCGGGGCTAAATTCGGCAAAGGAAAGGGAAAATACCTGGCGACCAAAATCACCCATCGGCGTGAACAGATCATCATTATCAAACCGATGACCTATATGAACCTCTCGGGTCACGCGGTCGTTGCGGCAATGAATTTTTATAAAATCGTGCGGAATGATATTCTGGTGATTTGCGATGACCTCAACCTCCCTTCAGGCTCCATACGCCTTCGGGCAAAGGGATCAGCCGGCGGGCAGAACGGCCTGAAACACATTATCGAATCGCTCGGAAGCGAGGAGTTCGCCCGCCTGCGGATAGGAATCCGGGTGGATGAACAGCCGTTAAGTTCTTTTTCGTCGTTTGTGCTTGGAAAATTCAGTGCTAATGAGGGGGCCGTGATGGAAAAAATCCTGCCGGTCTGCCGGGATGCCGCTCTTGATTTCGCAATCAACGGCATTGAACATGCCATGAACCACTACAACAAGCCTGTTCTTTAGCAGGCTACAAGGCGGACTGCCTGTTTTTCAGCAGAATTGAGGGCCGACATTTTCTTCAAAAAGAGAATTGCCCGGGCATTGAACTCCTTTGGCTGATCGACGTTACAAACATGACCGGAATTTCCAATCACCTCAAGCGACGAGTTGGTGTGTTTTGTAATGATATAGCGAACAGCGGGAAGAAACATGTGGTCTTCCTCACCCATGAGGTAGAGCGTCGGGATGGCCGTATCCTTCTCTTCAAAATATTTCAGCAGGGGCGTGATCTCATAGGTAAGGGTATACCAGCGCATAAACTCTTTCTGGGCAACCTTTTTGGCTTCATTGACAAAGAGAAGCCTTGAACGTTTATGCCGCTCACTCGGCATGATAATCCATGCAAAAAAGCTGTAAAGCCACATATAAGGAACAACCCGCTTGAACATGTTTCCGACGGTAACAAGAACTTTGGCGCGAATATTCAGCCTTATGATGGCGCCGCCCATAATCATGGAGCTCACCCGTTCAGGAGCAATTTCGCTGAGGTTGCGAATAATGATCGTTCCGAGGGAAATGCCTATGAAGTTCGCTTTCTGTATATGCAATGAGTCAAGGACATCAAGGATATCGCGGGTAACATCTTCAAAATCGTAATAATGTTTATCTTTGGGGCCAGCAACGCCTTTTGACTTGCCATGTCCCCTCAGATCGACAAGAAGAACATTGAAGTGACGGATAAACTCTTTTATCTGCAAAAACCATATTGAAGAACTGCCGCCAGCTCCGTGAACAAAAACAACCCAAGGAGCATCAGGGTCACCTAACTCGTATGTCTTGTAATGAAGCATCGAAGAACGCGGTTATAAGCATTTAGTCCTCAAGTAAACAAAACAAATACAAAAAACAAAAAGTTACAGCGCTCTTCGATAAATTTGTACCAACTCAAACAAAACAATCCCGGCAGCGACGGCAACATTCAGTGAATGTTTTGTACCGTACTGGGGAATTTCAAGTACCTCGTCACATAACTGGAGCAACTCCTCTTCAAGACCATCAACCTCGTTGCCAACAATAAGACAGATTGGAAAATCAGAGTGAGTGAGGGCCGCACAGGGGCGGCTCCCTTCGGCAATTTCAAGTCCGCAGATTCTCACGCCGTTGTGCTTCATTCGTTTAAGGAGCTCCTGCGGATCGGCATGATACTCCCAGGCAACCGTATCCTGGGCTCCCAGCGCCGTTTTGTCAATCTCTTTCCTCGGCGGAGTTGCCGTATAACCTGAAAGAATGATTTTTTCGATCCCTGCGCCGTCAGCCGTGCGAAACATTGAACCAACATTCCACATGCTGCGGATATTGTGAAGCATCAGAACAATCGGATGCTTCGGCGAGCCGCAATAGTGCTCAACACTCAATCGGGCCATCTCTGTACCATGCAACTTTCTGAACTGCGGCATGACTACAGCGACCTGAGTTTTTCAATAAGGCGCTGATTCTCATCAACGAGACCGACATTGAATCTCAGGCAGTTCTCCATGAGGTGGTAACCAGAGACATTTCTCACCAGAATACCCTGACTCTTGAGGCTGTGAAAGAGGGCTGCCGCATCACTGACCCTGATAATCAAAAAGTTGGTATCACTCAAAAAGGGCTCAACACCATTACTATCGAGCAGTGCGGCATACAGTCTTTCGCGTTCATGAAGGATATAGGAGACCGCATCGGTAACGAGAGAGTAATTCGCCAGCACCTTGGTGAGCGTTATCTCGGCAAGCCTGCTCGATGCAAAAGGAATTTTCGGCTTGGCGATTTCGGCCATCAGCAATGGATGTGCAATCGCAAAACCGATACGGATTCCAGCCAGTGCAAGAGCTTTGGACATGGTGCGAAGCACCACAAGATTGGGCAATTCGTCGATCAGTTCAAGAACGGAGCGCTGCCGGGAAAACTCAATGTAGGCCTCATCAACCAGTACGATGGCATCACAAGAGTGTGCAATCAGACGGATCTCCTCAAAAGAGAGAGACTTGCCGGTGGGATTGTTCGGCGTAGAGAGCACAATAAAGTCAACAGCCTCATCTTGCGCGGTACGAAGAATCGCCTCTATGTCAAAATCAAGATCCGAACGCATAGGGACAAAGACAATCTCCGACTGCAGAAGAAGTGCTATTTTTTCGTAAAGTGAAAACGAGGGATCGGGAATCAGCACCTTCCTGCCAGGGCCAAGACAGGCAAAAAATATGGTATAGAGCATCTCGTTTGATCCGTTGCTCATCATCACTGAATCGGGCGAAATGCCAAGAAAATCAGCATAAGCCTGCATCCCCCGGTAGGGAAGAATATCCGGATAGCGGTTCCATGGCTCCCTGATAAACTCTCCCATAATCTCCTCCTTGAGCCACATCGGCACATCAAAGGGACTTTCGTTTTGATTCAGCTTTATTTCAGCCTGCTGTCCCCCCTCAACACGGTAGGCGGCAATATTTTTCAATGCTGGATTAAGCAGGTGCCCAATATCTCTCTTCATGCTGACTCTCTCTGTTTGTTGCGGTAAAGCGTTCAAAACAGCAGGATGAACCGCAAAAAACGGCACCTGCACTCTTTTCTTTAAAAAACATCTTTTTCAAACAATTCAATGAAAATAATCAGGACAATCCTCATTTTTTTTATAAATTAAAACAAGACAAAAAAAATCCAATTACAATGGAGGCGAAATGAAAAGGATAAAAAAATCGGCACTTGATCTTCTTGATGATATTTATTCTCTTGCTTACTGGATGACAGGAAACGAGGAGCTCTCTCAGGAACTTGTTCACAGCACGTACTACGCTGCGAACACTCGGAGTGAGGAGAGGGAGTTGCTGAGAACGTTCAGAGAGTGCTATGTAGCCAGGTTCGGTCAGCAGACTGATTTCTGTACAACCGACAAGTACTGCAGGAGCGACCTTCAATTTGTCGATTCACTCAGGCAGTGGGCCGCAGATATAAAACTCTCTGTTCTTTTGAGCGAAATATCAGGCATGAAACACAACCAGATTTCAGAGATTGTCGGAAAGCCTGTTGAAACCGTAAGGCTATGGCTTTTATGGGGAAGGGCTCTTTTGTCAAAAACAAATCTTGTTGACATGGGTCGTCTCAAGGCAAGTTAGCCTTGCAGAGTAGCGGCAGCGTAAAATATCAGATCTTGAACGGCAGCCGGCAATTGCCGGCTTTAATGGTTTTATAAAAGGCGGAATTAATATACGGTTAAAAGTCTTTGATTTTTCAATGAAGCGACCACGCGCAAGCCTCTCAGTATAATATCTGAGCATCATTAACCTCGCCATTCAAGAAATCATAAAATAGTGCACACCCTCCAGAAACATGACCTGCGTCTCATGCAGAGCCGCAACAGCGGAAAAGAATGAGCCGGGAAATCTGTAAAAAATCATGCAAAAAAAATACTCCGGCATGGTATGACTCTTTTCCTGAATCAGTCTTCGTCATAGATTGCGAAGGAACGATTCTTGACGCCAACGAAGCCTTTGCCGACAGGTTTCAGAAGAGCCCGCAAGAGTGCATCGGTAACAACGTCTACGATCTGCTTGCACCTGAAATTGCATCTCATCGGAGGGAAAAGGCCAAAGAGGTGTTCGGCACCAAAAGAATGCTCTCCTGGGAGGACAAACGAAACAATTGTATCGTGCACCACACCATCTATCCAACCCTATCCCGGGACGGTGAGGTCACGCACCTTTTGATCATCGCCCAAGATGTGACAGAGCTGAAAATGAATAATGAGCAGGCAATCAGTAAAACAATTATCGATGCTATTCCTGGTACCTTTTATTATTGCCGCAAAGCTTGCCAGTGAGGAACTCGAAAAAACGCAATACCAGCTTCAGCAGTTCCAGAAAATGGAGGCGGTGGGCCAGCTTGCAGGAGGTATTGCCCACGACTTCAACAACATGCTGGCAGTTATTCTTGGTCATACCGAACTGGTTTTAGAGCATCTTGACCAGATGGATGCAACCTACTCCAATCTGAAGATCATCCACAAGGCAGCATCCCACTCGGCCGAACTGACCCACCAGCTTCTCGCATTTGCCCGAAAACAACAAGCCGTATTGAGGATTATCAAAATGAACAGCATTGTCGAAAAGATGCTGCCAATGTTGAGACGACTGGTCGGTGAAAATATTGCAATAGTCTGGATAGCGGAAACAAGGCTCATGCAGGTCAAAATCGATCCCACACAGATTGATCAGATTCTTGTCAACCTCTGTATCAATGCCCGTGATGCCATAGCCGGTATCGGAAGTATCACCATTGAAACCAGCATGGTTCATCTTGATATGATTGATGAATCGCTTGATCAGCTTTACCTTGTGCCCGGCGACTTTGCCGCACTTACCGTCAGTGATACTGGCTGCGGTATTAAAAAAAAGGATATGCCCCATATTTTCGAGCCTTTTTTTACGACCAAAGAGGTGGGAAAAGGTACCGGTATGGGACTTTCAACCGTCTATGGTATCGTAAAACAGAACAACGGCTCTATCGAATGCGAAAGCAAATCGGGAGAAGGAGCCCTTTTCAAAATTTTGCTGCCCCTCTGCAAAGAGTCTGTTGTTCAAACTCGGAATGAGCCGCAGCAAAAGGCAGAACAAGAACAAAGCCACGGAGCAACAACAATACTTCTTGTCGAAGATTAGCCTGATATTCTGAAACTTTGCCAGCTCATACTTGAAAGCAAAAAATACAACGTGCTCACAGCCGCTACACCAAGAGAAGCTGTCACCATTGCGGAGAAATACGAAGGCCCGATAAATCTGCTCCTGACCGATGTGATTATGCCCGAGATGAATGGCAATGAACTCTCCCAAAAGCTGCACGCAATGCTCACCAATCTCAAAACGCTCTTTATGTCCGGTTATACAACAGAGATTATTTCCCATCATCAAATAAACAGTGATGAGGCAAACTTTATACAGAAGCCTTTTTCGGCAAACACGCTCTTGAACGCGGTACAGAAGTCACTGCACCCCTCACGCGTATGACCTCTTTTGTTTTATTGCCCGTCTCTTTTATATTCGATGTACCTCCATTTAAATTTCTACTTTTTTCTTCATGATCATTATCACCGGCGGTGCAGGATTTATCGGCAGTGCCATGCTTTGGGAGCTCAACCGCAACGGTGAAGAGGATATCATTGTCGTTGATGATCTCGGATCCACTGCTACCGAAAAATGGCGCAACCTGTCAGGACTTCGTTTTACCGATATCATCTCCGTAAAGCTTTTTGCTGAGCTGCTTGAAAGAAACGCGCTTGAAGGGATTTCAGCCATCATCCATATGGGGGCGAACAGTTCAACAACGGAAACTGATGCCGACCACTTGCTCGACAACAATTTCGGCTACTCAAAAAAAATTGCATCTTTCTGTATGAAGCGTGACGTCCGGCTGATCTACGCCTCAAGCGCAGCTACTTATGGTGACGGATCGAACGGGTACAATGACGCCATTGGAGAACTCTCCACACTCCGTCCCCTGAACATGTACGGATACTCCAAGCAACTCTTCGATTGCTGGGCAGTGAAGCACCACCTCCTCGACCATGCGGCTGGCCTGAAATTTTTCAATGTCTACGGCCCGAACGAGTATCACAAGGGAGATATGAGCAGCGTCGTCTACAAGGCGTTCCATCAGATCGGCGAAAAAGGATCGTTGAATCTCTTTCAGTCGCACAGACCCGACTACCGTGACGGTGAACAGTTGAGGGATTTTGTCTACGTCAAGGATTGCACAAGAATTATGGCCTGGATGATTGAAAACCCTTCAGTGGCAGGAATCTTCAATGTGGGCTGCGGAACACCGAGAAGCTTCAACGACCTTGCGGAAGCGACCTTCTCGGCGCTCAACCGTCAAACTGTCATCAACTACATTCCCATGCCGGAAACCCTGCGGGATAAATACCAGTATTACACCTGTGCAGATATTACAAAACTCCGGCAGGCAGGATTCAATGAAACACTCACACCTATTGAGGATGGTGTAAAAGAGTATGTGCAGCACTACCTCTCCATGGAAAATCCATATTTCGATTACAAGGAGCCCGACTCTCACATTGCCTGACGTTTATCAACAGTGCCTGATTGAAAAATTGAGCTGATTTTCATAATGTAAACGAGAAAAAATGGCACATCGAATTAGTGATACATGCACCTATTGCGGAGCATGTGAACCAGAATGTCCGGTCAATGCAATATCTGCCGGTAACGACTCCTATGTTATTGATGAATCTGCCTGTATTGACTGCATCGGCTGGCATAATGAAGCGGCCTGTGTTGAGGTTTGTCCGGTCGACTGTATTATCCTGGTCTAAGCATGCTCTGCCAGGAGTTGTACCGCTCAAAATAAGGCGCTAAGTAGTGCTCCATTTTTTTTGAGCTAAAAAAAATCTTATATTGAACAAAGTTTACCCGAATCGTTCTTTCCTTTTTTTTACAACCAATTAAGCGAGGAAGTCACTATGGCACTTTACATTACTGAAGAATGTACCTACTGCGGAGCCTGCGAACCAGAATGTCCGGTCAATGCAATTTCTGCTGGCGATGATGTTTATCAAATCGACGCAAATGCCTGCACCGAGTGTGTAGGATACGCTGATACTCCGGGCTGTACTGCTGTATGCCCTGCTGAGTGCATTGTTCAGGCCTAAGAAAAAAATCACCATAAAAAAGCGGAAGGAGAAGTGCCGTCCGCTTTTTTATCTTTACACCTGTCTTTACACCTCATAATCAGCAATCCGGCGCTCTGAACTTGCCCCACCGATAAAGGGCTTTAGTTCCGCATGTTCCGGGTTTACCTGATAGGCTTCGAGAGCCTGACGATCGACAAATTCACTGTACAACACCACATCACAGGAACTGTCGGTTCTGCTAAAGTCAAATCCTACCTCAAGCGCAGTCATACCGGAAATTTTTCCCCGCAACGCCATAAGTTTTTCTTTGATAAGAGTTGCATTGGTTTGCAAGTCATTGCCGTGTGCCACCTCTTTGAGTCGCCACATGACGATATGTTTAATCATTATGCAATTTCATTTTAACCTGATTATTACCGCAAAAAAAACGTCATGACCCGCGGTTTTCATTGATAATCACTGGGGGATAAACAGTTGCAACTCTCCTTCTGTTTTTCCTGACTGGTTTTGATACAACAACGTCATGATTTTTCACTCTGTGACCGTATTTCAACCCGGCAACTATCGATCGCTTCGACTTTCCGCTGGCTCTCAACTCGGCAACTACATGATGCCTACCCCTTCTGCTGCCTCTCAACTCGTCAACGGTATTATGTTGCGACCGCCGGCTGCTTCTGTGTCGGGCAATCAGATGTTTCGTCGACTTGCGCCCTGACGTTGACCTGCTGTACTCTCTGCGGTCAACCCTGTCGACAGATGCTGTAACCGTCGCAGCGCCTGAGTCACCCCGAAATATCCGGGAGAACCACTCTGCATTTGGCTGAGTTGATGAAAACGCTGTATCAAAGATATTTGCCGCAACATTCCACCGGTCTGTTTTTGCATTCAGCATCACGAGGAGAATATCCCGGTTATCCTTGATGGCCCTCGCAATCAGACACCGCCCTGCCCTGCTGGTATATCCGGTTTTGATACCAACAGCATAGGGATATTTATCAAGAAGCTTGTTGTGGGTTTTCAGGCAATAGAACTTGCGGGTCGTCTGCTCCATAAAAACCGCCTCATCCAGCATCGCGACCTGATTGAAAACAGGATTTCTAATGGCATATTCCGTCAAACGCAAAAGATCATTCGCAGTAGAGGTGTTGCCGACATACATACCATTGTCAAAACCTGCCGGATTGGTAAATCTTGAATTTCTCATACCGATCCGCTGCGCCCTGTAGTTCATGGCTGCAACAAACGCATCAACATTACCGGAAAGATGGATGGCTATGGCAAATGCAGCATCGTTACTTGAATTGACCAATGCGGCCTTGACCAGATCAATCAGCTTGATTCTATCCCCCTGGTTAAACCCTGCTTTTGAAGGCTCAACCATTGTCGACTCTTTTGTAATCACAACATCCTCTTCAAGCCTTCCGCTTTCAATAGCCATGATGCAGGTGAGTATTTTTGTAAGGCTTGCCGGAGAGATCGCCTTATCGATATCCTTTGCCATCAAAGGTGCAGGACGCCCCCTCTCTTTGACAAGATATGAGCTTATTGGAGCCTGAAACTGCGGCTCTTCATCTATTGCCTGCGCAGGAAGAGGTAAGGAAAAAAGCATGACCGTCGCAAATACAAGGATCACGATGGCCTGGAAAAAAAACAATCCGCTAAAAAAAAGTTGCCGGCGGCTATTGGAGGGCTGCTGGCGTTGAAGGGGCGACCTGAATATAAGGAGTTTGTCTGTCATGAGAGATGATTCTGAACTTGAGAGGAACTGTTTTGACGAGAAATTTTACGCCTTGTTAAAGTACTGACTAAAAATCAAAGTATCCCCAATTCAAACAATAAAAATCAAGGGTAACGATTTTTTCAAGATTAACTGTTCCCGCAAATAACCGTAATAAAAAGTGATTTTTGTACAGTTCATTGTACATATTTGCACCACAAAAAGCAAAAAGAATCCATAACTATTTTTATTGAAATAATTTGCTGGATATTACCCGGCAAGGTTTCCTGATTCGGAAATTTTAGGTTTCGGAGTCTGGATATGTGATGCATCCATATTCTTGATCTGCATAACCAGTTGTACCGTATTGGTCACCAGTTCCCTGACTGACCGTTTCACATAGCGGCTTTTGAAAAACGAGTTGTAATTGTTTTCGGTATCCTCAGCAATCCATCCTCTGCTCCAGCCAAGAAAATTAAATGGAGGCAAGGTAAAACCAAGGTCAGTGAAAAACGAATTGAGATTTCCGGCTACCCCCTGAACATTATCCTGTCCGCCAGTAATAATGAACGAAGCCACCTTATTTTTGATCAATACCTTGTCATGAAGAGTTATCTGATTCTGTACCGTGTTAAGGCGTTCAGCCATTTTATAATAAAGCGATGACGCATTACCCCACCTGATTGGTGTGGCGAGGATTACGGCATCCGCCCACAAGACCATTGCTCGGTAAATTTCATTCATCCCGTCCTCTCCATCCATTTCCGATATGGAACAGGGCCAGGTACAGGCTTTCTCATGACGGCTGTAGTACCCTTCACAATGCCTGAAATTCAAATCTCTTATCCTGATCATTTTCGTTGAAGCCCCAAACTCGGAGACTGCAAAATCGAGAGCCTGCTGCAATGCGGTTTCAGAGGTAGAGGGGCGGGGCAGAGCACGATGCATATTGGTCGTGGAAATACCAAGCACATTAAGACTCTTCTCCGTGGTCTGATAATCAAGTTTTCTGAGATCGGCAACAGGATCCAGGTCGTGGAATGCCTTGAAAGCCTTTGTGACGGGCTCTTCCGACACCAGGATCATGCCGTTCTCAATAACGACCTCATAGAGCGCCTGTCGATCCTTATAACCATGAGGGGCCTGGCCGCCCTTCAGGCTGTACTGCCACCCATGCCAGGGACAAGCCACGTAAAGCTCTCCGTCGTCAAGCGTCTGGATAAATCCCTGCCCGAGATCACCCCCCCGGTGAACACAGGTGTTCTCAAGGGCGGTAATGACACCTCTGTAATGAAACAGGGCAATGCTTTTTTTGCCAAGCCTGACTGATTTATGACTGTTTTCAGGCAGTTCCGATAAAGGAATGAGCGGAATGTATGACATGATCTCTCTCTGTTAAATAATCGCTGAAAAAATCATCATGAATCATCAGATAGCACAAGGAACCGTAAAAGGAAAACCGGCAAAAGTCATTCAGCGTTCCGAAATTGCCAGTTTAATGGCAAGAGCAACAAATACCACTGCTGCTATTCTGTTGACTGCTTTCTGTGCAAACAGGGAGTTCCGGAACTTGTCGCCAAGTCCACCGGCAAAAAAACTGATGGCGCTGAAAACCAGGAGAGTTGCCATAATAAATAAAGCTCCAAGCATGAAGAACTGCACCATCATCGAACCATGACGCGAATCGGCAAACTGTGGCAAAAAAGCCATAAAAAAAAAGGAGACTTTGGGATTGCTCAGGTTCATGACAATTCCCCGCCGATAGAGCCGCCCCCTGGAGAGAGAGGGTAACCGCTCCTGTTCACCTGTTGAAACGCCTGCTTTGATCGCCTGCCAGGCAAGATAAAGGAGGTATGCAGCGCCCAAAAACTTCAGGATGGCAAAGGCAAACGTCGAAGAGTGCACAATGGCGGCAAGACCAAAAGCAACGGCAACCGTATGACCAATCAGCCCTGTAGCAAGACCGAGTGTTACAAAAAGACCCGCCGTCCGGCCATTCTGGGCCGATTGAGCCAACACAAACAGGTTGTCAGGGCCAGGAGAGAGGGCAAGAAGAACCGATGTTGAAAAAAATGCCAGCAGCACGTTATAGTCAATCATGAAGCTTCTTCATTTGTGTTGAAACAACCGGTGCAGAATTCAAATCGCAGTAAAACCATATATAATTTTTCAAAATCAATTTTTATTTCTCCATTCCGAAAACAGTTTGTTCTGCCAGAGTGGTCGCCGCCCGGCACAGAAAACGAACCACATAATAACAGGAATCTTCGAGTAATTTCATGAGTATATTTTCTCCGTTCTAAACGGCATTGATCTGTACACTACCTCGAGAAGAATTGGTGCAATAAAAAAGCCAGCAACCCGTAGATAGAAAGGTAAACTGGCTTTTTTATGATTGAATTGAGGCTATCCTGCTTTTATGAAACCCGATAAGCCCTGCATAACTGATGGAATAAAGAGATCAGAATGCACTGTAGAGCATAACCGTCGTCTGCTGGTCACCACTACCGGCAGCAACGTTAGCATCTGCCTTGTCACCGGAATAGATGCTGTGATTCACCTGCAAAACCATATTTTTGGCTATCTGATAGTTTGCGCCGAAAGAAACCGCATTATATGCGTCGTTGCCACCTTCGCCAGTGTTGGCTGCTCTGTAGCCAAGCCCGACAGAAAGCGTTGACGGGATAACACCCAGTTCCGTTGCCACGGTAAATGCATTCTTGCTGTCAGCCAAGCTTGCATTATAAACATTAGCTACGCCATCAGCGATGCCATTAGATTTCGCAGCACTACCATAGGTTGCATAAACGCCAAGGGGAAGACCTCCAACCTTGCCCTGTGCCTGAGCATCAACGGACCATGCATCTGCACGTTCTAATGTTGGATTAGCTTTCAGGCCAGTCTGTGAATTGCCAGTCCAGATCTGGAAGCCAGCACCAAGATCCCATTCACCAAATTTTTCAGGTGTGACAACGCCTCTGATATAACCGAGGAACTGGCCGGAAGAAAAACTCGATGCGTCGTCACGGAGATATGGCGTGTAGCTGACATAACCGTATTTATGATAGGCAACAAGAGCAAGGCCTGTTGTTTTGCCATCGGTACCAAGATACTGCTGGGCGGAGGTCTCACCGCGATGCTCAAACGCGCGACTGAAACGCAGTGCGCCTGTGTTCAAAAGCTCAAATCCGAAGGCCGGGCCCTGAGCATCCGTGTAGAAGGGAATCGCGCTTAAAGTGATAGCTTTTGTTGCAGGAAAGACAAACGGGATTTTTATACCATTTAACCCAACCTCTCCTTTCTTTCCCTCTTCTGCGGCCGTCTTGAGTAACCCTATTTCAGCCTGAAATCCGATGTTCTTTGCCACTTTTCCGCCAAGGGAGAGAAATGCTTCATCCGGTATCTGGAACTGGCCTGTATTCTTTTCAGTATCTGCCGTACCGTTTGTCTTCTGATACCTGAACTTGGTTATAAGCCCGGCATTAAGTGTTGAAGGAAGCGAGAGCTTGGTATCCTCAATGGTACCCTGCTTACCGCCCTGAGTGTATCCGTTGGCCTTGAACGTGCGGCCATAGGCGTTGAGTAATGGAAAACGCTGAAAATGGCAGGCCGCACATGATTGACTGGTTTGTCTTGCAAAGACAGGGGTTGCCGATCCCTCCTGGGGTGATGAAAGTGCCACAAGTGACAGGCAGCCTGCACTAAAAAGCATCGTTTTTTTGAACATATTCATAGATTTCTATTGTTTATAGTTATGGTTGAAATATTGGCAATACACCGCCAAATGAATAAAAAAAACAGTTAAAGCAAAGCAGGATTGTTTCCCTGTATGATTTCCATAACCTATAAACTATTCAACGGTCTGGAAGTGTTGAATAGGCATGAAAACTTCTTTATATGCAAATATTCACTTTGGCTCGATAAGGCATTGATCAACCATATAAGCCACAGCATCAGCGCTCTCGGCAACCGTCAAGGATTCCATTCCTCCCTTGGCTGGCATATTGTTAAAACCATCAACTGCATGCTTGACAAGATGCTCCATCCCGTGGACCATTCTCGGCTTCCAGTCTGTCAAATCACAAAATTTCGGCGCGTCCATAACACCGCTGTCATGACAATTAGAACAAACCCGTTCATAGATCTCTTTGCCTTGAGCAATATTATACTTGGCTCGCAAAGCAGCTTTTTCGATAGGAGCAATCCCTTCAGCACTGACAATTTGCGCCGAACAGATAAAAACAAAAAACAGAGTGGTTACAGCAAAAAATCGCATAGTGATTGTCTCCAATGTTTAAACGTTTATCTCTTATTTATTAATAAATTATTTGATCAGAACAGCAACAAATCCACATTGTGACAAGCGCTCCACAAGATTTGATTCTGGAGGAAAAAGATCACACAGAAAACAGATACATACGTAAATCATAAAAAAAATGCCCAACCTCTTGAAAAATATGTTAGACAAATATTGAGGTGTTTTGGACAGGATTACAGAACGTCTTTTCGCTGATCTCTTATGAGTTATTTTCAGTACGTTTGTTCATAATCTTATTGAAATAGGTCTCCTGAAAGTAAATCAATCAGTCATGCCTCTTTTATAAGCGCTTCACAAGAATTGATTCCGTAGTAAATAAAGGCCAGACATCAAGGAGTCAGGTTTGGATGACTTGAGATCCGGAATATGTCAACAAAGAAGTCGCTTTTTTTGAAAAAAATTATTCTTTTTTGTCCGGGTTAAGCACTACTTCCCGGAGTACACTCCATTGCTTGACTGACCGAGACCTGCTCTGCTCTTTTCCGATAGCCTTGTCTTTTGCTGCCGGAGTACACTCCATTGCTTGACTGACCGGTGCGCATCTGTTCCGGTGTTACATACCCGATCGTAGAGTGCAAATGCTCGGTATTGTACCAGTGCACAAATTCGGCCAGCCATAACCTTGCCTCATTCAGATCTTCAAATCGACCAGGATAATTCACCCGGTACTTCATCGTTTTAAACAGCGATTCAATAAACGGGTTGTCATTACTTGTTCTCGGTCGACTATGCGATACATCAACCTTCAACTCTCGGAGTAATGCCATCAGGGTAATGCCTTTCATGGGGCCTCCATTGTCTGCATGCAGAGCCTTTAGCTTGACCTTCCGGCCATTCAGGATGCGCTCAAACAGATCCCTGCTATGACTGCCACTCTCTTCTTCATGAACCGCCCAACCGACAATACTCTTGTCAAAAATGTCGGTAACCACATAGGCATAGAAAAAAAGACCTTTTACACTCCGTGCCATATACGTGATATCCCATGTGTATACCTGATCCGATGCCGTCGCTACTCTTTCGGGCGGTTTAGCATGCCCTTTCCGTACCCTCAAATTGCTCCGGTGGTGCAGCATATCACTTTCTTTCAACACCCGGTACACTGTCCGGACCGATGCCAAATAGCAGTTTTCATTGAGCAACAGGGCAACAATCTCATAGGGATTCAGATCCCGAAATCGCGGTGCGTTACATTGCGCAACAATTTCTTTTTTCATCTCAGGCGACAACTTTCTGACAACACGCTTCTTTGATCCTTTGCGTTGATCCTGTAACTCTCCACGTTTCCACCGTTGCAGGGTTCGCAGAGAAATACCCACAACCTCGCACGCCTTATGATACCTCGCTCCATTGCTATGCGCCTCCTCTATCAAAGGAATAATCTCCAACCGATGCGCATCAAGGTTAGCCGTCCTTTTGATCCGTCATAAGAGCATCGAGCTTTTTTTTTAACAGAAGAAGTGCTGCTGCCTCAGCCAAAGCCTTCTCCTTACGTTGAAGCTCTCTCTCAAGCTCTTGGTTTCTCTTCTTTAAGGCTTTAAGCTCCTGATCCTTTTTGTCGTTTTTCTTCTCAATCATCTCTCGGAGTTCCTGATCCCAGATCGTTAAGTGTTCTGAATGCAAACCACGTTCTCTGAGAAATCCACCCAGTTGTTCGTTATCAATGCTGGCAGCTTCAAGCACCAACTGGTATTTCTCTTTCGGGGTCATGAATCGTGGACTGCTCTCTTGACTGCCGTCTGGTAAGATACCCGATTCACTCTGTTTGATCCAATTCCGAATTGTCTGATCATTAATGCCGGTTTCTCGGCTTACCGCCACGATACTTTGCGCATCAGGTGGCAAGACTTTTTTCAGCACACTTACCCTCACTGCTTGGGAATATCCCATAATTCGCCTCCTTGTTGGACGCGAAATCTATATTAACACATAGGGATGCAGTGAAAACATATAGTAAATGATAACAACTGTTAACCTTAATATAAAAAAAACTTTAATCTTTTTTTAAGAATCATCATAAAACGCGTAATACACAACTGTAATACGTATTTTATCGCGCAAAAGAAAAGGGATGTATCGATTTATTTTCAATTGTTGTGTTTTAAAGGGCTTGATCATTGACTGGCAAGTGCCAAGCGATCAACAAGAATTGGTTGAGCAATAAATATGCCAGAACTCAGTATCGTTAACGACTTATTGAGCTGCCAGCACCTAAATCTTGACGAAATCCCATGAGCCGGAGCGCAACGGATAATTTCTGTCGCCATGGAGGCAGAAATCCAGGCATACATGGAGCAGCCTCAGCGGGCTCACCAACAATAACGTTTTATTCCGGCCGATGAAAAGCTGTTCGGGGAACTACCTGTCGGCTATTCATCAGCATCCCTTACCTGCATGAAGCATATCTGGTTGGAAGAGCGCAATGCAGTGAAGATGCGTGAGCTGAGTTTTCAAACTTGCAGAACGGGCTCTGGTTCTCTGTAAGCGGTTACGCGGCTACACCCCATGCTATGCGGTATACCTAAAGACTGGGCTTGTGTTTATACTTCACGCGGGCTTGGCTGCCTGCCGTGACTGGGCAGAAAGTTTTCCTCCGTAATGACCAAGCAGCGTCACGACAGGCAGCATTGAAAAAAGGAGTGCCATATAGAGCCAGTGCTCAATGCCTGGGCGACTCATCACATCAGGAATGGCAAGCCTGATACCAACAGCAGAGGCACAAAAAAGAAAAAGCAGGCAGGAAAGCCTTATTTTCTTGATAAAAATGGGCGCTTTGGCTGCACGATATCTCTTTTTCCAATCATGGATGCCTGAAAAAAAGGAGACTGGAATGGCAAGCATGACGATGACAATCAAGTGCTCGACGGTATGTTCAAAATAACTGTTCCCGGTTAAAATGGTCAAGAGCAGATAGAGCACGCCAACCGGAATCAGCCCGTTACTGAAATGGGCTGCAATGGCGTGAAAAAGAACGGTCTTTTTCATTTCATTGAATAAACGACGACCAACCATAAGAGATATCTCCCTTTTACGATTATGATGTACCGACAAAAAAGAACGTTACTTGATATTAAAAACGTAAGATCGAGTCCTTCTCTACAGTTTAAAAAAATTCTTCGGGATATTATGCGATAACAGTGCACTTTTATGGCCGATGATTCCTTTCTTCAGTTTTACCTGTTATTTTCCAAGCTGTCAGCATTTCTCAAACCAAAGTCTGTACGAGTGAGTGATTTTCGTCCCAAAAAGAGTTCAGAGCCTTATCAGTCGGATCATGGCGAGTTCACAACACCCTTGAGTGTCCGGAAACTGGTTCACGGCCGGCCAATGCCGGTTGAGAACATCTCCAAACTGGCATTGATCATCCGTTTCCTTAAACCAGTCACCTGGATTCCAGTGATGTGGAGCTTTCTCTGCGGAGCGGTGGCAAGCGGCAATTTTGGATGGAGTGATGTTGCTGGCATGAAATTTTTTCTTGCCATGCTGCTGACCGGCCCTCTGGCAAGTGGAACCTGCCAGATGCTCAACGACTATTTTGACCGGGATCTCGATGAAATCAACGAACCAAACCGCCCCATACCAGGTGGAGCCATCTCGCTCAAAAATGCCACCATCCTGATTGCTCTCTGGTCGATTCTTTCCGTTATCACCGGCTATCTGATTCATCCGCTTATCGGATTTTACGTGGTCATCGGCATTGTCAATGCGCACCTCTACAGCGCAAACCCCATCAAACTCAAAAAACGGCTCTGGGCGGGCAATATCATTGTTGCCGTCTCCTACCTCATCATACCGTGGATAGCCGGAGAGATCGCCTATCATCCCACCGTTACCCTCTCATCGCTTCAGCCTTCGCTGATTGTCGCCGCGCTTTTCACCCTATCGAGCACCGGCACCATGACCATCAACGACTTCAAATCAATAGAAGGCGATCGGCAAGTCGGCATCAGAACGCTTCCCGTTGCCTTCGGGGAGACAAAAGCCGCACTGCTTGCCGCCGTGCTCATCAATACCGGTCAACTCCTTGCATCTGCCTACCTCTTCATGATCGGCCAGAGCATGAATGGCATAATTGTCGGCACCTTGGTCATTCCGCAATTTTTCCTGCAGTTTGCTCTTGTGAAATCACCAGCAACGATGGACGTTCGTTATAACGCCATTGCGCAAAACTTTCTGGTTGCCGGTATGCTGGTCTGCGCCTTTGCCATAAAAGCCGCGAGGCCATAAAATTCAGTTACAAAAATAATCAACCACTGTTCCGGAAATAATCCATTTTACTTCTCATGCGCTTCTGCTACCAGCCTGAAATATCGGTGATATTACCAACCTTCAACCGATCACTACTCCTGATGAACGCCGTTCAGAGCGTCCTTGATCAGGATTTTAAACATTGGGAGCTTATCATTGTTGATGACGGAAGTACGGACAACACATTTCAAATAATCAATCCCTTGCTCCATAAGCACGAGAATATCAGATACCTGAAACATGGAAATAAAAAGCTCAACATGAGCAGAAATGCGGGTATTCAGGCATCATTTGGCAAGTATGTCACCTTTATCGACAGTGATGACCAATATCTCAGCAATCACTTGTCAAGCCGATACCTCTACATGCAGGAAAATCAGGATATCGACATAATCGTTGGGGGTGTGTTTACCGATCATGATATTTTTGTCAGAGATTGCTACAATTTAGAACAGTTGATAAATGTTCAGGATTGCGTTGTTGGCGCAACACTTTTTGGCAAAAGAACTTCGTTTATCACGTTAGAAGGTTTTAACAATCTTGATTACGCCGGCGAAGCTGAACTATGGAAAAGAGCGGAATCAATTTTTAAAATCAAAAAAATTCAAGACCCGAAAACGTACATTTACATCTCAACCGAAGGCAGCATTACGAATACGATGCTTGAAACAAAAAAATGAATGTATTTCCGACCAGCAACTCTACACATCATGATCTCATCGGTAACCGTCTATTGCAGTTCAAGCAACCTTGCGCCCCGCGACTATTTCAGTGCCGCCGCCGACCTTGGTCGTGAATTTGCTGAACGGGGTATCGGACTGGTCTTTGGCGGAGGACGAGTAGGTCTTATGGGCTGCATTGCCGATGCTGTTATGGAAAACGGCGGTACGGTCAGAGGAATCATTCCACGATTTCTTGAAGAGCGCGAGGTTGCCCATTACGGCCTGAGTGAACTGCATGTGGTTGAAACCATGCACGAACGGAAAATGAAACTTGCCGAATGGGGAGACGCCTATCTTGTTCTTCCCGGCGGATTGGGTACCCTCGATGAGTTGATTGAAGTGATCACCTGGAAACATCTTGGCCACCATCACAAACCGATCATACTGCTTAACCTCAACGGCTTCTGGAACCCGCTGCTCCTCTTTTTTGACCGTATTGCCGCCGAAAATATGGTCAGCGAAGAGCATGGCAAATACTATTCGGTTTGCAATACCATCCCGGAAGTACTCGAACTACTGACATCTCCCTAAAACCGCTTCTGATAGATATGGCAATAGGGCTGATGACCGTTCCGTTCATAATAGTCCTGATGGTACTCCTCCGCGACCCAGAAAGGCCCGGCTTTTTCAAGAGTGGTCACAACCTTGTATCCTCTGGCCTTCAGCTCGCCAATAAGCTTTTCGGCCACCCTCTTCTGCTCCTCGTCAGTATAAAAAACGGCAGACCGGTACTGTGTGCCAATATCAGGCCCCTGCCGGTTAAGCTCAGTCGGATCGTGAATTTCGAAAAAGAGTTTCGCGAGGGTCTCGTAACTGACCAGTGCCGGATCGAACTCAACCTCTACAGCTTCAGCATGTCCGGTTTTCCCGGTGCAAACCTGTTTGTAGGTTGGGTGGTCTATCACCCCGCCCGTATACCCCGATTTGGCTGAAAGCACACCTTTCAATCTATTGAAATGGTACTCAACACCCCAGAAGCATCCTCCAGCAAAAATCGCCTTTTGCGTCACGATACTCATACTATTCTTATGTTGAAGAGTTGGAAGAGGATTCCCCGTCATGGACGACGAGCCCTTGCCCGCACATCCGCAGAAAAATAGAAGCTGTATGAGGAAAAAAGACACAATCCTGACACACGGCCTCACCAAAGGACGTTTCACGTTCCTGACAGACAACGGTTGCACCAGATCGGTTCAGCCGATCGGAGGTCTTTCCGAAGGATTGGGGCGTTTCGGAGGAGGTGCCAGAGCTCCTATGGTTTTCGCCACAACCGTACCTGCGGCAAAAAGACCAAGCCCGACCACGGCAATACCGCTAAGGCCATGAAGAACGGGCACCGCGACCGGTGCAAGCAAGACTGCAGGGGCGGTTACGCCAATAACTTCTTTAATCATCGTTCCTTAATATTTAAGATCTATGCTATGTATAGACCAATTTAACAAATCAACCATTTCAAAAAAAGAGCCCCGAACAGATCCCCTGAAAAAGAATTTTCCATTTCTCCCTCTCCAGAAAAAAAACAATGACTGGCGTTGCAAAACTGCATCTTAACTCCTATACTGTGGCTGACTTGTTTACGGACAATTAGCTCAGTTGGTTAGAGCGTTCGCCTCACACGCGAGAGGTCAAAGGTTCGAGTCCTTTATTGTCCACCCTGCTGTTTTATAACCGCTTACAGTTTTTACTCCGTACACTGGTACCTGCCAGCACACCTGCAGGTACCAAAAAGCAACACATCCACCTCAGAACTCCTCGATATACAGCTCTCCCGGTTCGTCCGGATGATGCCGTGTGTATCCAAAATCATTCAGCCACTCAGATACATGAGCAACCATTTCAGGCTTGCCACTGACAAAAAAGTGCGTCCGCTCAGGATCGGGTGTAATATTGAACTCATTTTGCAAAACATCCTTTTTCAACAGATCCTCAATGCATAATTTATAACCATCCCAACGATCATCAGCATCGGTAAGCGTTGGCACATAAAAAAAGTTGGCAAAACTCTTCTCCAGAAAGGTTAATTCGCTGTAATAACCAAGATCCCAGCGATGAGCAGCACCCTGTATCACCACCATTTTGCTTTCGGGCCGTTCCACAATATGTGAGCGCAAAAAGCTGATATAAGGAGCAATTCCAGTCCCTGTGGCAACCATGACAATATCGCTGCCATCAGGTGTTTCATCAAGACGGAAAATACCACTGATCTTTGTGCCCACATAAAGCCGGTCACCTATATTGAGGTTGAACAACCTTGAGGTCAACTGACCGGACTTGACCTGTGAAATGTAAAACTCAAGCTGTCGGGTCTCGGTCTTGGCCGAGGCGATGGCGTAAGGGCGCTGGATAAGCTGCTCCTCACCAGCAGGTACCTGCTCCGGCTCTGAATTGGAAGAGCGCTTCTCGAAACCATAAAGCCCAAGAAGGAGATTCTGTCCTGCTTCAAACTCTTTTCTCGCCTCATCGGTATCAATCCGGAAAATCATCAAATCCGGGGTGATCATAATTTTACCGACGACCGTTGCATTATATAATGTTGTATCCATACGCTTTTGAAATTCTTTATACCGAAGTTTAATACGATTTTAAACCTATTTCTTCAATTAAACACGCAACTCCCCGAAACAATTCCGTGAAGGCAAACTCTTTACCGCCATCCACCCCCAAGTGATCGGTAAAGTTCTGCTTTGGCCGCAAGGTGCTGGCGCCGTATGTCAGCAAGGGCGAGTTCCGCCTGCAAGGCATTGCTCTGGGAAACAATCACCTCAAGATAGGTGGCCATTCCGCTTCGGAAAAGCAGCCCTGCGTTGGTAAGTGCTCCCTGAAGCGTTGCAACCCGTTCAGCCGCTATGAGCTCCTGTGACTTTATCTTGTCAAGCGCAACCAGCGCATTGGAGACCTCCCCCACCGCCTTGAGCAAAGTCTGTTTGAATTCGAGTTCTGACTGATCCCGTTTTATTTTAGACTGTTCATACTTTGCTTTCAACTGACCTCGCTGAAAAATTGGCTGCAACACTGCACCCTGCACCAAACCGAAAATAGAGCCGGGAAGCGTAAACCAGTTGCTTGCCTTAAACGCCTCAACTCCTCCTGCGGCCGTAACCGTCAACGAAGGATAGAGTGTGGCTTTTGCTTCGCCCATATCAGCATGAGCGCCCCTGACAGCCAGCTCAGCAGCACGAACATCTGGCCTGTTCTGCAGCAAGGCTGAAGGAATTCCGGATGGAAGATCATCGATTACGTTGATGGTGAAAAGAGCCCTGTCACGCTCAATGGCACCAGGCATTCTGCCGCAGAGAATACTGAGTGCATTTTCCTGCACTGCTATTTTCTGCTCAATTGCAGGAAGTGACCCCTCTATCGACAGCCTTAAAGCCTCCTGCTGCTGAACGGCAAGAGAGGTAACCTGACCGGCATCGTACTGAAGCGCGATCATCTTAACCGTCGTATCAGCCAATGCCAGATTTTTTTTGGAACTTGCGAGCTGAACATCAAGCATCAGAAGATTGTAATATCCGGAGGCGACATCTGCCACCAGGCGGGTACGCACAGCTTTTGCGGCCTCCTGCGTCTTCAGGTAAGAGGCAAGGGCTGAACGGTTCCTGCTGCGGATTTTCCCCCAGATATCGACTTCCCATGATGATGTTGCCGAAGCAGAGTAATCGTCAATATTTGTTTTTGCTCCGTTGTCTGAAGGGTTGGTACGGGTATTCTGGGCACCGACATTAAGGGTTGGCAGAAGTCCAAGCTTTGACGCATTAAGGGTTTGGCGGGCGTAATCAATATTTTTAAGTGCCACCAGCAAATCAATACTATTGGCAACAGAGCTGTCAATCAATAGGCAGAGCGTTTTGTCAGCAAAAAAACTGCTATAGGGAAGCATGGCAACAGAACTGTCGGCCAGAGACCCCTTTGCCGAAATCAACCCGCCACGATAACTCTCAGGAAAAGCCACATCAGGCTTTTTATACTCGTTTGTGACACCACATGCCGAGAGGCTGATGAGCAGCATGAAGTGCACCGCTCCCTTTAATAAATCTTTTTCCGGTATTCTCATAGGTCAAGTGTTAATTCAATTCTTACTCGTCATGATGGCTGCCGGGCACTCTTGTTTTCCTTGCTGATGAACTCTTCGAGAAGATCCCCTGCTTCAACGATAACGGTGGCATGGCCGGTAATGCGCTCCTGAAGGTACTGGAAGGTCACAAAGAGTACCGGAATCACAAAAATACCGAGCACCATGCCGATAAACATGCCTCCAATGGCCGCCGCGCCGATGGAATGGTTGCCCAAAGCAGCCGGACCGGTCACAAACAGGAGCGGAAGCAAACCGGCAACAAAGGCAAGTGAGGTCATAAGAATTGGCCTGAGCCTCGCCTTTGCCCCCTCAATGGCTGCCGCTGAGAGCGAACTCCCGGCTACCCTCCGCTGCAAGGCGAACTCAACAATCAGAATGGCATTCTTCGCCAGAAGCCCGATCAACATGATGACAGCGACCTGCACATAGATGTTGTTCTCGACTCCTGCAAGCTTGATGCCGATAAAGACGCCGAGCAACCCTGTCGGGATGGAAAACATCACCGCAAGGGGAAGCAGATAGCTCTCATAGAGCGCCGCAAGCAGAAAGTAGACAAAGACAACCGAGAGCGTGAAGATAAAGAGCAGCCCGCCGGTGGATTCGAGCTCCTCGCGGCTTTGGCCTTTCCAGTCGTAGGTGTAACCCAACGGAAGATGGGTTTTGGAAACTGCTTCAACGGCCTTGATGGCCTGGCCGGTACTGAAGCCTGGTTTAACCGTTGCATTGATGGAGACGGCATTGAACATGTTGAAATGGTCAACCGATTCGGTGCCATAAACCCTTTTTAGAGTAATAATTGATGAGACTGGTACCATGCTGCCACCAGAGTTCTTGACAAAGATGCCGTTCAGTGAGGCAGGTTCAGCGCGCTCCCCCGGCTCAGCCTGCATTATCACCCGGTAATACTTGCCGAAACGGTTGAAATCTGAAGCCTGCATACTGCCATAATAAACCTGCAAGACAGTCAAAAGCTCCTTGACATTGACCCCGAGCTGACCCGCTTTGATGTTATCGATGACCAGTTCGTACTGAGGATTTTTCGCCTTGAACGTGGTAAAGGCAGACCCAATCTCCGGCCGTTTCATCAGTTCACCGATAAAGCCCTGCGCCACATTGCCCAGTTTATCAAGCCTGCCTCCACTGCGATCCTGCACCACAAATTCAAGGCCGCTGACGGTACTGAAACCGGGAACCGTCGGCTGGGCAAGCGCAAAGAAGGAGCCCTCCCGGCCAGCAAGTTTCTTTGCTATTGTAGCAAGAATCTTCTTGATATTGCCGTCCGGCCCGCGCTCCCCGGGATCCTTGAGTTGCAGAAAAAGAAGACCCGAAGAGGGCGACGAACTTCTCGACAGAACATTGATGCCCGAAATCGCATTCACTCTTTGCACTGACGGTATGGATTTAAGGGTAAGAGCGGCCCTGTCCATAACGGCCCTGGTCCGGTCAAAAGAGGCGCCCGGCGGCAGGCTGACGGAGACAATCACAAAGCCGTTATCCTCATCAGGAATGAACCCCGTTGGCGTCACCTTGAACATCCAGAACGAGATGGCAACCAGAAGAGCGAGAAAGGAGAAGGTGATACGCTTGTTGCGGATCAGATAAACAAGAGAGCCGAGATACTTTCGCTTCAGAAACTCAAACCCTGTGTTGAAGCCGGTAAAAAAGCGCTTGCCGAACCCACCAAACTTGTGCAGCCTCCCCTCTTTTCCCCTGCCATCCTTATCATGCAGATTGGTCAAAAAGAGTGCGCAGAGGGCAGGGCTCAGGGTAAGGGCATTGACCGCCGAAATCAGAATGGCGATGGCAAGAGTAAAGGCGAACTGCCGGTAGAAAACGCCAGTCGATCCCTGAAGAAAGCCGACCGGTAGAAAAACCGAAGCCATCACAAGGGTAATGGTGACAATCGCCGTGGTAATCTCCCGCATGGCTGAAACGGTAGCGACCTTGGCCGGATAGTTTTTCTGCTCCATTTTGGCATGAACCGCCTCGACCACCACAATGGCATCATCTACCACAATCCCGATGGCGAGCACCAGGCCGAAGAGGGTCAGCACATTAATGGAAAAGCCAAAGAGGTTCATGAAGAAAAAGGTGCCGATAATAGCCACCGGTACAGCAATGGCCGGAATAAGGGTAGAGCGGAAATCCTGCAGAAAAAGAAAAACAACAAGAAAAACCAGAAGAAAAGCCTCAATCAGCGTGTGCTGAACCTGAATAATCGACTCATCGACCACCTTTTTGGAGCTGAAGGGAATCGAATAGCTTATACCGGAGGGAAAAGAACCGGAAGCCTTCTCAAGCACCTTGCGCAGCCCCGTTTCAACCTTGTTGGCGTTTGAACCCGGCGCCTGATAAATCGCCAGCACCACACCCGGTTCGCCGTTTGCCTTGGTATCGACCGTATAGCGATAGGCACCAAACTCGACGCGGGCGATATCACCAAGCTTGAGCAACGAACCATCCGGATTGGCACGAATCACCATATTTTCATAGTCACCCGGGTAGGCATTCTTCCCCTTGTACTTCATCACATACTGCATCGCCTCGGTACTGTTCTCGCCAAACGAGCCCGGAGCCGCCTCAAGGTTCTGGCTCTGAATGGCCGCCGAGACCTCCTGCGGCGTTACCTTGTAGGCTGCCATCTGCTGCGGACGAAGCCAGATGCGCATGGCATAATCCATGTTACCGTAAACCGAAACCTGCCCGACACCGGGAACGCGTGCCAAATCATCGACAATATTGATTTTGGCGTAGTTCTGCAAAAAGATCTGGTCATAGGCTTTTGAACTGCTTGAAATCGTTATCAGCATGATCTGGCTGTTCTGACGCTTGACGGTCGAAACACCGATCTGGTTGACCTCCGCCGGGAGCCGGCTTGTCGCCTGAGCCACACGGTTCTGCACATTGACCGCCGCCTGGTCAGGGTTTGTGCCCTGCTTGAAAAAAACCGCAATGGAGAGCGATCCGTCATTGGCGGAGGTCGAGGTCATGTAGTTCATGTTTTCGACCCCGTTGATCGCCTCCTCAAGCGGAGGCGCAACAGAACGCCCGACAGTTTCTGCACTGGCACCAGGGTAACTCGCCGACACTGACACGCTCGGAGGCGCAATGTCGGGGAAACGGGTAATCGAAAGCTGATTTATGCCGACAACACCGAGAATAACCAGAATGATCGATATGACAGTAGCAAGAACAGGCCTCGATATAAAACGTTCAAACATGAATAGGTAGATTTAGCGCCTTAAGACCGTTACGAAAAACTGTTACTCTCTCTTTCACTGCCGTGCATTACCTGCCGCTGGAGCACTCCTGACCGGCTTGATAACCGTACCGTCCGGCAGTTTTTCAGTACCGGCAGTCACAATAACGTCACCCGGTTTAAGACCTGAGCTCACGATATAATTATTACCACTCTTGCCCGAAACCGTAATCACCTGCTTGTTCACCTTATTACCCTTACCAAGAAGGAAAACAAAAACCTTGTCCTGCAGTTCAACCGTTGCAGCTTGTGGCACCAGCAGCACATGGTGATAGAGTGACTCAATAACGACCTTTCCAGTATTGCCAGAACGCAGCAGGCCCCCTGGATTTGGAAAAACCGCCCGGATCCTGACTGAACCAGTTGACTGATCAAACTGACCACTTATGGTACTGATCGCTCCCTTTTCGACGAACATGTTCCCGTCTGCCATGATCAGTGAAACCGGAGCAACCTGCTTCACCTTCTCCTGTATGGTAGCACCGTCATACTGATTACGAAACCGAATGAAATCTATTTCGCTCATGCTGAAATAGGCATAAATCTCGCTGACGTCACTCAAAAGAGTCAGCCACGCGCTCTGATTTTTACTGACCAGACTGCCAAGCCGTAACGGAATTTTTCCGATGTACCCGCTTACCGGCGCCTTGATGGTTGCATAATCATAATTGACAAAAGCAGAACGCGCGGCAGCTCTCGACTGCTCCACTACTGCCTTGGCCGCCTGACGGTTTGCCCTGGCGGTTTTGAGCTGAATGTCAGAAATCACATTATTTTTTACCAGCGGAACAAGTTTTTCCTCGTTGAGCTTTGCAACAAACAGCGAAGCTTCAGCGGCATGTTGAGCCGCCAGTGCGCTGTTGTATTGCTCACGGTAAACCCGATCATCGATTTTAAAGAGCGGTTGGCCCGCCTTGACAAGGGCTCCCTCATCGACATAGATCGCGCTCAGCGTTCCATCAACCTGCGGCCGAATTTCCACATTGACTTTTCCTTCAAGCAGAGAGGAATATGCTGTGCGAACCGTTGCATCTCCCAGAGTAACCGTTATCACCGGCAAGGCAGGCGTTCCCTTCTTTTCACCATCTTTGCCCCCGTTTCCCATACTTCCTCCGCAACCGGAAAACAAGATTGGCATACAAATACCAATAACAACCGGAAGACGGAAAAAACTCTTTATCAAATTTTTGTTCATCATCTCATTTTAATTATCTGCTGAACCGGCCGAAACCGTAGCTACACTACTCTTTTTTGACACCCGCAAGGTATGGCTCCTGAAATCTGCCGCCATCATACCGGTCTGCACCTTGAAAAACCTGCTGAAATACGCCTGGTCGCTGAACCCGAGCTCAAAAGAGATCTCCTTGAAACTTTTGCGACCATAGGCAATCTCCCGCTTGGCCTCAAGAATAAGCCGCAGATGTAGAATACGGGTCATGGTAAGATCAAATTTCTTATGAAGAATTTCATTGAGCCGTTTTGGAGTAATACCGAGTGCTGTTGCATAAAAGGCAACATGACGCTCCTTGCGAAAGTTACTTTCGAGCAATTCAAACAACCGACTCATCCGTTGACCCGTCTTATCGAGGGAAAACGCGGCATCATGATGCATTCTTGCAAGATGAAAAAGAAAAGCCTTGAGATAGCAACGCAGAATAACCAATTCCCTGCTTCCCCGGCACTCTTCTACCATAAGCTCAGCCAATTGCATTAACACGCCAGCCTTCCCCTCCCCTATCCTCACGCCACTGTTCATAAAGGGATTGAACAACACCCTGAGCTGCGGATCCATGATGCGGCTGAACATTTCAAGCGAAAACACCATCACATAACCCGAAGGCGACAATCCTTGATATGCATGCACCTGACCCGGAGCCAAACAATAAACCAGACCGGACTCAACCGGATAGGGCTCAAAATCGATATAATGAACGCTCTCGACCGACGAAGTGAACCAGATAATTTCAAAAAAATCGTGACGATGATTATCGCGTGCAAACACAAAACCCGAGTTTTCAATACCAAAGATGTCGAAAAAGGTATTGCCGAGCCGGGCTACCGGTATATCACGAGAGGGGCTTACCACAAGCAGACAAGGGTTTTACTTTTTTGCATCATCACTTCGGGTAACATAAGCTATAGAGGGCTGTATAACGATAGACAATCTTCCGCAATATTTGCACTATCTGCACCTTTTATTCTTCACTGCCATCAAAACAGCGTAATCCATCATCCTGAAAACCCATTAGTTTCCCTTATTTTTCATACGGTTAACAGAAAAATCTTTATGGGAAAAAAAATAGATCATCATAGTTGTCATCACACTTTTTAAACCTTACCGGACAATGAGCGCAGTTCAAGTTCCAGCAACCTTTTTTTCAACCCGAGCCCGCCACGATACCCGACAAGCGCACCATTACTGCCGATAACCCGGTGACAGGGAATCAAAATCGGCACCGGATTTCTGTTGTTGGCCATCCCCACCGCTCTGGCCGCAAGAGGATTTCCCATAGCGACAGCAACCTCCCGATAGGTTAGGGTTGCACCATAAGGAATGGTAGAGAGAATTTTCCAGACCCGCTGCATAAAGGGCGTCCCCGAAGGAGCAATCGGCACTGAAAAGAGCCGCAGTTGCCCGGCAAGATAAGCATCAATCTGCCGAAAAGCCTCCCTGATCAATTCCGTTTCGCCAATTTCTGCTTGTTGCGACAGAGTCTCGGAAGCAAAACCGAGGTTGGTTATCGCGCCGCAACACTCCGCTATTGCGACCCTGCCGATAAGAGTCTGCTGAAAAGAGATAATCATGGTTTTATGCGCCTTTTTCCGGAAAA
This sequence comes from uncultured Chlorobiaceae bacterium, assembly GCA_903824295.1. Taxonomy (GTDB): domain Bacteria; phylum Bacteroidota; class Chlorobiia; order Chlorobiales; family Chlorobiaceae; genus Chlorobium. The sequence goes on from CAIJWE010000030.1 coordinate 138,555, forward strand.
GCGGCAGATGACAATTTTACGACCTCTTTTGTTTTGAACCCGTTGTAGGCAAAGGTAATACCAATCGCAAAAACCATTGCTCCAACACCGAGCAAAACATTAAAAAAAGGTGGAGCCGTCAAGGCAAGCCGGACAACCACGGTGGCAACAGCAAAGCCGGAGTTGCGAAAAAGTATTTCATAACTTGAACTGTAACGGAGAGAAACCAGCACCAGCAGCACATCACTGAAAACAAGAACCGTGTAAAATATTGCGAAAAAATCAAATATTGGCTTGCCTGACAGATAAAGTGAAAGATCAGTGATACCGATTCCGATAAAAAAGATTAAAAGCAAAAGCGAAACCAGCTTTTTTGATGCTATAAAGTCCGCTGTCGTAACAGAGCTTTGTGTAATGACGCGATGCTGCTGAAGTTTGTAATAGATGCCCAACAGGAGAAAAATCAGCAGGCCGCCGCCAGCATTGGAAAGGATATGCAGTACAGGCTTTGATGTCTCCACCCACACCAGCGGTTCGTTAAAGTAGATAAATTCCTCAAACGATTGCCGAAGCAGAATAAGAGAGAGAATTTCGAACTGCTTGCCAACCGAATCTGAAACCGAGTTTGCAAGACTGAAAACCAACCCGATAACTTCAAGCCCAAGCAACATGGAAAAAGCAATATTGATAGCGTAATAGTGGCTTGAAGGAATAATTTCTGCAACTCCTCCCGGCAGCCATCCCTGACGGCAAAGCTCTATCAGAGAAAGAGCTACGAGGAACGTAATGATCAAAATGTTTGCTGACGTCCGCTTCGTCCGCTTATGCTCCCAAAAATGCTCCAACGCATCAAAAAGGAGATCAACCCTGCCGAGTAACAATGTCATAAGATATTCTTGTGTTAGAAGGAGAACTATTCATCCGTTTTACCCGGCCACATCGTCTCCTCAAGGTTGTGCTTTCGCAAGTTATCACTTGAAACCTGCTTTTTTCAACTCAGGAGAGCGATGTTGCCATTTTTTTACAAACAAGCCACCTTATCGAACATTTGCTCTCATGACGAAATAATATTTTTTTACCCTTCTCCCCGCGCATGAAAGGCGATCACAGGATAAATTTACAGCAAAAAGTATATTATGGAAGTGCATACTGTTGGGAGATAATCATTGCTTCCGTTTATAACATTCACCGAAGGCAAAGATATTTTTTAAACCCCGAACAAAATACCAGAAGAAGGAGACGATGAGCAATGCAGCCAAAAGCGTTTTCATATTCGGAATCTATGAGCTGGTTTTGGGAATCACTCTCATGATCATACCCAACCCCATTCTTGCTGTATTTGGTTTTCCCTGCACCAATGAGGTCTGGATTCGAGTCACAGGCTTACTTGTTTGCGTCTTCGCCTTCTATGACTTCCAGGCTGCTCGTCATGAACTGATCGACTTCTTTCGTTGGACCATCTATGCCCGCTCATCCGTCATTCTTTTTTTTACGGCATTTGTCTTGTCGGGCCTCGTTAATCCCATGCTCATCCTCTTTGGGGCAGTCGATCTCCTTGGTGCAATCTGGACAGCGCTTGCACTCCGAAAAAGGTAGCCGGCGAGGCGCAAAAGATTTACAACCATACAATCCAAAATAATGACACTTATCTTTGTTTACAACACCGACAGCAACCCGATCAGCAGTCTCATCGACTTGGGACACAAAATCCTGAGCCCCGAAACCTACAGTTGCAGTCTCTGCAAACTGACCCATGGGCCATTCACGGAAATTGATGCATGGAAAGCGTTCCGTACCTCCATAGGCGTTCCCATGGAGTTTCTGCACCGCGACGAATTCGAAAAAAAATACGAGCAGCACTTCGAATACCCTGTTATCCTGAAAAAGGGCACAAGAATGGAGGTGCTTCTGCCTAAAAAGGATATCGATAATCTGGCCGACCTTGATGCACTCATCGCTGCTGTACAAAAACAGCTTCCAGCATAGCAAAACCCCGAACAGGTATCATTTTTGGCGAATCAAAATAAAATCGCTTAATTAAGGAAAATTGGTTGAGATCCTTAATAAATTGCGAATCCCATCTTTTTTCATCAAAACTTTTCAGGGTGTTTGTTGGTTGTAACGAAAACTATAAACCAACATCATGTATCTCTCATAACGGGACAGGATGTTTTACTCGTTCCCCCCTTGTAAGTCATTGAAAAAGCATCAACCATAGGTGAAAGGATTTCAATCATGAATGATACACTCACAGAGTTCAATATGCCCCACATCACCGATGCCGCGTGGTGCCCTGCTTGCGGAAGCCACATGCTGCACAAGGCCGTAACGTTGACCATGCATGAACTCAATATTGAACCGGAAAACCTTGTGATGCTCTCTGCAATAGATCAGGCAGACAAAACGCTGCACGATCTGAATGCCATGTTCAAAGAGCTGTACAGCCGTTTGCGTCCTGCCGATCCTGGCTTGAAGCTGCCGGAGAGGAAACTTGTTGTTATCGTTGAATCTGGTGACGGCAATACGCTGGACGAAGGAGAAAATCATTTTATCCATGCAATCCCGAAAGGCATTGATGTCACGGTGATTGTCCACAACAACATGGTCTACAACCCTGACAACGCTCAAGCCTCTCTGGCATCGCCGCGCGGCATGAAGAGTTCGACAAGGGTTAACGGAGTCAAACTCGAGCCTTTCAATCCGCTGGAAGTAGCACTGGCCATGAAAGCTCAGTTCATAGCAAGAGGCTTGGCCGGAGACGTAGAACGGACAAAATTGATGATCATGGAGGCGATTGCGTTCAGAGGATTTTCGGTGGTCGAAGTATGCCAACCATGCGTCGTATTCAACAAACTGAATACCTGTCAGTGGTTCAAGAAAAACATGCACTACCTGCCCAAGAACCACGACACCAGTGACCGCAATGCGGCATTCCGTCTTGCTGCCGGATACGATAAACTGCCTCTGGGGGTTTTCTTTCGCCATGAAGAGACTGAACTATACGAAGACCAGATGGGTAGCAATACTGCCCAGCTCCATCAGCCGCAGCTACCTCGTAAAAAAAATTTGCAAATGAAGACTGAGGTTTACCGCTGAAGAGCGCTGAAAAAACGAGTGTAAGCTTGGTATTGAAGAACTGAACCTGCAAAACCAGCGCCTTTTGAGAGTCTCGAATCGGTGCTCAAAGGCGGAGAGCAATCCGGCGCATGGCTGGGCCGCAGCGACGCGCCGGAGCTGGAGCGCGGTGAAGCGATCCGGGCGCAAGGGGCGGTACTGCGGCAGTTGCACGCCTGGCTGAAGAAGAAGGATCCGAGCTTCGGCGGACTGATCCGGGTGCAGAACAAGCGGCAGGAGTTCCTGTGGGTACATCCGCAAGCAGGACTATCAGCAGGATTTGACAAGAATTATTGGATCGAAAAGCCGGACAAGTGACCTGTTGAACCGGAAGCGACCGTTATCGATTCGCCAAATTTGGCTCTTGCACAAGGAACTGCATATCCCTGCTGATGTATTACTGAATGTCTATTGAGATTTTTCTATGCAGTTCAATAGCAAAGAAGAATATGGAACGATACATGACCTGAACTGAACCAACGGTTCAGGCAGGCGGCTTGCAACCTATGCGTTGTACACCCGGATTCAGGCTTTATTATCGATATACGTCTCTTTGACCCAAGCCAGAATTTTCTGCTCCTCCGGAGAAATGCGTTCATCAGCACTTGCAGCCTTCTCCATCAGCTTGTAGATACTGTTTCGCATATCCTGACCTTCCGGCATTCTGATCGAAAGCCTTCCGCTTGCGGCCATCTTGAAAAGAGGCTTAATATCGGCGCTCTTGAATCCCCATTTTTTTGCCGCTTCAGTCAGAAAAGTTCTCTCATCGCCATGAAATGCTCCATCAGCAGCAAAAACAATCATGATGTTATTGAGTGCATAATCTTTAACGCTATCAAGTTTATCCAACACAACAGGATCGACTTTCGCGATGAAAGCGCCCTTATTCGCGCCATAATATTCGGCAAATTTTGAGCGACTCATCAGTGCACTGACAACCCAGTCGTTCGTTGTACTATTGAGCAGACTTCCGCAATATGAACACTTGATATCAAGCGTGTTCCTGACAGGGCCACCACAAGCAGGACAATTATGCTGATAGATTGAACCCTTTCCAGCCCCAGCCTGGTCATCACGGGTCAGAAAGATTACTTCTTCCGCTGTTCTGATTTCCTGATCGACCAGCTCCACCCTGTTGTTTGTAATCAACACTCTCTGCATCGAGCAGATAATCGCAAAGATGAGTATGTTTTTATTTCCCTTTTTCTGTGCACCAATGAGAGTGACCTTGTTCAGGAAAATACGATTGAAAATTTCCTGATTCCTTTCGAACTTTGGTGCAAGCTGCTGGAATAATTCATCTGAAACAAACCTGCGCATTACGGAAGGATCATGCATGACTTGAGCGGTCATGATCTGCATGTAGGCATTTGAAGCCTTGTCCTCAACCAGTTGAACGGAAAAATCTCCATAAACAGATACCATCTCATGTATCTTCGTTTCGAGATTACCAATCTTGCTTGAAAAAACATCATTTCTGTGGTAATCATCGTTCTGGGTAATTTCAGAAAGTACCCAGTCAAATTCCCCGGAGTTGACCGTTGCGTTACAATGGGTACATTTGCAAACCTCACCGATATTCTCCGGCAGAGGTGCGCCGCAATTCGGACAGTTGCTGGAATCATAGATATCTTTTTTGGGTACTCCTCGCTTACGGATAAACGACCAGAACTCAATAAAATCATCGAAACCTTCCTCATCCAGCTCATGATTCAGGGCGCAGGCAAACTTATCGTCCATGCTCGCTTCAATTCCAACATGCATAATATCATACAGGCCGTCCTGTTCGATTTTCTCGACCCAGATATCGCCAATTTTGATATTGCTTACCGGGTTGGTCTGCTGTAAAAGCTGCATCATCTTGAACTGGGTGTTGAATCGCTGATAGACACCGTCCGTAATGAACCTTCTCATCCGACTGGTATTTTGTTCAGACCAGGACGATTGAACTTCGATGAAAGCTTTGCGAACTTTCAACAGGAATGCGGATACATCGAAGTCTGGATTCACAGCAAGAAATCCCTTACATCCATCGACTTTTTCAAAAGAGTTTTTTTTATGGCCGGCCATCGAGGAGAACGTTGTCAGCGCAGCGTTTTTGAAAAATAAAAGAAGCCGGAATCCCACGAAGAGAATCACAAGGAGAATAATGACTGTAATAAATGTGGAAAAGCCAAAGGAACCGGATCCCCCGGAGTAGCTATTATGTCCAATGCCCCCACCACCATAGGAATGCCCCCCGCCATGAAATCCACCTCCGCTATGCCCCCCGCCATGTCCGCCACCATGACCACCTCCGCCCCCCGCCCGTGCAATAAGCTCCTCACCAATGAAAGGGATACTGAGAACAGCAATGTTGATCATGATAAGAAACGAAAAAAAGCGACTGGATCTCATAAGTGTTGACTCCTGATAATTGCGTTCAGTCAAAAGTAAATCGCAAATGGTGTGATTACAGTTGTGAAAGAATCTGCTGCTTTTTCGTGTCGTACTCCTGTTGGGTGATGAGATCGTTGTCAAGCATCTGTTTCAATTTTGAGAGCTTGGCTACAGGATCTTCGGTTACCGCTGCCGTTTGGGGTACATTCATATTGGTCATCATGCCAGCCATTGCCTGGCCCATTCCAACACCGGCACCAAGACCAACTCCCATTCCGGCCACTCCTCCCTGATTCTGGGCCGCATCTCGAAGCGCTGCCAACTGTTGGACTTGAGTATAATTCAACCCGACGGCCTGGGCAGCATGCGCCTCAGCCTGCATATCGGCAATGCGTTGCACCCGGCGCCTGGTGTCATCATCAAAATCAGTATTTTCGACACGAAAATCCTTAAGCTCGAAACCAAGGGTGAGAAAGATCGGAGCTACCTTTTCACGCACCCCGTCAGCAATTTCATTTCTGTTGGCATCAATCTCATTATAACCGAACTTCGCTTCAGCAAGAAAATCAGTAAGTGGCTGGACAAGTCTTGCCACAATGACCAGACGAAGTTCATCAACTCTGAACTCATCTCTCTGACCCATAACATTAATGAAGAAACTTCCTGCATCTGAAATACGGAAAGAGAAATTGCCAAAACCCTTCATCCCAACTGGAAACTTGTATTGCGGATCAATATATTTCACGGGACCAGGTGTACCCCAACCCTGGTTCAGCATCTCGGCAGTCCGAAAAAAATAGATCCCAACCTTGTGCTCACTCTTGAATGCCTGCATGAATTTTGTGATCGTCGTCCAGAACGGGATATTTTGTGTTTTCAAGTCTGTCATACCCGGTTCAGTAAGAACAGCTTGCGGCTTACCCTCATAAACAAAGATCACGCCTTGACCGGGACCCACAATAAGCTTCGAAGCGTTTTTGATCTCATCTCCATTATCTGTCCATCGTTGGAAAAGAACATCCGGTGCAGGATTTTTCCATTCAATGACTGATCGTAACTGACCTGTAATTGAATTCCATAACGCCATATTTCGCTCCCGTTATTACGCCGATTTCGCACCCCTGAAATCAAAAAAATGTCAAGGTGCAAGGCTTTTTTAAAAAAAATGCAACCATCCCGCAACATTTTTCATTAACTGAAAAATGGAGGATAAATAAAATCGTGAGATAATTTACAGAATCATCTGAAATTATCACTGTACCTGCGAAGCGAATATGTTCTGGGTGCCAACTTCTTGGCAAACCCCCACAATCTCTTTTCTGACAACCCGCTGTCGAGCCATCTCACAATCCAACGTTCACTGGTTGAACAGTTCCTTGACTGCATGAAAAATCAGCTTCTGAACGATCTGAAAAGGATTGCCTCTATCGAGCCAATTTCACGAATTATCAGGAAAATGAATGGTGGGAGGAATTGTTTACCCAAAATAGCGTTAACGTATAGAAAAGAAACCGTAATGGTTGAAGAAATTGCTGTTCGATGTATACTTTGGCTTTGGTTTTTCTTTTTACTGTGATACTTTAAAGATATGTTTTTTTGCAGGTTTCCCCTTTTTAACCTTAATAACCCGGAGGATCATCATGCGGATTAAAGTTTTTCTGCTGTTTCTGTTTTTGTTTTCCATTTCTGTTTTTTCTCAAGGATATGCTGTGGTAAAGCCACGAATTGGGGTGTTGAGGTTTACAAACCACACCTCTGCTGGATGGTGGGGAGGGAGTGTTGGAACAGATCTGCAGGATATGCTCATTGCAGAGCTGGCTGCAACAAACAGTTTTCGTGTACTCGAACGCAAAGAACTCGACGCGGTTATCAGTGAGCAGGATCTGGGAGCATCCGGAATGGTTAACCCCAGAACAAGATCAAGGCTGGGAAATATTACCGGTGCAAAATATCTGATTGCTGCTACGCTTTCAGCCTTTGAACAGAATACGAGCGGTGGCGGAGGGGGGATCTCCTTTGGCGGTTTCAGCCTGGGAGGAAACCAGGACAAAGCGTACATGGCTGTCGATCTGAAAGTCATTGATGTTGAAACCGGCGAAATCTATGACGCCCGCACTGTAGAGGCTACGTCAAAATCCAGTGGTATCAGCATTGGAGTGTCAAGAGGAGGCTTTAACGGTCATCTTGGCGAGTATAAGAATACACCTGTCGGAAAGGCAATCAGAGCTTGTATTATGGAAATTGTAGAATATCTGGATTGTTCTCTGGTGGAAGGAAAGGACAGTAGTTGCATGGACGAGTACAGGGCAAAAGAAAGAAACAGAAGAGAGAAGACCAGAGGTTCAATTCAACTGGATTGACCGTAACGTTAAAGGATGCTCCCTGCCATCTTCAGAGATTGACAGGGAGCGTTCGATACTATTCATGCAACGCCGGATAGTCGATATATCCCTTTGGTCCGGGGGTATAAAATGTACCCATATCCGCAGGATTAAGAGCTGCTCCGCTTTTCCAGCGTTCCACAAGGTCAGGATTGGCAATGAAAGAGCGCCCAAAAGCAACAAGATCGCATTTCCCTCCAGACAAATCACTTTCGGCACGCTCGGCATCGTAACCTCCAGAGAGAATTAATGCGCCCTTGAAGGCATTGCGGAAAGTCGCCTTCATACTCTCGGGTACGGCTGGAGCCCCCATTGATGAGTGATCTACGAGATGCATATACGCCGGAGCTGCATCATTGAGCTGTTTGGCCAGCCAGGTATACTCCTCCTCCATTCGGTCGTAGAGCGGCATATCGTTGAAGACTCCAAACGGGGAGAGCCGGATACCAACACGCTCCCTGCCAATAGCCGCGATCACCGCATCGACAACTTCCAGCACAAATCGTGCACGGTTTTCAAGCGAACCGCCGTAACGGTCAGTGCGAAGGTTTGAATTCGGACGGATAAACTGTTCGAGGAGATAGCCGTTTGCAGCATGCAGTTCAACGCCGTCGAACCCTGCCGCGACAGCATTTTTGGCCGCATCGGCATATTCGGCGATAGCCGCCCTGATATCTTCACCGCTCATGGCCTCCGGGACAGGAAAAGGCTTCAAACCATCAGCATCGGTGTACATCTCTCCGGCTGCTGCAACGGCTGAAGGCGCAACGACACGGGAACCAGCGGGCATATTCAGCGGATGGGAGATCCGCCCGCAGTGCATGAGTTGCAAAAATATCTTTGCCCCCTTCCTGTGCACCGCTTCAGTAATGGCTCTCCATCCCTCAATCTGGGCGACGGAGAATATTCCCGGTATGCGCGGATAGCCCAACCCATTCGGCGAAGAGGAAGTGCCCTCGGTAATGATGAGCCCTGCGGTACTGCGCTGTGCGTAATACTCCACCATAAGCGCGTTAGGAATGTTGCCGGGTGCACGGCTGCGGGTCATTGGTGCCATAACCATACGGTTCTGCAGAACCATTGGGCCAAGAGTGGTTGGGCTGTAAAGTATCGACATGGTAAGCTCTTCAATAAAATGATTAAACAACAAGTCACATCTTTTGCATTGCGTTGTTCACCAATCAACACATTTATGAACTTGAGGGTTCACATCGCAGATATCTATGAGGCTTTATCCGGTTCGAAGTCGAGAACAATGGAGTTCATGCAGAAGCGCTTTCCCGTCGGGGCCGGTCCGTCATCAAAAACGTGACCGAGGTGTGCCTTGCACCGTCCACAAACAACCTCCGTTCGCGCCATGCCGAATGAGGAGTCTTTACGGTAGAGGACACTGTTCGGGCGAACCGTTTCAAAAAAACTGGGCCATCCGCAGGTACTGGCAAACTTGGCGTCGGAGCGGAAAAGCCTGTTGCCACATGCAGCACAGGAGTAAGTTCCCTTTCCCTCATAATCCCAGTATTTCCCTGAAAAGGCAGGCTCGGTCGAGCCGTGGCGTGCAACCTCATAAACTGCGGGTGAGAGCACCTCCTTCCAGACAGCATCAGAAAGGGTGAGACTTGTGGTATCGGTATGCGAGAAGTAGGGGTTGACGGGATGTTGTTTTTCAGTCATGACAGTAGAGTTTTTGGTTATTGTCGGGGGCGGGGCGCCGTTGCATGCCGATAGTATGTTCATAAACAACAGAATGAGGAGAACCGTTCGGGCGAGTCGAAGGAAGACTTGATTCACGGCCGACGTTGAGACGCCAAGCTGTCGGGCGGTCTCTGCATACGGTAATCTGAGTTCCTGGACAAACTTCACCGAAAGCTCCTTTCTCAATGCCGCACACTCCCCGCTTTTGCTTCCTGACTGGAGAGCGAGTATTTGGTTCGCAGGGTTTATTGACGGCATCTTTTTTCGCGGACTTTTTTGTAGACTTTTTTCAGGACCTTGTCAAAGTTGACAAGACTTTTCTGGAAAGGCTGGAGAGGAGTGTTATCGAAAGCCCCTTCGGGGATACCACTCTGTACGGGATAAATGAGAATGAAGCTGTTTTTCTGGAAATAGCGGTTGAGATAGGATGAAATCCTGGCCATCTTTGAGTGATAAGAGAGGTTGTTTTTCCTGCTCATCACGATAATAAGGTTGTCGTCATTTTTTATCTCTTTCGATAAAAGCAGAAACTCATCCCACTCCTTGAAAATCTTGTACTCGGCAGGAGCAATCGTCTCGGAGTAGCTCTTCTTCATGCAGGCAATGGTAGTGCGGGAGGCATGAATCACCAGTTTGCTCCCCGTGTTTTTTATAATAGCGATGAGACTCTCCATCCAAAGCACAAAACCGCTCTCGCTTTCCGCCATTTCAGGGATAATAACAATGGTTCGCTTGATGGTGGCGAGGGGCTGAACCGGTTTATAGATAAAAGTGGTGACATTGCAGCGTCCAAGAATGCTCTCCGATGTACTGCCCAAAAAACTCTCTGTGATGTTTTTTTTGTGATGAAGTCCCAAAATAAGAAGTGTAATTTTCTGCTCCCTGATCACCCCGGCTATGCCGTTAACCGCATCGCTGTCATAACGAATCAGCGGCGTCAAGGCGTGATCGGTAGAGGATGCGGCAACAACCCCTTTTTCGAGGATCTTGGCGCCACCCCTTTCTGCTGCATCACCACTTATACTGTTACTCGCGACATGCAGGGCGTAGATACCATTGCGAGATTTATGCGATTTAACGGTTATACCAAGATTGACCAGTTCATCAACGGTACTGATCTCGTTCATGGGAATCAGTATCCGTTCTTCAGTTGCCGGAAGTCCGAGTTTTGGAACATCGTCAAGTGCCTCGGCCAGCGCAATGTTTTGCGCCCCTTTCTCGCCAACGATGGTTGCAAGGGTACAGGTTACCAGAATAAAGAGGATTGTTCCGTTCAGCACGCTTTCGTCGAGCAGCCTGACGGGGTCGCCACTGAGGGTATAGCCGATCACAATGTTGTAGCCGATTAAGACTGTTGCAAGAGCCAGTGCTGCATGGGCACTGATCAATCCAAAAATCAGCCTGCGCTGATCGAGGGAAAAACCAAAGAGTTTCTGTGTAATCCAGGCTGAAAGGTATTTGGCCGCCGTAGCGGCAACAGTGATGACAACAGCAACTTTAATGGTTTCATAACCTTTGAAAAAAGCCTGAATATTGATCAACATACCGACGCCGATCAGAAAAAATGGGATAAAGATGGCGTTGCCGACAAACTTGATTCGGTTCATGAGCGGTGATGTCCGAGGAATGAGCCGATTTAAGGCAAGACCTCCAAGAAAAGCGCCAATAATAGCTTCAACACCGGCAGCTTCGGCCAGAAAAGCACTGAAAAAGACCAGCGCCAGCACAAAGAGGTACTGTTGCACGCTGTCATCAAAACGTTTGAAAAACCATCTGGCCACAACCGGAAAAAGCAGAATAACAATCAGACTAAAGAGCGTTATACCGATAATCAGCCTTATCCAGAAGGCACCCGTCAACTCTCCCCCCGACAATTCAACCACAACCGCAAGCACCAGAAGAGCAAGAGTATCAGTAATAATGGTACCGCCAATTGCGACATTGACAGCCTTGTTCTTGGCGATGCCGAGCTTGCTGACGACCGGATACAAAATAAGCGTATGGGAAGCAAAGATACTGCCGATCAGAATGGAGGAGAGCAGCGAAAACTGAAGAATATAGAGCGCGACAACAATGCCGAGCACAATTGAAATCAGGAAGGTATAGAGTCCGAAAAAGATACTTTTCGTGCTGTTTTTGCGGAAATCGGCCACATCAATCTCCAGCCCGGCGAGAAACATGATATAGAGCAGCCCCACCGTTCCAAAGAGGATGATACTGCTGTCACGAAGCATCAGATTCAAACCGTATGGACCAATCACCGCTCCGGCAATAATGAGGGTAATCAGGCTCGGGATTTTCAGCCGCTTAAAAAGAACCGGTGCAAAGAGAATGATAAAGAGCAACAGTGAAAACTGAAGCACCGGGTTTTTCAATGGCAACGGTATATCTGTCAAGCTCATCAACAGCATCATGTACAATCCAGAAGTTCATCACTGACCAGACAAGGAGCCGCCAAGTCAAAACGCGGCGCACTTTTTTGGAAAATTCGTATCTACGGCTTTCTACTACGTACCGTTACGTCCATATTTATCTGCTTTCTGAAAAAATTTAAAGAACTTACCTATTCTTTCTCACTCTTTCAGGTTCTTTTTCTTTTTCATCAGTTCCCTCTCTTTTATAACTCATTTAGAAAATTTACAGTGGTCCGTTACAAAAACGTTTTGCACGAGCATAAAGATCAGAGAACGATGCATGGCGAGGGGTAAAGTCGCCATTTACCTTGTTTTTTATCATAAGGATTTCAAGCGGGTTTCCCAAAAAACAGGGCCGCAAGCGAACCCGAAGAACAGGGAGGAGTATAAACTGATCAAGGCTGAGGCACTGGAAAAAGTGCGCAAGATCGAAAAGGATTTTTAGCAAAACCCTAAAGCGGTGTTCGACAGGAAAGCAGTCTCCGGAGATAACTTTGTGGAATACACACGGGCGCGAGCTGCAAAAGATCATCGGGCACGGCTGCATTTACAGCATTAAAACTACTTGGACACAGGGGTCTCTCTCTCCGGAGTTGTTGTATTTAGTCCAATCATCTATCTCGGCTGTGTAGTGTTGCTCAAAGTTACGCAATCCCGCTACAAAACGGCGGCAGATTACTGGTTCAGGAATATTATGCCCTCCCTGGCGAACGCGCTACGCTACACGGGCAATGGCCGCTTCGACATTGGGTAACGCCAGAAAATAGAGGCTAACCAAATAGCCTTGAGCTCGCCGTTGCTGGATATGCATCAAATAACCCAGACCGGATAGGGTAGAAACCACGTTTTTTATTGCTCCACCAGCAGATTGCTCTGTTGCCTGACGGTTCCTCGGAGGAGTATCGACCGTTGGACCAACCTTTTCAATTGCTCCAACGGTCGATATAACAAACAGAAAAATTTTTTACCCTACCCAGTACTCATAGCCGTGAGGCTTTGAAGAATAGGGGCAAAGACCAGCCTTCCCATAATTGGATGACGGCGTACATTGCTCGTTCCCGGAATGCGCAAAAGCCTCTCGCTGCGATCGCCTGATTTCACTCAAAGTCCATCTACACATCGAGTCTTGCACAAACCCCTTCGCATGCTGACATAAAATCGAATCAGATTTAAGCCTTTCGACAAGCAATTTCGCATGATCCTGCGACATAATCAACTCCCGTTAAAGTGAAAAAAGATTAGAATTACCACAAACACACATTAAACTAAAAACGAATAATGAACGTATAAAATTTGTTTCATAAAACCATACGTTTTGTATAGAAAAACAGTAACCTTTTTATTTTCCTTGGGCTGAATTTTACCTCACTCTCTCTGTTGCTGATGGTGTTGCCTCTGATCCAGATTCGTGAGTGCGGCGAGTACCGTTACCGTCATTGTGCGACTTGGTGAAGGGCTCCATGCCATTAAAATCGCCTCCCCGCTGCTGATTAGTCTTTGTGTTGCCAGGAAGTATTTCAGTCAGAAACAGGTTCACAAACGCATGAAACAGTTGCTCAATCCTCTCTATAAGAAAATAGTCGGCAAATCTTACCATATCCAGAATGCTCTCTCTTGAGCGTTCGCGTCTGTTGGGTACCCGTTTTGGAAGCTTTATTCCCCAACAAGATCTCCTGGTATTTAACAGCATGGTAGACAGGGCGTTCCGGAGCAGAACGCAGGAATACTGTGAGATTATGATTGTGTTGGTACCCCAAAAAAGCCCTCCTCACCTCCGAATACTTTTCGCATTGATGCCATAATCAGCGATAATCTGAGGCATGTCTGGTTTCTCTTTTACCACTGCAAGCCCAACCTCTAAATGCGGCAATGGTTATGCCTCATCTCCCCCACCATCAAAGCTTTATAATGACCGCGATAGCCAGCGATGGCTGCATTCTATGAACTTCGGAAAAATGACGTACCAACATGAGCACCTTGTTGAGTACATGCGAAATAGCTTTATCTGTTGCCTGACGGTTCCCCGGAGGAGTATCGACCTGACCAACCTTTTCTATTGGTCCAACGGTCGATACAACAGACTGGAAAAACTTTTACCCTACCCAGTACTCATAGCCGTGAGGCTTTGCAAGATAGGGACAAAGACCCTCCTTCCCAAAATTGGATGAAATTGTGCAGTGCTCATTTTCGCAGTGCATCAAAGCCTCCCACTCCGCCTGCCTGATTTCACTCAAGGTGCAATCAAACCCTGAACTCTGCACAAACCCCCTCACGTACTGACAAAAAGCCGAGTCCGTTTTAAGCCTTTCGACAAACAACTTCGCTTGCTCCAGTGACATAATCAACTCCCGTTAAAGTAAAAACAAGACCAAAAGCACAACAAAGACACGTCATCACAAAAACGAACAATCTGCGTAAAAAATTAGTTTCATAAAACCACACGTTTTGTATAAAAAAACAGTAAACTTTTTATTTTCCTTGGGCTGAATTTTACCTTGCTCTCCATGTCGCTGATGGTGTTGCCTCTGATCCTGATTGGTGAGTGCGGCGAGTACCGTTACCGTCATTGTACGACTTGGTGAAGGGCTCAATGCCATTAAACTCGCCTCCCCGCTGCTGATTCGTATCTGCGTTTCCGGGGAGTATTTCAGTCAGGAACAGGTTCACAAACGCATGAAACAGTTGCTCAATCCTCTCTATAAAAAAATTGTCGTTAAAGTCGGCACCAACGTCATCACCGCCAAAAACGGTGAGCTTGACCTTGCCATTCTTAAGCAGCTCACCACACAGATTGCGGAGCTGCAAAAGCAAGGAATTCAGATCATTCTCGTCTCATCCGGTGCTGTCGGTGCCGGACGTTCAGTGGTCAAACTCTCCGGCACCATCGCGCCTGTTGCGGCCCGGCAGGTGCTTGCCTCAACAGGTCAGATCAAGCTGATCAGCACCTACAATGAGCTTTTTGGAGAGCACGGACTGGTTACCGCCCAGATACTTGTCACCAAGAGCGATTTCGGCGACCGCCTGCACTACCTCAATATGCAGACCTGCTTCAGCTCCCTCTTGCAGCAGAACATCATCCCTGTTGTCAATGAAAACGACGCTGTTTCGGTGACCGAGCTGATGTTTACCGACAACGATGAGCTCTCCGGACTTATTGCCTCAATGATGGATGTTGAGGGCTATATCATTCTTTCACATGTTGATGGTCTGTTTGACATGAAAACCGGCAACGGTACCATCATTCCGGTTATTGACCCTTCGACCAAACATTTCCACCAGTATATCCAACCTGGAAAATCCGAGTTCGGACGAGGAGGAATGCTGACCAAATGCCATATTGCGCAAAAGCTCTCACGCCTCGGCATCACCGTCCATATCGCTAATGGACGCACCCCCGGTATTCTTCTCTCAATTCTTGAGGGTGAACAAAACGGGACAAAATTTCTGCCGCAAAAAGCAACCCACGGCCCGAAACGGTGGATTGCCAACAGCGAAGGGATGGAAAAGGGGGCGGTCACGGTCAACATGGGCGCTGAAATGGCGCTGGTGGCCGGAGATCGAGCCAACAGCCTGCTGCCAGTCGGTATTGAGTCGGTTGCAGGGCCTTTCCTGAAAGGCGATATTATTAAAGTATGTGCCACAGACGGAACCATTATCGGCTACGGCATGGCACAATACAGCTCGGAAAAAACCCTGGCAATCATGGGACTGAAAGATCAGAAACCCCTGATTCATTACGATTATCTCTATATAACTACCTGAATTTGGTTTGACATGAAGGAAACGATAACAAAACAGCTCCAAGCTGTCCAGCAGGCAAGCAGGGAGATCATCACCCTTACCGATGAAGCGATCAATCACTTGCTCTGCGCCCTTGCCGACAGCATACCTGCCCACCGGGATGCCATTCTTGAGGCCAACCAGAAAGATATCGAAAGGATGGATCCGACGGACCCGATGGTTGACCGGTTGCTGCTGAACACATCGCGCCTTGAGGGCATTGCCGCCGACATCCGTAATGTCGCCTCGCTCCCCTCTCCGCTTGACTCCCTGCTTGAAGAGCGGGTGCTGCCGAACGGCCTCAATCTGAAAAAAGTAACCGTTCCAATAGGCGTGATCGGCATCATCTACGAAGCAAGGCCGAACGTCACCTTCGACGTTTTTGCACTCTGCCTGAAATCGGGCAATGCCACCGTGCTGAAGGGCGGAAGTGACGCCATGTACTCAAACATCGCCATTGTTGAGCTTATCCACTCTATCCTGAAGGAACACGGGATCAACCCCGATACGATCTACCTGCTCCCTGCAGAACGGGAGGCCGCAGCCGTCATGCTGAACGCGGTCGGCTACATCGACATGATCATTCCGAGAGGGAGCCAGAAGCTGATTGACTTTGTGCGCAACAACGCCAAAGTTCCCGTCATCGAAACCGGCGCAGGCATTGTACACACCTATTTCGACAAAAGCGGCGATCTTGAGCTTGGAAAGCAGGTAATCTTCAACGCCAAAACCCGCCGGCCCAGCGTCTGCAACGCCCTCGACACCCTTATCATCCATTTCGACCGTCTGGGCGACCTCCCTGCCCTTGTTGAGCCACTTCTGGAAAAGCAGGTACTGCTCTTTGCCGATGAAGCAGCTTTCCTTGCGCTGCAGAGCTTCTACCCCGAAGAGCTGCTCCATCGGGCTGAACCGGAACATTTCGGCACCGAGTTCCTCTCGCTGAAGATGTCGGTAAAAACTGTTGCATCCCTCGAAGAGGCGCTTGAGCATATCGCCCGATACAGTTCTCGCCACAGCGAAGCGATCATCGCGACTGACCCCGAGACAACGGCAACCTTCCTGAAACGGGTCGATGCCGCGGTGGTCTATGCCAACACCTCAACCGCATACACCGACGGTGCACAGTTCGGCCTTGGCGCAGAGATCGGCATCAGCACCCAGAAGCTCCACGCACGAGGACCAATGGCGCTGAAAGAGCTCACCACCTACAAATGGATTATTGAGGGGAACGGGCAAGTGAGACCGATGTGAGGGATTGGGGGATATGCTTGATGGTTTAGAGAAATCTGTATAAATCAGATCGCAAATCAAGATATAAAACAGGATAGAATTATGACAACTCAAGCAATGAAAATATGTCAGGCGGCAGAGCAACTATCGCCAATAGAAAGGATTGAAGTTATTGAACATCTGTTTTATTCTCTTGACTCTAAAAGTAAAAGAGAGAAAATTGATTCGTCTTGGGCAGAGGAATCAGAACTTAGGCTTTCGGCTTATGAATGAGGTGAAATGAACGCAATTCCAGCAGAAGAGGTGTTCAGGAAATTGAATGCAGAAAATCCAAATAAATCTCTTCATTATCATTTCCCCTCTTGCATTATGATATCACATTCAGTATCATAAACCTTGTGAGTAAAGTAGATAAAATCCTCCAGCAGATGCAAAACAATCCCCTTAACTGGCGGATTGATAGTCTGAAAACCGTTGCAAACGCTTACAATATTGAATGGCGACAACGAGGTACAAGTCACGTCGTTTTTGTATGCACTGATGGTCGGACGTTACCTGTCCCTGTTCATCGACCAATTAAACCGATATACATAAAGAAATTTGTTGATTTTGTAATGGAGTGAGCTATGAAAGATTTAAGCAAATACCCATTTGAAATTCGTCCTCTTTCAAAAGAAGAGGGTGGTGGTTATTTGATTTCATTCACAGATTTTTCTGAATGTATTTCAGATGGCGAAACAATCGCGAAAGCAATTGAAAATGGAATGGATGCCTTACAGGAAACAATTGCTGCCCTGGAAAGCCTGGAACTGCCTGTTCCAGAACCAGATAGTGGTGGCACGCACAGTGGCAAGTTTATTCAGCGGGTTCCTAAAAGCATTCATTCCCGTTTGGTTATGAGAGCAAAACAAGAGGGTGTCAGCATGAACTCTCTGGTAACATCCATGCTGGCAGAGAGCTTAGGCAAACGCGAAACGGTGTAACGAAAAATTAACAATGCTTGAAGCAAAAAACATCAACAAGTCATACACCCTGCCAAGCAAAAAGAGTCTGGAGATTCTCCACAATGTCAATCTCTCGCTTGGCGAAGGCGAGATGGTGACCGTCATCGGGGCATCAGGCAGCGGCAAAACAACTCTGCTCAACGTGCTCGGCACTCTCGACACTCCCGACAGCGGCGAAATACTCTTTGACCGGGAACTCCTCTTCAAGGATAAAAAATACACTTTCTCCCAAAAAGCACTGGCAACGTTCCGGAATCAAAAAATCGGCTTTGTCTTCCAGTTCCACCACCTCCTTTCCGACTTCAACGCGCTTGAAAATGTGGCTATGCCCGAATACATCGCCACCGGCAAACTCCCACCCGCAAAAAAACGGGCTGGCGAACTGCTTGCAAGCCTCGGGCTTTCGGAGCGATTCGACCACCTCCCTTCGGAACTCTCCGGCGGCGAACAACAGCGCGTCGCCATTGCCCGAGCCCTGATGAATAACCCGAAGCTGATACTGGCCGACGAACCAAGCGGCAACCTCGACAGCCAGAACAGCCGCATTCTCTATGAACTGATGGCCCGCCTGAGCAAGGAGCGCCGCACCTCCTTCATCATCGTCACCCACAACGAAGAGTACGCCGCACTCGCCGACCGCTGCCTTCGCATGGAGGGCGGGCAGTTGCATCCATGCGGGGGTTGATTTCAATCGAGTATAAGGATTTAACCATTGATAATTGGAGTGCATTATAAACTGCTGTAACAATGCCAGAACGAACAACGCTGATCGCCCCGGGAACTTACGCTGCCAACGGGAAACAAACCGCTCCTGAGAAGCGCTTCATTGAGGTTAACGGGTTCAAGGTTCATTACCGGATGGCTGGGAGCGGAAAGCCGCTCGTTGTGCTGCTGCATGGCAGTTTTCTGAGTCTGCGGTCATGGCGACTGGTGTTTGACAAGCTGGCGGAAAACGCAACCGTTCTGGCGTTCGACCGGCCTGCTTTTGGTTTTACCTCACGCCCTCTGCCTTCAAAAACCACAGGGGTCAGTTACACTCCTGAAGCTCAGTGTGATCTGGTTATTGCGCTGATGAAAAAGCTTGGTTTCAGCAAAGCGATACTGGTTGGCAATTCAACGGGCGGTACACTGGCGCTTCTCTGTGCGCTCCGCTATCCACAGCATGTTGAGGGAGTGGTGCTTGCCGGAGCAATGATATACAGCGGCTATGCCACCAGCGAAGTACCTGCCTTCATGAAGCCCGCCATGAAAGCCTTGACCCCGCTCTTTTCGGGTCTGATGAAATTTCTCATCACCAGACTCTACGACCGCAATATTCGAGGGTTCTGGCACAACAAGGAGCGCCTTGACGATGCTGTTCTGGCCGCGTTCCGCAGTGACTTGATGCATGGCAACTGGTCGAGAGCCTTCTGGGAGCTTTTTTTGGAGACACATCATCTCCAGTTGGAGAACCGGCTGAAAACCATGTCGCTGCCATCACTTGTTATTACGGGTGAACATGACTTAACCGTCAAAACAGAGGAGAGCATCCGGCTTGCCCGTGAACTTCCCTGCGCCGAATTGGTGGTTGTGCCCGATTGCGGACACCTTCCACACGAAGAGCAGCCTGAAGACTTTGTCGTTGCCATAAGGAAATTTCTGAAAAAAGTTGTTTAGTAAAACTCAATAACCGCCGCATGACCGAAAAAACAACGCTTCATAAAATGGGGCCGATTACCCTGGCGCCTTCGGTGCTTCCCCGCCACGCCTTGACCTATCTCTATGCGGCTTTCTTTTCTATCGGACTGGTCACCTTTGTCTCAATCGGGCAGGCTTATATCCTCAATGAGCATCTGAAAATTCCCACTTCGCAGCAGGGAACCATCAGCGGCAATCTGGTCTTCTGGACAGAAGTTGTTACGCTGCTCTTTTTTGTGCCTGCCGGGGTTCTGATGGACCGAATCGGGCGTAAACCGGTCTACAGCGCCGGTTTTTTTCTGCTTGCAGTGGCTTATGCGCTCTATCCGCTCTCTCGATCTGTTTTTGATTTAACTCTCTACAGGATGATCTATGCGCTCGGCATTGTTGCGGTGACCGGTGCGCTCTCGACGGTAATGATCGACTACCCTGCCGAACGCTCTCGGGGAAAACTGATTGCCATAACGGGCTTTCTTAACGGTCTCGGTATTGTGGTGCTGAACAGCTTTTTCGGCGGGATGCCGATGCAGCTTGTGGCAAAGGGATTCAGCGGTAGTGATGCCGGACTCTATACGCACCTTGCCATTGCAGGAGTGGCGCTGGTTTCGGCAGTGGTTGTTGCCTTTGGTCTGAAGGGCGGCACGGAGGTGAGCAAAAAGGATCGTCCTGCTCTTCGCTCTCTTGTTACCAGCGGCATCAGGTGTGCAAAAAATCCGAGAATCCTTCTCTCCTACGCGGCAGCCTTTGTTGCCAGGGGTGATCAATCCATTATCGGTACTTTTCTGCCTTTGTGGGGGACAACTGCAGGAATTGCCATGGGGATGGCACCTGCCGAAGCGGTTAAAAAAGGAATGATGATTTTTATTATTTCACAAGGTGCGGCACTGCTCTGGGCACCGGTTATCGGTCCGCTCATCGACCGCTGGAACCGGGTTACTGCGCTGAGCGTCTGCATGGGGCTGGCAAGCATCGGCTACCTTTCGCTGGGGCTCATCGGCAACCCGCATGAACCCGCATCAATTATCTCTTTTATACTCCTCGGCATAGGGCAAATCAGCGCCTTTCTCGGCTCTCAATCACTCATCGGGCAGGAGGCTCCCAAAGCAGAGCGGGGATCAGTGATCGGCATGTTCAATATCAGCGGTGCCGTGGGAATCCTTGTCATCACCACGCTTGGAGGAAGGCTCTTCGACTCCATGAGCCCCAAGGCGCCGTTCATGGTTGTCGGCGCCATCAATGCACTGGTCATGCTTGCCGGTATCTACGTCCGCCTTAAATTTCCCGGTAAAGCACCCGTGAGCAAACCACAATAAAGAGCGAGAAAGCCGCTCTCCGGTCAAGTGCGCAGAAGCACGGAACAGATATGGTCGATCTCATCATCCTCAAGATAGGGGTGCATCGGGAGGGAAAAGATACGGCTGCTCAAATCTTCTGAAACAGGGAAATCTCCCGCCTTATAACCGAGAAAATCGTAAGCTTTCTGGAGGTGAAGGGGAATCTTGTAATAGATCATTGTTGGAATTCCCTCCCGCTGCAAGGACTGCATGAGCCGTTCCCGCTCATCGGTGGATGCCGCAAGCACCGAGTATTGTGCCCACGCAGAGCGGTAGTGTTCCGGAATGCGGGGAACAACAACCCTGCCATGCAGCCTCTTGCTGTAGAGATCGGCGATGCGCTGGCGTGCCTCAAGCTCCTCGTCAAAAATGGTGAGCTTTTCGAGCAGCACAGCCGCCTGGATTGAATCAAGCCGTCCGTTGATGCCGATACGTTCGTTGCTGTACTTGTCTACCCCGCTGCCATGCACCCGTATTGAGCGCAAAAGTGTATCAAGCTCATCGTCGTCGGTAAAAACTGCTCCCCCATCACCATAACAGCCGAGTGGCTTGGCCGGGAAAAAGGAGGTGGCTCCAACAAGGCCGAAACTGCCCGCCCTGCGCCCATTGAAACTCCCTCCAAAACTCTGGGCTGCATCCTCAAGAATCCAGAGCCTGTAAGCATCAGCAACCGCACGGAGGTGGTCATAATCCGCTGGAAGGCCAAAAAGATCAACGGGAATAAGTGCCTTGGGCTTCAATCCCCGCTGAACAGCATCATCAACAGCGAAGCCAACAAGATCGGGATCCATATTAAAGGTACCGGGAGCAACATCAACAAAAACAGGAGTTGCTCCCGCCAGGCTGATCACCTCGGCGGTGGCAACAAAGGTGAAGGGTGTCGTCAGCACAGCATCACCCGGGCCAATACCTTTTGCAAGAAGAGGCATAAGCAGCGCGTCGGTTCCTGATGAGCAAGAGACACAGTGCCGTGAACCGACATAGGAGGCGAGACGCGATTCGAGTTCCGTTACCTCCGGCCCCATGATAAACTGCCCGCGATCCAAAATACCCTCAATGCGATGGAGAAGTGCCGTACGTATCCGCTCTTTCTGCGAAAGCAGGTCAATAAACTGCATAACTGATTATTTGATTAAAATTTGGAAGCCCTTTCCGCTAAAATACGGATTCATTTCATTCTTTTACACCATTTATGTATATAAGCCCTTGTAAAAACTGCCTGAGCAGCACAGTAACCTGGAAATTGACAATCAGCCAACGATGAGTTCCTTCTACTTTCTCGGTATCGGCGGTACCGCAATGGCCTCAGTTGCCGTCGCCCTCTCCCATGCAGGTCATGCCATCAGTGGCTCAGATACACAACTCTACCCTCCCATGAGCAGTTATCTTGACGACCACAATATCCGCTACTTCAACGGCTTTTCCGAAACAAACCTGCTGAGCGCCTCGCCGGATTTCGTCGTTGTCGGCAATGCGATAAGCCGGGGAAATCCGGAACTCGAATACGCCCTTATTCATCATTTTGAGCTGATCTCCATGCCGGAACTGGTACGGCGTCACCTTATCGGCAAGAACACCTCCATTGTGGTGGCGGGTACCCATGGCAAAACAACCACCACCTCGCTGCTCGCCTGGCTGCTTGAACATGGCGGCCTCAAACCGGGATTTCTGGTTGGCGGCATCCCTGAAAACTTCTCGATTGGCTGCCGCGCTTCGGGACGAAGCGGAGAGGGCTTTTTTGTCACCGAGGGTGATGAGTACGACACCGCCTTTTTCGACAAGCGAAGCAAGTTTTTGCTCTACCGCCCCGATATCGCCATTATCAACAATATTGAATTTGACCACGCCGATATTTTTGACTCTCTTGAGGATATCAAACGCAGCTTCCGGCTCTTCGTCAATCTCATCCCCGGTAACGGCACACTGCTCGTAAACGGTGATGACAAGGTCGCCCTCGACATTGCTTCACGGGCATTCTGCCGGGTTGAGCGGTTCGGCATGACCACAGAGTCGGAGTGGAGCGCCCGCAACATAACGGCCGACAGTGAAGCATCGACCTTTGAGCTGCTCTACCAGGGCGTTCCCCAGGGAACCTTCCGCGTGCCGCTTTTCGGCAACCATAACATCATGAATGCGCTCGCAGCAATCGCTGCTGCAACCCACACCGGCCTTTCCCTTGAAGCGATAACACGCGCCATGCCCCTCTTTAAACGCCCGAAACGGCGCATGGAGATTGTGGGCACCTACCCCCGCAACATCACGCTTGTTGAGGACTTTGCCCATCATCCAACCGCCATCCGGGTAACACTTGAAGCTCTCGGAGAACTCTACGCCGGGCGCAGGATTGTCACCTGTTTTGAACCCCGCTCCAATACAACCACCCGGAACATCTTCCAGCAGGAACTTGCCGAGTGCTTCCATCCAGCCTCCATTGTGGTCATGGGAAAGGTACACCGCCCTGAACGTTACGCGCCCGAAAAATCGCTCAATACCGTGCGGCTGAAGGAGGAGTTGGAGCAACTGGGAAAAACCGTCTTTCTTGCCGGAAAAGATGACGCAAACTATCCTGCCGATATTGTAGAATTTCTGCAACCACTATTAACAGAAGGGGATGTGGTTGTCTTGCTCAGCAACGGAAGTTTCGGCAACCTGAAAAATCTATTGACAGAAAGTTTTCAAAAAAATCCCTGAAGAATTCGAGTTTCAAATCATATCTTAGAGTTTATTTTTTGCCGCAAAAAAGGAGTTCCTGCGGCAGTTTTTTATGATAATCAATAACGCAAGACAATACCGGAACGACATTATGGCAAAAGTGAAAGTCGGCATTAATGGATTTGGCCGCATCGGGCGTCTGGTTTTTCGCCAGGCATTGAACAACCCGAATTACGAAATTGTTGCAATCAACGACTTGTGCGACCCCAAGACCCTCGCGCACCTTCTCAAGTACGATTCAACCCACAAGAAATTCAATGGCGAAGTCAGTGTTGAGGGCAGCAACCTTGTTGTCAACGGCAAAGTTATCACCATTACGGCACAGCGTGACCCGGCATCACTTCCCTGGAAAGAGCTTGGATGTGATCTGGTTGTTGAGTCAACCGGTCTTTTCACCTCAAGAGAAGCTGCATCAAAGCATCTTGCCGCAGGTGCAAAAAAAGTGATTATTTCAGCTCCGGCAAAAGACAAAATTGACGCCACCATCGTCCTCGGTGTCAATGGTGACTCCATCACCGGCAAGGAAGAGATCATTTCAAACGCAAGCTGCACCACCAACTGCCTGGCTCCGATGATGAAGGTGCTCGAAGACAATTTCGGCATCGAAAAAGGGTTCATGACCACCGTTCATGCCTACACCAACGACCAGAACATCCTCGATCTTCCACACTCCGATCTTCGTCGTGCCCGTTCAGCCGCACTCTCCATCATCCCCACCAGCACTGGCGCTGCAAAGGCTATTGGTGAGGTTATTCCTGAACTGATCGGCCGCCTTGACGGTTTCGCCATGAGGGTACCAGTACCAGACGGTTCCGTCACCGACGTTACCGCCATTCTCAAAAAACCGGCAACAAAGGCAGAGATCAACGCTGCCATGAAAATCGCCGCAGACGGCCCAATGAAAGGATTCATGGAATACTGTGAAGACCCGATTGTTTCACAGGACATCGTCGGCAACTCGCACTCCTGTGTGTTCGATTCACTGCTCACCATGAGTTCCGGGAACCTCGTCAAGGTAGTCGGCTGGTACGACAACGAGCTTGGATACTCAACAAGGGTCACTGACCTTCTCGATATCTACTCGAAGTTTGTCTAAACAGCACGCTTCAAAACGATGATTATAAAAAAGGCGCTCTTCACGGGGCGCTTTTTTTTGTATTTTGCCTTTCGACTACTCTACGACAATTTCAGTTCTGTGCTCAACCGAAACCATCCTTTTTTCTCATGACACATACTGCCGCTGCGCCCATGAAAGCCATCATCCTTTTCGACAGCAAAACCTCTGGCGGATCAACCGAACAGCTCATCGACTCAATCGGCCAAAAACTTGCTGAAACAGGAGCCTACGTTGAAAAAGCAAAATGTAAAGCAACAGGCGATTACAGCTTCGTCAAAGAGTTTGACCTGGTCATCATGGGTGCCCCCATTTACTATCTGCTTGTAGCATCAGAACTGCTTGGCGCACTGCTGCAAAGCAACCTCAAAAGCTGCCTTCAGGGCAAAAAAATAGCACTCTTTCTCACCTGTGGAAGCCCTGAACTGATGGCAAACCTGCTCTACCTTCCCCAACTAAAACTCAACCTCATCGGCAGCACCATTATAGCCGAAAAGATCTTTGCCCCCGATCAGCTCTCTGACCAGAAGGTCATCGCCAGCTATGTTGACGGGCTGAACACCGCGTATCGGTCGTTATAATCGGGAAAACAAAGCTTGGCGTGAGCTGCCAACGGTCTACGGGACGAAAACCAGGCGGAATCCAATGTCGTGGTTCTGGTTGTCAGGGGAGGTGCAGATGCGACCAGCCGATCGGCAGTACTCGGCGCCGCTGCGCCAGCCCCCGCCACGAAGCACGCGGTATGAACCCGTTTCCGGCCCTGCAGGATTGGTAACCGTGCCATTCGCTTTACATTCGTCATAATACGATGCACCATACCAGTCGCTGCACCACTCATCAACGTTGCCATGCATGTTGTACAGCCCCCAGGAATTTGGAAAAAAACTGTTTACCGCAACCGTGTTCTGCCGGCAAACCCCTTTCGGATTATTGTTGTATGGATAGTTGCCGTCATAATTTGCCTGTTTAGTCGTCAGGTTTTCTCCCGTATTGAACGGCGTTCTGCTTCCCGCACGGCAGGCGTACTCCCACTCCGCTTCGGTTGGCAGATAAAACCTTTTGTCCGTTATTGCCGAGAGCCATTTGCAGTACGCTACGGCGTCATTCCAGCTCGCGTGCACCACCGGATGATTCTCTTCACTCAGAGGCCGCACCATGCCTGATACGCCATAACGCCAGTTTACTCCCTCCGCCATTTTCGCCTTGCGGTTGCCAATAACGCTGTTATCCGCTTTATCAGCATCGGTATGGTATCCTGATGCTTCCACAAATTTTTTGAACTCCGCAACCGTCACCGCATACTTGCCCATATAAAAGTCACTCACGATTACCTGATACTGAGTTCCATCGCTCCCCCAGCTTCGGCGATCAACCTCACCCAAAGGGCTCCCCATCGTAAACTCACCGCCTCGGATCAGCACATAGAAAATATTATTATTGCTCTTCCCAATCGCCCTGTAACCGCCCGACAACGTAATTCCTTCACGAATCATCTTTGGTTTCATCTTTTGGCCCTGGATGGATAATAATAATGGCATTATGATTTACACGAAATACTGTAAGCTGGGGTGGTGCCAGTCATTCGTTACAACTCAACATGAAATCATGAATGCGAAATACTAATCAAATATCCTTACATAAGCAAACAAACACTCACAGAATAATACATTATTATACGTACATCGTAATGTTATGGTACTTTGTACAGATGGGTTAAAACCTTCTTATCAGCAAATAAACGAAAGATTTGGGGAGTAAGCGCGGGATCAATAACATGGGTGCAGGAAACCTATGCCATCACAATGTCGGCTATAAAACTGTACCCGACGCCATGAATGGTGCGAATCGGAGAGGGTGCACCTTTATCAGTTTTGCTACGAAGGCGGTGCACAAGCGTTTCAAGGGCAGCACCTCCGGAAGTATCATCCGGGTAGCCAAGGCTTTTGAGAATCAGACTGCGTGGCACCTCATTTTTATGGTGAGAAATGAGGCATTGAAGAAATTTAAACTCCTTTCCGGTAAGCTTGATTTTTGCCCCGAGCGGCGTCATCAATAACCATTCATTTGTCATGAATGTCCATGGAGTAACGGTAATCTCCCGGATGGTTTTCTGTTCTTTAACAAGAGGAAGTGACGCTGGAGGCGAATTTTCGATACGAATGAGTAACGCCGTAATAGCCGCAGCAATTTCGCTAAAGTCCACCGGCTTGACTAGGTAGATATCGGCGCCTGAATGATAGCCAGAGAGCTTGTCTGCGAGTGTTGCACGGGCTGTCAGCATGATAATGCGAATATCGGTATTGGCTTTCAGATACTCTGAGAGCACCCGGCCGTCCTGATCAGGAAGACCTATATCGACAATAGCCAGTGCATATTTTGCGGTAGTGATATGTTGATAGAACTCCACCGCTGAGCTGACTCCGATGATATCATAACCGTTCATGGCAAGATAGAGCATCAAGCTCTCTCTGAGATCATTGTCATCTTCAATAATGATGATCTTGTGATGCGAAGTGAATGTCGTCTCGTTTTCCAGACGCATGGGAGGAGAGCTGTTAATTCAGTTGAATGGAAGTTGCATCATCGACAAAAGGAAGGCGCAATGTTGCGACAACACCTTGAGGCTCGCTCTCGATCGTTATCGTACCCTGGTACATCTCAACAATCTCACGAACCAGCCAAAGTCCCATTCCGGCACCACCGGTATTGGCACTATTACTGCCTCTCGCATACTTTTTAAAAAGATCATCACCGATGAAAGGTGAAGCGCTGTTAGCTTGATTGATGACGATAATTGCAACATTCGCACCATCTTTTCGACAATCAACCCGAATCGGGGAGTTCGGCGGCGAGTATTTTCGGGCATTATCGAGAAGATTGAAAATCGTGACGTTGAGGAACGTTTGATCAGCGAGAACCCTGATACCCTTGATGCCCTCAGCACGACAATAAAACCGATCCGGCCACAATACAGCGGCATCTGCAAGTTGTTCACATAAGATTTCCGGGAGATCAAGTAACTGATATGCCGCACTGTTTGCGTCATCAAAAAAGCGGCACTGTTCAAGAGAGGTATCCATGACCTCCATGAGTCTTTTGACCGCCCGCTTCATTTTGTCCATCGCATCAGCCTGAATAGTCGTTGACGATTTTTCGTTTAACATAAGAATGTCAAGATTGCCATTGATGATAGCAATAGGAGTGCGATACTCATGAGAGATCAGACTCAAAAAGCGCCGCTGCTGTTCTGCAATCAATCGCTCAGAAGCAAGCGCTTCCTGCAAAAGCTTCTCTCTTTTACTCAGTTCAGCAATCGTTTCCTTTGCAAGCAAAAGGGCATCCTTTTCGCCACTCTTGGCCTCATTAGTGACATGAATGAGTGTCTGGTTACAGTCACTGATTGCCTTCGCCAGGCAGGCCATACTTTTTACTTTTTCTTCTGCCTGTTTTCGTTCGGTGACATCATGAATAACCAAATAGAGCAGTAATTGGCCTTCGACAGGAATACTGCTCGTGTAAACCTCTACTTCGCGCAGAGAGCCTGTCGCTGTGCGATGTACAGAAGGCAATTTGACATGGTTCGATGATCCGGCCATTCTCATCTGAGCCAAAATCTGAACCATGGGACGCGTATTAATCTGCTCTATACTCATCCGACAGAGCTCGTCACGCGACCATCCGTAAAAATTCACGGCAGCCTGGTTGGCATTGACAATAGTTCCTGCATTCGGCTCAATACAGAGTATGGGTTCGGAGTGGTTGTCAAAGAATAGGCGGAACTGATCTTCTTTTTTTTGGGCTTCTGCTTCGCTCTCTTTCTGCCTGTTGATGTTCTTATGCACGCCGAGCAATCGCAATGGCTTGCCCTCCGGAGTGCGGGATACTATTTTGGTGCTGCAATTTATCCATACCCAATACCCATCTTTATGCCTCATCCGGAATTCGAGAGCGTAGTCGTCAGCACCTCCATTAAAATACCCCAGGATACCGGCATTTGCATGCCTCAAATCGTCCGGGTGCAGGAGATCCTTCCATGTCTTGATCGTGAGCGGCTCAAGCTCTTTGAGTGTGTAGCCGATGATACCAGCCCATATCTCATTAACAAATACTTCACCAGTCTCAATAAACCAATCCCAGATACCCACTTGAGCAGCAACAACAGCCTCTTCCAAAAGCTCTTTGCTGAGATAGAGCTCCTTCTGCGCAAGCTGCGCATCATTGATCTTCTCAATGACCGCAGTAAAAAACCACTGCTGATGACTCGATACGGTGATATTGCACCACGTATCCGGCGTATTAAAGTGGCATGCAAATGTGTCGGTAATTCCAGTACGGGCAACCTCAAGATGACGGGTAATGAACTCTTTGCGCCTGTTCTCAATATCAGGTATTATTTCAGATGCCTTGAGTCCGACGAAATTCTTCAGACCGAAAAATCTTTTGAAGCTTTCATTCACCTCAAGATGCACAAAATCAACCGGCTCACCGTTTTCATTGAAAACTGCCTGACAATATGCTCCGGCAGAACGTATGGAGTGTAACTGATGATGTTCCCACCCTCCTTCTTCAGGGGCCTGGTGTGTCGAAAGCATTGTATCCTCACTTATACTTTTGGTGCATAAAAGAGTTAACAGTGAAAAAATAACCAAAGCAGTTTAATAACAAAAGTATATATCAGATAAAGTTCTTGATTGTTCTGATATATACTTTTGTTATTAAACTGTGATTTTTTGTCAGGCATTATCCCAAGGGGTGCACCTTTCGCGTTCTTCATCTTTGGCCGCCGCGGTGGTTGCTTGCTCGGTATACGGGAAGCCAGTTTCGGGAGGATACCTATTTCGACTTAACAACCTCACGTTGTCGATGGGAACGGTTGCGTCGCCTTTAGTTCTTGCCTTTTCAAAAAGAGCAGGAATAAAGAGCAACGTTTTTATCGTAAAAGCGCTATATTCAAGAGTTTTTCAGTCACCTTGTCCGCCTGCACTCCTTTCAGGGAATGGTTTGATACGTTTACCCGTGTTCACCGGCACTCCACCCAGTTCGACAAGCTTATTTTATATCATACTACAGATCATGACCAGGAAGTCATTTTTCAGCACATGGATTATTCAAAACAATCGATAGAATTACATCTCCGTTCACGCGGCAAAATCGAAATTCGCTCAAAGGTCAGCATCAAAACCAAAGATGATCTCTCTTTGGCTTATACACCGGGTGTAGCCGCTGTCTGCACAGAGATTGGTCTTAACAAAGAGAAATCTTATACTCTGACCAACCGGGCCAACCAGGTTGCGATTGTCAGTGATGGCACCGCTATTCTGGGTCTTGGTGACCTTGGCCCAGAGGCTGCAATGCCTGTCATGGAAGGCAAGGCGATCATTTTCAAGGAGTTTGCCGATATTGACGCCATTCCGCTCTGCGTCAACTCAACCGATGTTGAAGAGATCATCAAATTTTGCAAGATGATTGAACCAAGTTTTGCCGGTATCAATCTTGAAGATATTTCAGCGCCGAGATGTTTTGAAATTTTTGAGCGCCTTGAAGAGGAGCTCTCCATTCCAGTATTTCACGACGATCAGGACGGTACCGCTATCGTTACTCTGGCGGCCATCATCAATGCCTGCCGCGTTACCGGACGCGACATCAAGGATCTCTCTGTTCTCATCAATGGTGCCGGAGCTGCCGGTATAGCCATTGCAAGACTCCTCATTCATGCAAAGGTGAAGGATGTTGTGCTTGTTGATACGCAGGGCGCCATCTACGAAGGCCGTCCGGGTATGAATGCAATCAAGCAGGGAATTGCTGCAATCAGCAACAAGGCAAAGCATTGTGGCGATCTGCAGAGCACGATGGTTGGTACTGATGTTTTTGTCGGCGTCTCGATTGGCAACATTGTCACTGCGGCAATGGTTGAGGGGATGAACCCTTCACCGTTTATCTTTGCCATGGCTAATCCTGAACCGGAAATCATGCCTGATCTCGCCTACAAGGCTGGTGCCAGCGTTGTTGGAACGGGTCGCTCGGATCTGCCAAACCAGGTTAATAATGCCCTTGTTTTCCCTGGTCTCTTCAGGGGACTCTTTACAAGCGGCATTAAAAAAGTGACTCCGGAAATCAAAATGGCTGTGGCAACCTCAATTGCCTACTCGATTGAGCCCACCCGGAACCATTTGATGCCAACCGCGTTCAACAAGAGTGTTGTACGAAATATTGTTGACGTTATCTCAAATCCTGATGAGAAGAGAAACTACGCGAACAACGAACCGGAAGAACTCGATGAGTTGGTTGAGCTGGCCAATGAATTGCTGAAGTAAGGTCTGTTCACATCAAAAAAAAGGCCGGATTGCTACCGGCCTTTTTTTTGTATTGCGCAAGAGGGAAGGCTTATTAGCTGAAGATATCCCGGGCTTTTTCAAAAAAGCCTTTTGCATTCTTGTCGTTATGGGCAGAGGGTGAAATCGCTGCGGATTTTTTCATCTCCTTCAGAAGATCCCTATCCTGGTGTGAAAGATCTTTCGGAACAAAAACGTTGACTTTCACATATTGATCACCTCTTGACGATCCTCTCAGATGACCTATTCCGTGACCCGCTATGCGAAGCATGGTCTCCGGCTGCGTTGAAGGAGGGATGGTCAACTTGACCGCGCCATCAAGCGTGGGAACGTCTACCTTTGTGCCGAGAACAAGGTCTGGAAAACTGACAGCAAGATTATAGATCACATCATTTCCGTTGCGGGAGAAGAGCTCGTGCGGAATCTCCTCAAATACCACAATCAGGTCTCCGGCTGCACCACCCCTCGGGCCCGCATTGCCCTGGCCGCGCAGAGGCAGGTAATTTCCATCCTCGACTCCTGATGGAACGGTAACCTCGACGGTCACCTCGCCAAGCTTTATCCCTTCTCCGTAACATGACGTACAACGATCCTTGATCATCCGCCCTTCACCGCCGCAGGTTGGACAAGCGGCAACATTGACAAATTGACCAAACATCGTCTTTGAAACCTGCCGAACCTCTCCGCTGCCGTGGCAGGTTTGACAGTTCTCTGTTGCGCCCGATTTGGAGCCGCTGCCGTTACACTCCTTGCAGGTTACCTGCCGTTTGATCTTCAGAGTTTTTTTGACACCCTTTGCAATCTCCTCAAGGGTCAGCTTGAGACGGATTTTCAGATCGGTACCCGGAATACCTGCCGAGGCGCGTCTTCTGCCTCCTCCACCAAAAGCATCTTCAAAACCGAAGGGAGAACCTCCTCCCCTGTTCCTGCCGCTGAACATATCATTGAAGGCACTGAAAATATCGTTTAAATCGGCACCACCGCCCGGCTGTCCGCCACCGGATGCGGCAGATGAACCAACACCGGCATGGCCGAACTGGTCGTAACGGCGCCGTTTGTCGTCGTTACTCAACACTTCATAAGCTTCGTTCACATCCTTGAAGTGATCCTCAGCATCCTTGTTGTCGGGATTCTTGTCGGGATGAAACTGCAACGCGAGCTTGCGGTATGCCTTTTTTATCTCGTCCTTGGTAGCCGTACGGCCCACACCAAGCACCTCGTAATATTCTTTCTTCATAATAAGAGCTGCAAATTTACTTGTATATCGTTCATTGTTAAAAAAGTACCACCCCTACCGGGCAACGATGACCTTCGCGTGGCGGATCACCTTCTCTCCCAGGAGATAGCCTGTCTGGTACTCTTCGATAATCATCTCCGGCTCTGCTTCAGGGTGATCGACCAGAGAGATGGCTTCATGGAAATTGACATCAAGCTTCATTCCCTTCGATTCTATTGCCTTGACCCCCTTTTCAGCAAGCCATTTTTCCAGATTTTTTTTGACCATCTCCACACCCTCAATGTAGGGACGCGCTTCTCCGGCCTTCTCACTATCGACGGGAGCAAACGCAAGAATGCGTTTAACATCATCAACAACCGGAAGCAGCCCCCTGATCACATTCTCGAGAGCCCTCGAAGAGGCCATCATTGCCTCGCGCTCCTTCTGCTTGCGGAAATTTTCAAAATCTGCCGCTTTGCGCAACAGCTCGTCGCGATACTTGCCCACCTGCTCCTTCTGTCGCTCCAGCTCACTCTCAAGTTCGGCTATTCTGGCGGCCACAGCGTCGATTGGCGGTGCTGATTGCTCCTGCGACCACTCTGCTGTACTGAATACATCGTCCTGAAATTCACCGCTCTGGGTTATCTCTTCTGGAGACTCTTTATGGTTCTCTTGCTGGTCCATTACTTTCTTTGTCATAAATTACGTTACTTTTAGTTAACTCCCGACAGCGTTGTTGAGAGGCTGTCGGCCATATAATTGAGCACACGAACCGCATGTTCATAATCCATTCTTTTCGGCCCGAGAATTCCAAGTTTTCCAACCATGTTTCCGACATAATAGGGCGCTGAAACAATGGTCAGCTCTTCGGCGTGCCGTTCGCAGTTCTCCTTGCCAATACTGATGGTAATATCCATGCGCGATGGGCCGCTGTTTTCAACAAGCTTGGCCATGCTGAACTTGTCTTCGATCATGGTAATAAGCTCGCGAACCTTGTCGGGCTGCTTGAACTCGGGCTGATCAACAATATATTCGGTACCGGAGATGTAGAGCCGTTCAAAAATGGGCGACTCGTCAAACAGTGTACCGGCAGAGCGGACAATAAGATTTTTCAGGCCACTGTCGCAACTGCAATCCGAGAGACGCCGGGTAATTGATCGACGAATTTCAGCCAATGTCAACCCCGACAACCGCTCGTTAAGCATATCGACCACCCCGTCAACCGTCTGGCGCGAGACCTCAAGATCAAGTTCCATGACAATGGTCTTGACAAAGAGCGACTGGATGGAGAGAATAACCATCATTCTGGTCGAACTCAGCAGCACCATGTCGAGCTTCTCAAAAATCGCATTTGAGAGCGTCGGTGACAACACAACACTCAATTGCCTTGAAATTGTTCCAAGAACCTTTACGGCTGAGAGCAGAACATCGGAAGAGGTACCCGTTCGATCGATGCTGAGATGACCGATATTTTCTTCAATCCGCTTTTTCTCCTGCTCATCAAGAGACTGAAAGGTCATGATAAGGTCAACATAGTAGCGATATCCCTTATCCGTCGGAATTCTTCCTGCGGAGGTATGCGGCTGGCTGATATAGCCTTCACTCTCAAGCTCAGCCATGACATTGCGTATCGTGGCATCCGAAAGGCCAAGATTATAATTTTTGGCAATATACCTCGAGCCGACCGGAGCAGCAGTCACGACATAAGCCTGGATAATAATACCAAGAACCTGCCGCTCTCGTATATTGAGTTCACGCAAACCCATCAACGTACACCCATAGCAATTGCAATTTAGCAGAGAGGAAACAAATCTGTGAATTTATAAAAACTAATCTTCTCCTCACCGGTTGAATCATGATGATAGATAAAGAGCTGTAATATAGCGCCGCCGTTCTCTTTTCACGAAAAAAAGAGCGATCCCCTTCTTTTTTCAGCCAAAAGTACCCGATAAAATCCGGTCATGGCCGGAATAATCCTTTTCGACGCTGATGCCGCAGAAACCATTATTTACCATCAGTTCCAACACTGCGGCGGCCCCGTCGGCATGAAGTTCAAAAGAGAGCCTTCCTCCCGGAACAAGGAGCTTTACTGCTTGGGCGGCAATCGCCTGGTAACACTCCAGCCCGTCGTGCGTGGTCAAAGCAATTTTAGGTTCATACTGCTTCACCTCCCGCTGAAGAGTCTCCCACTCAAGCGCTGGAATATAGGGCGGATTGGAGACAATCAAATCATAGGCCGCCTCGGGCAGTTTGGCTGCAAAAGAGTCATTAAAGAGATCGGCCTGAATAAACACGACCTGCGACTCTACCCCAAGCGTTGCCGCGTTGATGCGGGCAACCTCAAGAGCGCCGGAAGAGCAATCAACGGCACTCACCCTCAGTTGAGGGCAGAGCTTCGCCAACGTCAGGGCAATGCAGCCGCTTCCCGTTCCTATATCAAGAATCTTGGCCTTACTGGAGCCCCCTCGACCTGTCATGCCAAGTGAATGAAGCACCTGTTCCAGAAGCAGTTCGGTTTCAGGACGTGGAATAAGCACCCGCTCATCAACAAAAAACTGCAACCCGTAAAAGTACTGCTCTCCGGTTATGTACTGCAACGGACGACCTTCAATCCGCTGACGGCAAAGTGCCCTGAAGCGGTCAAGCTCATCCTTATATACCGGCCTGTTGTGCTGCAGATAGAGTTCAAGGCGGCTCTTTGCGAGCACATGACCCAACAGCAATTCCGCACTGATACGAGCCTCATCGACCTTTTTCGTCACAAAATAATCAGTGGTTGTTTTAAGCAGTTCAACCACCTCCCACTCTTTCACCTCGTCCATCACACCCCGTCAAGCCAAACGTTCACGCTGCCCCATTCTACATGGAAACAGCAAAAGTCACTAAGGTACACCATCGCGACCGCTCTTTAAAAAAAAATCCGTTCACCTGGCCATTACAAAGAGTACATTATCTTTCTTAATTGATAACGACCCCCTCACAAAATAAAAAATCACATAGCCCAAAAACCAAGTCACCGACACGATGAAAAAAGTTCTTCTTGCACTGCTTCTGCTGCTTGTTGCCGCTCAAGTCGCTCCCGCTTCAGCCGCTTCTAAATTCACCGGCATCATGGCTATGGCACTGACCATGCCGAACGGTTCAGCCAAGGTCACCTACTCGTTTGGAGCAACGGCGCAACGCATGGACATGGTCATGCAAATGAACAAAATACCTGATCCGCTCAAAACCACGGTCATTACAAAAGCCTCCCAGCCAGACCAGGCATGCATCATCAACCACCGGGCGAAAAATTACAGCATCGTCAACCTGAAAACCGCTGCCGAAAATGCATTGCTGCTCGATTTCGACAGCAACTACACCCTTGCAAAGCTCGGAGAGCAAACCATAAAAGGGTACCGTTGCCAGCACATCATGCTCACCAGCACAACCGAAAAACTGGAACTCTGGGTAACCCGGGATCTTGGCGATTTCTCGACCTTCCAAATCCTGCAATCACAAAATCCGCGACTCTCCAATACACAACTATCAAAAAAACTCAGTACGGAAGGCATTGAAGGATTCCCCGTCAGGATCGTGCAATATAACGATAACGGAAAATACATTATGGAAGTTGTTCAAATCTCGACAAAAACAGTTCCCTCTTCACAATTCAGTGTGCCTGCAGGATATCAGGAAGTTGCTGACAACCAAAAACCGCTCGGAGCAGAGGAAAAAGCGCATTTGAAAAAGCTTATGGAAAAGATGAAAAAGTTTGATTAGCAGGTTGTATATTTTTTCACATTACTCTTTTTCCGTAACAATCATTTAACAAAAAAAGTGGCAGATAAAATCACTTCAAGAAGCGAGGACTATTCCCAGTGGTATATTGACCTTGTACGCTCAGCAAAACTGGCCGATTATGCCGATGTCAGGGGATGTATGGTCATACGACCAAACGGCTATGCGATATGGGAAAAAATGCAGGCCGCACTCGACCGCATGTTTAAGGAGACCGGCCATGTCAATGCCTACTTTCCGCTCTTTATTCCCGAAAGCTTCATCGCAAAAGAGGCTGAACATATCGAAGGGTTTGCCCCTGAATGTGCTGTGGTCACCCACGGCGGTGGCGAAGAGCTGGCCGAAAAGCTCTATATCCGCCCGACATCGGAAACCATCATCTGGTCTTCCTACAAAAAATGGATACAGTCATACCGCGACCTGCCGATCCTGATCAATCAGTGGGCCAACGTGGTACGCTGGGAGATGAGAACCCGCCTCTTCCTCAGAACCACCGAATTTCTCTGGCAAGAGGGGCATACCGCTCATGCCAACCCGGAGGAGTCACAGGAAGAGGTGCTGCGTATGATCAACGTCTACAAAACTTTTGCCGAAGAGTACATGGCCATGCCGGTCATCATGGGCAAGAAAACCGACAACGAAAAATTTGCCG
Source organism: uncultured Chlorobiaceae bacterium (assembly GCA_903824295.1). Taxonomy (GTDB): domain Bacteria; phylum Bacteroidota; class Chlorobiia; order Chlorobiales; family Chlorobiaceae; genus Chlorobium. Next base: position 175,345 of record CAIJWE010000030.1, read on the forward strand.
GTGCGGTCGATACCTGGTGCATTGAGGCGATGATGCAAGACAGCAAAGCGCTCCAGGCCGGAACATCCCACAACCTCGGACAAAATTTTGCCAAAGCATTCGATTGCCAGTTCCAGACTAAAGAGGGAAAACTTGACTACGTCTGGGCAACAAGCTGGGGCGTCTCAACAAGACTGATCGGCGCATTGATCATGGCCCACTCGGACGACCGCGGTCTGGTGCTGCCGCCGAAACTTGCCACACGCCAGGTGGTTATCATTCCCATTCTCAGGGGCAACAAGGCCGCCGTCATTGAACGGGCCAACGCCATTGCCCACGAACTGAACAAAAACGGCGTAGCGGCTTTTGTTGACAGCAGTGAACAGAACTCACCCGGATGGAAATTTGCCGAATATGAGCTGCAGGGCATTCCCATCCGTATCGAACTCGGACCGCGCGATATCGAAAACGGTATCTGCATTGCCGCTCGACGCGACACGCTCGAAAAAACCGAACTGGCGCTCGACGAAACCCTGCCGGATCGCATCAGCGAAATTCTGAACACCATTCAGGAAAGCATGTTCGATCGTGCGCTCCAGTTCCGCAATGAGCACACTTTTGAAGTGCAGAGTTATGAAGAGTTCAAGGTGGCTGTTGAAAAGGGATTTGTGATCGCCCACTGGGACGGTACGGCAGAAACTGAAGCAAAAATCAAGGCAGAGACCAAAGCCACCATCAGGGTACTCCCTGAAGAGGCCGACTATATTGCACAATATCGCATTGACGAACCCGGCACCTGCATCTACTCAGGGCAGCCAGCGGCACGCAAGGTTGTCTTCGCAAAAGCCTACTAAACTGATACAGCCCTCCCCCGCCTTTTCTTTGAAGCGCGGGGAGGGCTGTAACTTGCAATAAATGACTATAGAACCCTTATTCCTGCACGATCACCTTACATGTCATTTCGAACGTCAGCGAGAAATCCGGGTTATCCCGCAGCAAGATTTCTCCTCACTTCGTTCGTCGAAATAACAAGGGTTATCAGGTCTCCTCGAAAAACTCAATCAAACCCTCTTGTGTCGGGGCCATCGTTTTATCACCCTTGTTCCAGTTGGCCGGGCAAACCTCACCATGCTCTTCGGTAAACTGCAATGCATCAACCAGCCTGATGACCTCATCAATGTTACGGCCAAGAGCAAGATGATTGACGACCTGATGCTGCACCACACCCTCCTTATCGATCAAAAAGAGCCCTCTGAGTGCAATTCCTGCGCCTTCGAGCAGGACATCATAATCGGCTGCAACGGTCTTGTTGAGATCTGAAAGCAGCGTATAGGTAACGCCCTTGATACCGCCCTGGGTTCTCGGAGTAGTAAGCCAGGCGAAATGAGAAAATTTGGAATCCACCGAACAGCCAATCAGCTCAACATTGCGGTCACGGAACTCCTGAAGCTTCTCCTGAAAGGCATGCAACTCTGTCGGACAGACAAAGGTAAAATCAAGCGGATAAAAGAAGAGCACCACATACTTGCCCTTGTAATCAGAAAGCTTGCACGAATCAACAAACTGCGAGCCATTGACAACGGCTGCGACATCAAAATCAGGCGCCTTGCGGCCGACGAGTACACTCATGATATTTTCTTTTTTTTGGGTTATGGTTATGAGTAAAGAACAAAAACTGGATTAATTTTGTCCATTATAATACTTTTCATGACCTCTTGCAACAAAATAACACGGTTGCGACAGAGATAGTTGCCGAACTGTTTGCGCAAGGGTTACGTTTCCCAGTCTTCAAGATGCAAGCCGTCCACTCTCGAAAACTCTCTTGTATTGTGTGTTACCAACGTTAAAGAGTGGCTTAAAGCAATGGCTGCAATCTGAAGATCATAAGGGCCAATCGGGTTACCAGACTTGGCAAGATCAGCGCGGATTCGACCAAAGTGGTGGGCTGCATTACCATCAAATGGAAGTGATAAAAAACCATTACTCAATTCGTCAAGCAGAGCCAGATTTTTGTCACGGCGCGGACTCTTGAATGCGCCGCAGAACAGTTCCGCTTTCACAACATCACACAGAAATATCTTGTCGGCTGGATACCGCAAGAAACAAGCTTTTACTGGAGATAATTGAGGATTCAAATAACGAATCCAGACGTTAGTGTCGGGTAGCCACATTATTCCAATTCCAAACGTTCTTCCTGTTCTCCTTGTGGAGATCGTTCAAGCGGCTCCCCTTTCCATGCTCCTGCAGTGTGCTCAAAAAAAGCCGGAGGCCACGCCTTTGCGCGACGCGTACGTACAAACAACAAAAAGTCCAATACCTCTTGAGCTAATGGCTCCGGAAGGAGTTCGGCTTCGTGTTTCAATTGTTCGATGACAGTCATAATGCTCTCCAATAAAGACGATAAAACAACTTTATTTTTGCTCCTGATGGCTGATTCGGAAAAAGGTGCCCGTGCCGATCAAGCCCTGCAACGAAACAGAGGTCAACAAGGCTTGTTACACCTCTTCTGTTCTTGTCCGGAACCAAATTACGATAAAGGTACGGATAATTGGAGCAAACCAGCAAAATGAACCACACGAGGCACAATCCATGCCGCTAAAGTTAGTCAGATATGGCAGCAGGGGAATGCTTTGAAATGATTGAATTCAAATCGTCAGCTTTGTTTGAATGCTCCGCAATTTCAAGGACAGGAGTTAAGCATCTTGATTTGAAAACAGGGTAATACCGTTTTAAGAAAAAAAACATCCCGAAAGCAACCTCCATTAACAGCTATTTTTCAGAATAAAATAACGACTAATCACGCAGCAACAACATCCTTATTGCCATAATCAGCGGATTAACGGCTTGACTGAATCGACTGCAAAGAATTTTTCAATGTAATACGAGGTGCAAAGTGGTCGACATCACAGCATCGGCTGCCGGATAATGGTTTTCCATTTTTTCGGATCGGCTTTGCGAATGTCGCTCAGGTAAATTTCATGATGTTTGCCGGTTCGCTGCCGGTTGCTAACGTCAATGAAGCGGTGAAGCCGCTCAATTGTCGGGACCTCTTCGGAGAAGGGCCCGATGTGCATGATTTGTGCGCACTCCCCTTCACTCCATGATGCAAACCGCACCTTTGATATGGCCGCCGGATTCTTCTTCTTTTTCACCTCCGCCAAAGCACGTTCGATTAGGTCAGAAGTGACAAACGAGGGTTGCATAATCATCGCCCTCCACTTCCAGTTTGATTTATCGTCAGGCGAGAAGGTCGTCATATCATCTGCCCACCAGAGTCCTTCGAGGGGCATGACTCCATAATCAATGGCGAGTTCCCCCTTCTTGAGCAAGAACTTCACGGTATAGGAGACCGCAAACAGTGCCTCAATTGCCTCAGCATAGGCCTGTGAGGTATTGGGGTCGCCCTCACCATCCACCATCAGGAAATTCATGGGAGGAACATCAACCCTAATAACCTCTTTGGCTGAAGCGTGATAAAGATGCTTCAACTCCTTCTTGAAATCAATTATTTCCATGAAGACTCTTTATGCATCGTTTACGATAATTCGGGCGATTTGCTCACACTCAGAGATGGTCAAACTTGACGAAAAGTAACCCTTTTTAGCCGTTTACGCATCGACGTTTTCACGCTTTATATGTATCTTGAGCTTATAAAACCCGCTTCCCGCTATAAAATGATATCCGACCATGACACTACGCTCATTCTTCGATTTCGACCGGCACGGTACAAGCTACCGGCAGGAAATAATTGCCGGCATCACCACCTTTTTTACGCTTTCTTACATCATTATTGTTAACCCAGCCATCCTTGCAGCGGCTGGTATTCCCAAAGGGGCCTCAATGACGGCGACCATTCTCACCTCCATCTTTGGCACGTTGCTGATGGGGATTTACGCCAAACGCCCTTTTGCGGTGGCACCCTACATGGGCGAAAATGCCTTTATTGCCTATACGGTGGTGCAGACGCTCGGCTACTCGTGGCAGACGGCGATGGCGGCCATCTTTATCGGCGGTGTACTCTTTACCCTCATTACCATCGGGGGGCTGCGCCAATGGCTGGCTGAGGCGATTCCCTCTTCGCTCAAACACAGCTTTTCAGGGGGAATCGGTCTCTTTCTCGCCTTTCTCGGCCTCGGCGAGATGGGGGTCGTAACGCTCGGTGTGCCCGGTGCACCGGTACAGCTCGGCAATCTTGCGCAACTCCCGGTACTGTTGAGCCTTGGCGGTCTTTTCCTTACCGCCGTCCTTCTCAGCCAGCGAGTCACCGGCGCAATCCTTGCCGGGATGATCGTGACAACGGGAGCGTTTCTGCTGACCGGCCTCGTTCCCCTTCCTGCAACAGCCTTCAGTATGCCGCCCTCCATCGAACCGATCTTTATGAAAATAGACCTGCAGGGGGCGCTGACCTGGGGCTTTGCCAGCGTCATCATCAGTGTGCTGGTGATGGATTTTGTTGATACGATGGGCACCCTTTTCGGCTTGTCGTCGAGAGCAAACCTGCTGGATGAAAAGGATAACCTGCCGGAGATTGAAAAGCCGATGCTGGTCGATGCGCTCTCAACCATTGCCGCTTCGCTCTTCGGAACCACGACGGCGGGCGTTTATATTGAGTCTGCCGCTGGTATTGAGCAGGGCGGAAAAACCGGATTTACCGCGCTTGTTGTGGCTGCACTCTTCGCTCTGGCCCTCTTTTTTTCACCCGTGCTCACCATTGTGCCGCCCTACGCCGACGGGCCAGCACTGGTGGTGGTCGGCATGTTCATGTTGCAGTCGGTGACAAAGATGGATTTCAGCGACTACAGCGAGCTTCTCCCGGCCTTTCTGACGATTGCCCTCATGATCTTCACCTTTAATATCGGCGTCGGCATAACTGCCGGATTTATTGCCTATGTTCTTTTGAAACTCTTTACCGGAAGGGTCCGGGAGGTGCGAGGCGGAATGTGGATTCTGGCGGGACTCTCTTTTACCTTCTATCTTTTCTATCCCTACCATTAAACCCTGAAATAAGGATGTTGAACGCGAAACTGCGCATAGCCCAGATTGATTGTACGCTGGCCAATTTTGATGAAAATCTTGCACAACACTGCGCACTGACTGAAGAGGCAATTCGGGACGGGGCTGATGCGATCGCCTTTCCTGAGCTCTCACTCACGGGATACAATGTTCAGGATGCGGCACAGGATATTGCCATGCACATTGAGGATGCCCGTTTTGCCCCCCTCTGCGAGCTGAGCAGGAAGATATGCATTCTCTGCGGAGGCATAGAGTTAAGCAACGATTACGGCGTCTATAACTCGGCGTTTATGTTTGAGGATGGGGTTGGTCGAAGTGTCCATCGCAAAATTTACCTGCCGACCTATGGCATGTTTGAAGAGCTGCGCTATTTTTCCGCAGGTCAGCAGATCAAGGCTGTCACGTCAAGAAGGCTTGGCTGCATCGGCGTCGCCATCTGTGAGGATTTCTGGCATGTCTCGGTGCCTTACCTGCTGGCCCACCAGGGCGCCAAACTGCTCTTTGTGCTGATGTCGAGCCCCCTGCGCATGGCGCCCGGAAGCGGTAATCCGGCAATTGTTACCCAGTGGCAGACCATTGCATCGACCTACTCTTTTCTTTTCAGCAGCTATGTCGCCTGCATCAACCGGGTGGGCAATGAGGACAGCTTCACCTACTGGGGCAACTCCTCTGTGACCGGGCCGGATGGCACCCTCCTCTGCGCCGCTCCACTCTTCAAACACTCGGTGATGGATGCCATGGTAGATGTTTCGGAGGTAAAACGCGCCCGTCTGCACTCCTCCCATTTTCTCGATGAAGATCTCCGCCTTATCAGCTCCGAACTCAGCGAAATCATAGGGCAGGGACGGCATTTGTGAGCAGCATTCGATAACAGAGATCCCTCAAGAATTAAGAATAATTACAATGAATAGCTCACCAATCAAAAGCAGAAGCAACTATAAAGCGATCACCCCGGTTGAGAAAAGAGTTGTCACGAAGGGAGGTATATTCCCGGAATTTTATCGAAGATTACGAAGAGGCTGACGTTCTTGCATATATGGCGGGAGGAGTGATCGTGCAAAGTGAAGGAGAGGATTGTTGATTTGGCAGATTCTGCTCCCGCCTAAAAAGCTGCGCATTCCTGCCAAGGTATTACCGATAAAATGTTGAGAGAGATGGATGGCTTATCGCGGTAAAAAAGTCAAATAACATATTCAATTCCGTATTCAGGCAAATCAAACCCCTGACGAGTATAACGATATTTTGCCACAACAGGCACGTTACTTTAATTCCGCTTACGACAATAAATATGACAAAATCATAAGTATTATTTTGGAATAGGAAGAAATCAAAATTTATTTTAAATTGACGGTGTTTCGTTGTGGTAAATCAAAATTTATTATCCGTTGAAAATTATGTCAACACTTACAGAAATCCAAACCCAGATAGCTGAGCTTCAGAAGCAGGCTCAGGAAATCATCAACGTAGAGCGCAGAGCAGTCATTGATGATATCAAGGTTAAGATGACCACCTATAATATCTCCGTAGAGGAGCTTGAAAGAAAGGGAAAGGCCGTTAAAGCTGGACAGAGAACTCCATCTCCTATTAAGTACAGAAAGAGTGAGACCGAATACTGGGTAGGCAGAGGCCCTAAACCGCAATGGGTCAAAGCAATCGAAAGTGATGGTGAAAATATTGAATTGTACCGGGTGCCAGAATAAATCACGAACACCCGTTCATTTATCTTTCCCCATATAATTCCAGGCAACCTCAAGCAGCAAAATGAGCGATAAGAGTGATACTTATTCTCGGCTGCTTGAGGTTTTTTTGGATTATTGCTCCATTGAAAACCCCGGAAGTGTCAAGCTTTTGCGATAGGCTTCAGGCAGGCAATTCATAGCGGTCAACGCCTCATCTTCTCTTTCAAAAAGCCCGAAAACGGCTGACCCGCTGCCGGAAAGTGATGCAAAAATGCTGCCCGCTTCAAGTAATGCAGATTTAACCTGGCGAACGACGGGGAAATGATCAAATACCGCAGGCTCAAAATCATTTTCAAAGAGTGCCAAATCCTCCTTTTTTCCGGAAAGACAAAGTTCTGAAACACATTTTTTCAGGTCAGGAAGTTTGCGATCAAAGCGCGGATAGAAATGCTTGTATGCCCAGACCGTCGCAATATGCTCATCAGGAAAAACTGTGACGACATAATAAGGAAGGGTGAGAGCGAGGTCATCGAGGTCATCTCCAATACCTCGTGCGTATGCAAGCCCTTTCATGGCAAGAAAATAGGGCACATCCGCACCAAGTTTCACGGCAAGGGCATGCAGTTCGACTGGAGATGCGTTAATCTGCCAAAACTGATTGAGCACTCTGAGCACCGTGGCTGCGTCGCTGCTTCCACCGCCAAGCCCTGCTCCAAAAGGCACCTCTTTTTGAAGGTGCATCGACACCCCCTTACTGGTTCCGGCAAACTGCTGCAAGGATTTGGCGGCCTTGATACAGAGGTTATTGTCGTCCACCGAAAGACCGGGAATAGAGCAGCTCATCGAAATGACTTCGGAATCGCTGAATTCAATGGTGTCATACCAGTTGATTGGCGCAAAAATAGTCTCAAGAGTGTGGTAGCCATCTTTGCGTTTGCCGGTGATGAGAAGGCCAAGATTGATTTTCGCAAAAGCTTTCAGGGAGAGGGTATACATGGAATGCGTTTGATTTTATATGAAAAAATTTGGCATATTCGGAGAAGTGAACATTCCGCAGGAAACACTGAACAAAAACAAATTGAACATTCATGCTTTCTGAAAAGAGGTTGTTCCATCTTCGCAAAAACACAGCAACACTCTGTATTGCTCTCTTTGTGACACTCGTCTCTCTGCCCATCCTTTCGGCAGAAGAGCGCTCCTACGCCCGTGAAATAGAGCAGTACGTGGCTGAAGATAAGGTTTATTTGCTGGAAAATATTCGGCAAAACATCACCCGCCCTTCTGAAGAAACCGTTGTTGATGCCCTGCTTTCTGAAAGTGGGCCGGAAGCAATAGCGCTTTTTCGGAAGCAGTTGAAAGATTATCCTGATCCTGTGCTTGACAAGCTCAGCACATCACGAATAGCCGCCTATAGCATGGCACTCAACGGCACCGCTAAACTTGAGAAGCGTTCCAAGCCTCTGGCACCAGAGCAAGAGATGCCTGCAGATTTACAGGAGAGCACAAGTCAAAAACTTGCGCTTATTGCAGAGAAGAAAACGAGTGACTCGCTGGCTCCCCCGCCAACTGTACCAGAGAAACAAAGGTGGAAAACCGTAGCGCCCCTGACACTTTTGCAAAAAAAGCCAATACAGAAACCAGTGCGTCTCCCGCCACCTGTGGCTGAAAAATCAAAACAGGAACCTGCCAGTGCAACGAAGAGCAGTTTTACACTGCAGTTCGGAAGTTTCACAAGCAAAGAGAATGCTGAAGCATTGGCCCAAAAGGTCTCGCTCTACGAAAAAGCAGTAACCATTCAACAGGGCGAGTTCTATAAAGTGTTTTTGAAAAAAAATTATGAATCAAGAGAAGAGGCTGCTGCTTTGGTAAAAGTGCTGCCGTTTCTTGCAATTATTGTCCCTGTCAAAGTGGCTCAGCATTGAACCAAAGAGAAAAAAACTGATGAAGCGAGAGAGCACCATCGTTGGGCAATCTGCACTGATATCCCAACTCAAGCAACTTGCTCTTCAGGTTGCCGGAACCGATATCACCGTATTGATTATTGGAGAAACCGGATCGGGCAAGGATGTGCTGGCACGCTTTATTCATGCCAACAGCCTGCGGGCTGAAAGAAGCTTTATTCCTGTCAATTGTGGTGCTATTCCCTCCGGCATTCTCGAATCGGAACTGTTCGGTCATGAAAAAGGGGCCTTTACCGGAGCGGTGCAAAGCAGAAAAGGGTACTTTGAAAGCGCCGACCGGGGCACCATTTTTCTTGATGAAATCGGCGAAATGCCACTGGAAACCCAGGTGAAATTTCTCCGCGTTATTGAGACCGGCGAGTTTCAACGGGTAGGCTCTTCGGAGACGATCTACTCTGATGCACGCATCATTGCTGCGACAAACAAAAACATGTACCAGGCCGTTGCTGAAAAAAAATTTCGTGAAGATCTCTTCTACCGCCTGCGCAGTGTTGAAATTCAGATCCCGCCACTGCGGGAGAGGGGAAAAGATATCCTCCTGCTGGCCGAAACATTTGTTCATGAATTTGAGCAGAAACACAAAATCCTCTTTGAAGGATTCAGCCCCGATGCTGCGGAGATGCTTATCCGCTACCCCTGGCCGGGCAACGTGCGCGAGCTCAGAAATCTTATAGAGTCGCTGCTTGTACTTGAAAAAGGAGAATACATTACCCCTGAAATCCTTGAACGCCATCTTGTGCAGCGAAACAGGTATAAAAGCCTGGTTCATGATCCTGTCAGATCTGAAAAAAATGAACTCCAGATCATCTACAGCTCGATTATCCAGCTTCGCCAGGAGGTGAGCGAGATCCGTCAACTCCTTCAGCTCCTCGTTCAAACCAGAGCTGTCACCCCGCTGCTTCTGCCCGATACATCACTGACAGCTCCGCCCTTTACAACCGCATCAAAGCCCTCCTTCGGCAAAAACGAAGACTCCATTCGCCCGACAGAAACTCTCCTTTCACTCGACGATATAGAACGGAAGACCATAGCCGACACACTTGATGCATGTCATGGAAACAAACGAAAAACCGCCCTTGCTCTTGGGATTACTGAACGAACCCTCTACCGAAAAATCAAGGCCTACGGACTGCATGAGCTGCCCGATTCCATAGAGAGAGACTCTTGATTACAGAGCACTCTTCCCTCCCCGACTCTTTACACCTGCCGCAATAAAAAGGAGCGCAGAAAGAGCCAAGGCTATTTTCGGGAGAAGATCGGGGTGGGTGGTATAAAAAGTCATGCGACTTTCGAGTGGGACCTCTGCCGTCAAACTCTCCTCCTGCCACCAGGGCACTTCTGCAATGGTACGACCAAATTTATCGATAACAACCGTCAAGCCGGTATTGGCACACCGCGCCATCGCCCGACGGTTTTCGATACAGCGCAACCTGCCAATGGCCAGATGCTGGTAGGGACCGTACGATGTTCCGTACCAGCCGTCATTGGTTACAAGGGTCAGAAGCCTTGCTCCTTTGCGAACAAACTCCGAAACGAGGGTAGGAAAAATGGACTCATAGCAAATAATATTGGCCAGAAGAACCTTCCCATGCCGTGGAGAGGAGAGTTCCATAATGGAGGCATCGCGCCCCTTCCCCCACCCCCTGATACCCGACAAGGAAAAGGTCAGATTACCAAGCCAGGGAAAATAGTCGATGTATGGTACCCGCTCAGCAAAGGGAACAAGACGCATTTTATGATAAATCTGGGGAACACGACGACCCGGTTCAAGCAGCATAGAAGCATTATAGCTCTCATAAGGCTTATTGCGCTCACCGGCAATATCAATAAAACCGCTCAGCAGAGCCGTATTCCACACTCGCAACGCAAAATGCAACGACTGCAGATCACCAGCATAGGCCCCCTCAAGAATGGAAAATGGAATCGCGGTTTCAGGCCATATCACCAGCTCGGGCCGATTCTCTCGAACAGCCTTGCCGGTCATCCGGTAATATCGCTCCATAATCTCAGTGCTGTTATACGCTACCCACTTCTCGTGGGGATTGATATCAGGCTGGACCAGTGTCACCCGGAGATGCAACTCCTTTTCGGAAACCATACCTTCCCGATAGAGAAGCACCGAGGAGTAGAGCAATGGAGCCGCAACCATCAGTGCCATGACAGCAGCCAAGCCAGTAGCCTCCCTTTTGCTGCCAATCAGGGCGAGCACAACCAGAACATTGAACCACACAAGCCAGAAACTGACTCCCCATACTCCGACAAGATCGGCATACTGAATCATGAGGTTCAAATTGGCCTGTGAATTTCCAAAGGTCAGCCATCCAAGCGACAAATCCTGCTGCATATAGGACCACTCCCATGCAACCCAGAGAAATGGGAGAGAAAAGAGTGCAAAACGGTAGCCCGCCATTTTTTTGAGCGCAAAAAAAGCAAATAAAGGTACCGTGAGAAAAAATGCCTGCGCAATAATGGTCAACACGCCTCCCGGGAAAGTTGCCAGACTCACCCACCAGAGGCTGATCAGACAAAAAAGAAGCATCGAGAGATAGACTCGACGGAAGAGCTCACCCGGCTTTTCCACATTTTGAAGAGAGATGAGCAGCGGAACAAGGGCAACCCATGCTACTATTTCAAGGCGAATAAAGGGATAGGATGGAAACGAAAGCCCAAGAAGAGCTCCGCTCAGCAGGGATGGCAGATAACGGGAATGACTCAGTTTGCTAATTGTCCGGAATAATTGGCTCATCAAAACAACAAAATGGTTATCAATTGACGCAAAAAAAACAGAAAAGCAGACCCCCGACAGAAAACCGCCAAGAGTAAACGCCATTTCCGTCAAACAGATAATGGCTCAAAACATATTTTACTTTATTTATTGATTTTTATTCTTTAAATTTCTAGCAATCTGTTACTTAACAGGAATCGTTTCTGTGACACTTCCTGAAAATATCCAATTTCAACGCCATTAGAAAAAGGAGAACTCATTATGGCTCTTTTCGGCACAAAAGACACCACCACCGCACACTCAGATTATGAGATCGTACTTGAGGGCGGTTCCAGCTCGTGGGGCAAAGTAAAATGTCGGGCGAAGGTTAACGTCCCACCGGCTCTTCCCCTTTTACCGGCTGACTGTAACATCAAGATTAATGTAAAACCCCTCGACCCGGCAAAAGGTTTCGTAAGGTTTTCAGCAGTTATTGAGTCAATTGTAGACAGCACAAAAAGCAAGCTGGTTGTAGAGGCTGACATTGCCAATGAGACCAAAGAGAGAAGAATCTGCGTCGGTGAAGGCTCCGTTACCGTAGGAGACTTCTCTCACTCGTTCTCCTTTGAAGGCTCCGTTGTCAACCTCTTCTACTACCGTTCAGACGCAGTCAAAAGAAATGTACCGAACCCGATCTACATGCAGGGACGTCAGTTCCATGATATTATCATGAAAGTGCCGCTCGATAATCCTGATGTTATCGACACATGGGAAGGGACACTGCAGGCGTTGCAGTCAAACGGCGCATTCAATGACTGGATTCGTGAGTTCTGGTTTATCGGACCGGCCTTTACGGCTCTGAATGAAGGCGGACAGAGAATTTCAAAAATTGAGGTCAACAGCATTGGCACCCAGAGTGGTGACAAAGGACCGGTTGGTGTGACGAGATGGCGTTTCTCTCACGGCGGCTCCGGTATTGTTGACTCCATTGCACGCTGGGCAGAGCTCTTCCCTGCAGACAAGCTGAACAGGCCTGCATCGGTGGAAGCTGGATTCCGTTCCGACTCACAGGGTATCGAAGTCAAGGTTGATGGCGACTTCCCTGGCGTATCGGTTGATGCCGGCGGTGGTCTGCGCAGAATTTTGAACCATCCTCTCATTCCGCTTGTACACCACGGCATGGTAGGAAAACTGAACGACTTTACCGTCGATGCACAGTTGAAAATTGTTCTTCCAAAAGGATACAAGGTCCGTTATGCGGCACCCCAGTTCCGTTCACAGAACCTTGAAGAGTATCGCTGGAGCGGTGGCGCCTATGGCCGCTGGGTCGAGCATGTCTGCAAGGGTGGTACCGGACAGTTTGAAGTGCTTTATGCTCAGTAATCAATCGAATTGATGAGATCAGAAAAACCGGCGAGAGGCCGGTTTTTCTCGTTTCAGCCCATCAACTGCAAGATATCCTCTATCTCCTCTTTAATCTCTTTCAGAAGCACCATCCGCCGTTCGTCAACCACACCGTGGCGGTTCTTCTCATGGCCGATCTGTTTCTGCAGTTTGAGAATTTCAGTGGTTTTATGATCGGTCTCACTGCTTCGGAGAACACCCCTGACAATTTCACTCGCTTTCCCCAGCTTGTACCCTTTTTCATAGACCAGCTCTTTGATATTAAGCACCATGGCAATATCACGGTTGGTATACCGCCGGTTCCCTCTGGTGTCTCTCGCCGGAGTCAGTTCAGTGAAAAAGCCTTCCCAGTATCGGAGCAGGTAAGCAGGAACACCAGCAATTTTGGTAACTTCGCCGATTGAGTAGTAGTTTTTTGCCGCATCAAATGCCATAAGAGAACTGAAATAAGGGTGAAATTTTGTTTTCCCTGTTCTTATTATACATTACTACCGTCACTTCAAAAATATATGACGGATGAAAAATCTTCTCAGCCTTAAACCTTATCTATCAAGGTATAAAAAAAATCTTTGGTCAGGCTTTCTCTTTATCATTCTGACCAACCTTTTTGCCGTCATCGCGCCAAACTACATAGGGCGCGCCATCGACACCATGAACCGGCATTTCGAACTTTCCGATATTCTCATCGACACCGGTCTCTACTTTCTCTTCGCCCTTCTGAGCGGATTTTTTCTCTTTCTTGTACGCCAGAATATCATTGTCGCTTCACGGCATATTGAATATGACCTTAAAAACGACTATTATCAGCATCTGCAAAAACTTCCCCGCCGTTTTTACAATACCACCACAACCGGCGACCTCATTTCAAGAGGCACCAATGACCTCAATGCCATAAGGGAGTTCCTCGGGCCTGGCATCATGTACTCCCTCAACACCTTTTTCCGGCTCTTTTTTGCACTGATTGCCATGGTGGCCATCTCCCCGAAACTGACCATCTTTGCCCTGCTGCCCGCCCCTTTTTTAAGTTACTCGGTCTATAAAATCGGCAGCTCCATGCAAAAACGCTCCAAAAGCATTCAGGAGAGCTACAGCGGAATAACCAATCTCGTGCAGGAAAACCTCTCCGGCATCCGGGTGGTGAAAAGCTATACACGCGAATCGTTCGAAATCAACCGCTTTGAAATTCTTAATAAAGAGTACTATCGCAAAAACCTCTCTTTGGGAAAACTGCAAGCGCTCTTTTTTGCCTTTCTGACCTCCATGACCGCTTTTTCGCTCCTCCCGGTTGTCTGGGTCGGCGGTATAAACGTCATCAATGGAAGCATGAGCGTCGGCGGAATTGCACAATTTATCGTCTATGTCTCCATGCTGAGCTGGCCAATCATATCCATCGGGTGGGTCACCAGTATTGTGCAGAGAGCCGCTTCAGCCCAGGTTCGGTTGAATGAAATTTTCAATGCCAGGCCTGATAGTGAAGAAGGCGATACTGAGCAAGGCGCAGAAAGCTTGAGTGGAACGCTCTCTTTCCGCAATGTGCGTTTTCACTACCCCGGGCAGGAAAAGAATCCTGTGCTGAACAACATCACGCTCGACATTGCCGCGGGCTCAAAAGTGGCCATCGTAGGCGCGACAGGCTCGGGCAAAACAACACTGGTCAACCTGATCCCAAGACTTTACGAGGCAATCGACGGGGAGATACTGCTTGATGGCCGCGACATCCGAAGCTTTCCGCTTAAAACCCTGCGGGAGTTCATCGGCTTTGTCCCGCAGGTCAACTTTCTATTTTCTGACACCATTGCCCACAACATCAACTGGGGCAGCCGGGATGAAGAGGCCGACGCCGTGATTGAAGCGAGCCGCATTGCCATGCTCTACGATGATGTCGAAGATTTCCCAGACGGTTTTGAGACCATGCTTGGCGAAAAAGGGATCAACCTCTCCGGCGGACAGAAGCAGAGAGCCTGCATTGCCCGCGCCATTGACTGGAAACCCCGTCTCCTTGTGCTTGACGATGCCCTTTCAGCCGTTGACACCGACACCGAAGCACGCATTTTTGAGGCGCTCCTGCAAAAGCTCCCCGACACCACCATCCTGCTCATCAGCCACAGAATTTCAACGGTAAAAAACTGTGACCACATTGTTGTGCTTAAAGAGGGGGCCATTGTTGAAAGCGGCACCCACGAAGAGCTGCTCGCAAGGCAACACCTCTACGCCGAACTCTATAACCAGCAGTTGCTCGAAGAGGAGATTCTGTCGATTTCGTAGAAACCGCAAGCTCTTTTGCCTTTTTATGCAATCTTTTGGGTCTCTGAGCAACGGTCGCCATAAGTAAAATAGATGCCGTTTATCTCCAACCAGACAGAAATAATCAAGAATATCATCAATGTCAGATGAATCCAACCCCAACACTCCAAGCTCTCTTTTGGCGACGGAGTGTTATGTTATTTCCCGATCAATCCAGTATTCTGGTTTTCTGTGCTGATGCGCAACTGCAATGATAATGAGATGCGTCTTTTCAAGAGAATAGAGCAATACATAGGGGAATTTATGAAGCATGCATTTTCTGAAATCCCCTCGTTCAAGAGGCCATGCTTCGGGATATTCGACAATTCTTGATACCGCATTCTTTACCTCTTCCCTGAAGCGCCGACCAAGACCGCTGAACTCCAATTCATAGAACTGGGTGGCATCATCCAGTTCTTGCTTGGCATATTTCAAAAAAACGACCTTCATCTACTCTTTGAAGACCTCTTCCATGGGAATACCCTCAACACGCCCCTCCCGGTAGGCACTGAGACGTTTCTCTGCTTCCACAGCCCAAAGCTCATCAATCTTGTGGTCTGGCTCGTCAAGGCTTCGCAACAATCCATCAATAATCAGAAGCCTCTCTACTGGTTTGAGGGTCATCGCAAGGTCAAGTATCTCTTGATTACTCATAAAACAGCTCCTCACTTATGAAAAAATAATTCCGCAAAGTCGCAACCTGAACTCTGTACCTTATCCTTATGATAAAGCCTCATTTTCGATTTTTTTCTGCTCCTGATGCTTGAAAGAGGGTGCCACCTGAAAAGCGAAAACCTGCCCGGGTGCGCTGTTCAATCGGGAAGCGTGGCAGGTGTTATTGATGTAAATGTAAGCAAACGAGCATTTCCCACCAAGCTCTTTTTTTAGTTTTTCAGCTTTTTGCCATCGGAATCATACTACCTCACGATTAAAACGGAGGGGAGAACAAAAGAACCAAACTGAAACAATAAAAAGATCAACTGGCTCCTTCAAAAACTGCACGTTTAATATAAATCGTTGTTTATCTTTATCGGCCATCACCCTTTGCTGGCCAAACAAGAAGCAGGGATGGCGGGCTGATTTTGGAAAAACTATGTGTTTGACGTCAGGAGGACCGAAGACTATGCCGCTTTTGCACTGGCTTACCCGCGACAAAGATATTCATGCAGCATCAGAGACGCCCTACCGGTTGCTGGAGGAGGTACGGGAGCTCTCCTGCGGGGAGCGCGATACGGCCAATATGCTGATTCAGGGCGACAACCTTGATACACTGAAGGCGTTGCTGCCCTATTATGCCGGAAAGGTGAAATGTGTCTTTATCGACCCGCCCTACAACACCCGCAGCGCCTTTGAGCATTACGACGACAATCTGGAGCATACCAAGTGGCTGGCGATGATCTATCCGCGCCTTGCGCTCTTGCGCGAGTTGCTGTCGGAGGATGGA